>DDXO01000019.1 GCA_002347155.1 Caldifarciminota bacterium UBA2258
CCACATGAAACAGCGAGGAACCAAGGTTACCAACTATCTCCTGGACCAGCAGATCCGCCAACTGGAAAAGGCCTTCGTGGAAGAAGGAGGACTGCGAGAACGCATGATGCGAGCGCGCCTGGCCGAGCGGGAGCGACAGAACCGGAGACGGGGACGAGCGACATGACCGCTTCCGACCGCCTCACCCTCGACCTTACCATCGCCGCCACCGACAACCAGATCGACGCGCTCGTGTATGAGTTGTACGGATTGACCGAAGAAGAGACCGGGATTGTGAAAGGAGGACGGAAGTGAACAGCCGGGAATCCGGAGAATGTCTGCGAATCGCGTAAGGAGGATAAGACCTTGAGACATGGAAGACTATGGGCCGCGCAGTTGATAGTGATCATGCTTGTCTTTGCTGCCCCGGCCCTTGGCCAAACGAGTTGGTGGAGGGCCTATGGCGGGACGGACGACGCTGAGGGCAGCTCGGTCCAGCAGACCTCAGATGGAGGCTACGTCGTCGCCGGGTACACCACAGCCTTGGGCTACTACGATGTCTATCTCATCAAGACCAACACCTCAGGCGATACCCTGTGGACCAGGACCTATGGCGGGGAGGATGATGAGGAGGATGGCAGCTCGGTCCAGCAGACCTCAGATGGCGGCTACGTCATCGCAGGCTTGACCGTGTCATTCGGCGCAGGGGGCGGCGATGTCTATCTCATCAAGACCGACGCCAGCGGCGACACAATGTGGACCAGAACCTATGGCGGGACGGACTACGATGATGGCTGGTCGGTCCAGCAGACCTCGGATGGCGGCTACATCATCGCAGGCTACACCGTGTCCTTCGGCGCAGGGGGCGGCGATGTCTACATCATCAAGACCAACGTCTCAGGCGACACCCTGTGGACCAGGACCTATGGCGGGACGGGCGACGATGAGGGCTACTCGGTCCAGCACACCCCGGATGGCGGCTACATCATCGCAGGCTACACCCGCTCCTACGGCGCAGGGAACGAAGATGTCTATCTCATCAAGACCAACGCCTCAGGTGATACCCTGTGGACCAGAACCTATGGCGGGACGGGCGAAGACTTCGGCTACTCGGTCCAGCAGACTGCTGACAGCGGGTTTGTCATCGCTGGCTCAACCTGGTCATTCGGAGCGGGCGCGTGCGATGTCTATCTCATCAAGACCGACGCCAGCGGCGACACAATGTGGACCAGAACCTATGGCGGGACGGACAACGAGCGGGGCCGCTCGGCCCAGCAGACCTCAGATGGCGGCTACATCATCGCAGGCTACACCCTGTCCTTCGGCGCAGGGAACGAAGATGTCTATCTCATCAAGACCAACGCCTCAGGCGATACCCTGTGGACCAGGACCTATGGCGGGACGGACAACGAGCGGGGCCGCTCGGCCCAGCAGACCTCAGATGGCGGCTACATCATCGCAGGCTACACCCGCTCCTACGGCGCAGGGAACGGAGATGTGTATCTCATCAAGACCAACTCGCTGGGCAACATCGCGGTAGAGGAACCTCCAACTCCACAGCTTGCGAACTCGCGGACTGCGCTCCGGGTCCAGCCCAATCCCTTCAGCTCCTTTGCCGCAGTGCCCGGGCATGAGGCCGAACGCTTCGTTCTCTCCGATGTCTCAGGCCGGATGGTCGGTATCTGCAATGGCAACCGGATTGGTGAAGGGCTTCCGCCCGGCGTCTATTTCCTGTCGCCCGTTAAGTCGGTCATACCGCGCAACCGGCTTTTACGGATTGTCAAAGGTGGATAGACCCGAAGGAGAACTCGGAGGACAGCAAATGATCGTCTACACGGCTGGGAATCATGGCCAGTCACCCGATTCGATGCCGGCGGCACTCCTCGTTCATCGTTCTTTCGTACATCGTTTAGGAGGTAGTCGATGAGTGACAACGTGATGAGGTCGAACGGCGCGCATGTGTCGCCGTTTGAGCGGATTCGTAGGGTCAATGCATCCGGTGCTGAGTTCTGGTCGAGCCGCGAGTTCGCCCAGGTGCTCGGCTATTCAGACTACCGGAACTTCGAGCAGGTCATCCAGAAAGCGCGGCTGGCATGTTTCAACAGCGGGCAGAAGCCGGAGGACCATTTCGTTGACGTCACCGAAATGGTCGACATCGGGAGCGGGGCGCAGCGGGCAATCAGGACCGTCTTCCTGTCCCGCTATGCCTGCTATCTGATCGTACAGAACGCGGACCCCGCCAAGGAAATCGTGGCGCTGGGGCAGACGTACTTCGCCATCCAGACCCGGCGGCAGGAGATGGCCGAACTATCCGGCGAGGATGAGCGAAGGCTGCTGCTTCGCCGCGAGATGAAGCTGCATAACGTCAAGCTGGCCGGCGTTGCCAGGAGCGTGGGCGTGGTCACGTCGTTGGACTACGCGATATTCCAGAATCACGGCTATCAAGGTCTCTATGGCGGGCTGTCGGCGCAGGACATCCGCGAACGGAAGCGACTGGGCAAAGGCAAGGATATTCTCGACCATATGGGCAGCACCGAACTTGCGGCGAACCTGTTTCGCGCCACCCAGACCGAGGAGAAGCTCAGACGCGACCGCATCTCGGGCAAAGACGCGGCCTGCCGCACGCACAAGGAGGTCGGCGCGAAGGTCCGGCAGACTATTCGCGATCTTGGCGGAACCATGCCCGAGAACCTGCCTGCAGCCGAGAACATCAAGAAGGTCGAGTCAAGGAAGCGCAAGGCGCTGAGGCGTAAGCCGAAAGGCGAATGAACCGGCCAAGACGCAGCGGGGAATCGTACATCGTTGCATCGTACATCGTTGTTCGTTCTCAGAAAGACTTAAGGGTATCGCCGGCAAACGATGCACTGTCCGACAGGGACCTCAGAGGTCAACGTTGTACGCACCGTCAGACGGGGGCTGTTGAGGCCACTCAGCCGGGCCAACGTGGCAGGTCGAGACGATGCAGATGACGGCTGACAGCTTGCGGCCAACGGCCGACGGCGATGAAGGCCGACAGCTTGCGGCGGGAGGAAAGGACTAGGGACATCGGGCATTACGAGGTGTCTCAGCACGCTGGCAGTCTTATGGATTCTGTCGTAGGCTGATGCAGCAATTGCGCAGAATGTGAAAGAGGTTTCATTGCAGCACATGGCACTGCTGGTCGGGAACTCCGACGGCATAGGTCTGGCGACAACGAAGCGCCTGCTTGCGCGCGGGTGGAATGTCATCGGGGTATCCCGGAGCGAGTCGCCGATTGACGATACAAGCTACCGTCACCGAGTCCTGGATGTCGGTAACAGCAGGTACGCGGAACTGCTCGGCGAACTGGTGCGCGACGTCCCGCCGGACCTCTGCATCTACTTTGCGGGAACCGGCGCGTTCCTCGACCTTGCCGATATGAGCAGCGAAGCAGGCGTATTCGATGTGAACCTGACCGGCATGGTGAGGACAGCGGCAGCTATCATCCCACAGATGGTCAACCGAGGACAGGGCCACTTCATCGGCATCTCCAGTGTGGCTGATGAGCTGCTTTCAGCCGAAGCCCCGTCCTACTATGCCTCCAAAGCAGGCTTCTCCAGCTACCTCGCCAGCCTCGCCCTAGCCCTGAAGCCGAGAGGCGTACACGTAACGAATGTGAGGTTCGGATTTGTGGACACCAAGATGGCAAAGGGCGACGTGAAGCCGTTCATGATGAGTGTTGAGAAAGCAGTCGACCATCTGGAGACCTGCATCAACCGGAAGCCCGTCCGTTACACGGCACCGCTCATCGCCATTCCAATGGTGAAGTTCCGCAAGCTCATGATGAGACTGGCGAGATGACGAGTGTCAGGGACCTTCTATTACGGAGCGATGTCAAGGCGCGGCACAGCGGCATTTCAGGTTGCAGATTGTAGATTGCAGATTGGCCGAAGGACCGGCACCGGATAGTGAGCTTGGTCGAGGCTATGTGGATGTTGGACAACCGTAGCCGGACAGAAGTCCGCAGCGGATGTTGAACCGGGCCGACCTTGTAGCTGAGCTTCATGAGGGCCTGCTTCAGGCGAGCCCGGCCCGGCTGGAACTGACGCGCCGGGCGTATCGGATGATCCCGGGCCTGGACCGGCCGCGTATCCTGGACGTGGGTTGCGGCGAGGGAGGCCCGACACTCGAGCTGGCGAGGCTCAGCAACGGGGAAGTTCTCGGTCTCGATATCCACGAGCCGTCGCTGGAACGCCTCCGGAAGAGAATCGACGAATCGGGGCTCTCGGACCGGGTCCGCGTGGCGGTCTGCTCGATGCTGGAAATGGACTTCCCCGACGGAACGTTCGACATCATCTGGTCCGAGGGTTCCATCCACGTTGTCGGTTTCGAGAGGGGACTCGGCGACTGGCGCAGATTCGTGAAGCCGGCGGGGTTCGTGGTTGTACACGATGGGATTCTGCCGCAACCCGAGCCACCGCCGGAGCTCCGTGACCACTGGCAGGGAACTTACTATCGTGATATCAAGACCGCCCGCGAATGCATCGACGCAGTCGCAGCCCAGGGCTACGTCTTGGTCGGGCACTTCCGTGTGCCGGCGGATGTGTGGTGGGACGAGTACTTCGCCCCGCTGGCAGAGCGTATCCGGTTCCTGCGTGAGAAGTACGGTGCCGAGGCCCGCGCGGTCCTCGACCAGGAGGAAACCGAGGTCGGCTGGTTCAAGAAGTACCCCGACTGGTATGGCTCGGGTTTCTTCGTGGCGCAGAAGAAGCCCCGGACACCTGGCGGTAATCACCGCTGCGGTTGACAATCAACGACGGTATCGCGGTTTGCTGCCGGCGGGGGGCGACTCCATCCCGGTCCAAGCCGGGCGCCAGTCCGGGCACGAGCATGCGTGGTTCATCGTCCATCGCTGGTCGCCGTTGCCCACAGCGGTCACTGCCGGGTGGTGCGTCGTCGCGCGGGCATCACGAGGTTGGTTGCGCCCGGGCGCCGGGCTGCAACATCGGTGGCCAGCGTGCGTCCCACCGGTATGAGCATGATGCCGCGTCGTTCTGAAGGACGAGGTGTCATGTCCGACAGCGGTTTCCGGGCCATGACCTGGATGTACCGGCTTGTTGACCTGTTTTCCAGCCCCGAGCAGAAGCTGGCCCGCCTGCCCCTGCGCCGGGGGATGACCGTGGTTGACTATGCCTGCGGCCCGGGCCGCTACACAATCCCGGTCGCCAGGTTCGTCGGACCCGATGGCCGGGTGTACGCGGTCGACATTCAACCCCTGGCCGTCAAGATGGTGCAGGAGAGCGCGGCCCGCGCCGGGCTGGCCAACGTCGAGACCGTACTGGTCAGGGGCTATGATACCGGAATCCCGGATGCGTGCGCCGACCTGGTACTGCTGCTGGATGCGTTCCACGGCATTGCCGACCGGGTCGCGCTGGTGCGTGAGGTGCGCCGCATCCTCAAGCCAGACGGCGTGTTCCTGATGGAACCGGGTCACATGGACGGGGCCACGGCACGAGCGATTGTGACCGATAGCGGCCGGTTTCGGCATGTCGAGACCCGGAAGAAGGACATGCATTTCGCACCTCTGCCATGACCGGACCAAGCCGCGTCTGCACGGAAGCATCAACGGCGTCTCTGGTTCACCAATCCGGGCGCGGCGATGCGCGGGCCCGGGTCTGCCCGTCCGGGCCGCGAGCAGGAAATGGGTCTCATGGGTAGTCGGTCCTGGACAGTCACCGTCAGGGTGGTTGTGCAGTTGCTCGTCTTTGCCGTCGCCGTGCCGTTCCTGCCCCTGCTTGTCTCCGGGCACTGGGGCTGGTGGGAGGCCTGGATCTTTGCGCTGGTCTGCATCCTCGGGTTCGTCGTCAGCCGCGTGCTGGCGGCACGGCGCAATCCGGACCTGATAGCCGAGCGCGCCCGGTTCGGGCAGCAGGGCAACGCCAAACCGTGGGACAAGGTGCTGTCGTCCTTGCTTGTGCTCGGAGGTGGCGCGGTGCCGCTGGTCGTCGGCCTGGACGAGCGGTTCGGCTGGACCCCTGCGCTCAGCCTGCCGCTGAAGGTCCTGTCGCTCGCAGTCATCCTTGCCGGGTACGCCGTAAGCTCATATGCCCTGGTTGAGAACCGCTTCTTCTCCGGGGTCGTGCGCATCCAGACTGACCGCGGCCATCACGTCGTATCGAGCGGCCCCTATGGGTGGGTCCGGCATCCGGGCTATGCCGGAGGTCTGCTTACGTATCTCGCCACGCCGCTGTTCCTCGACTCACTGTGGGCATACGCGCCGGTAGTGGTATTGACGGTCGTCCTGATAGTAAGGACCAGTCTGGAAGACCGGACGCTGCAGTCCGAGCTCGCCGGCTACCGCGACTACGCGGGCCGGGTTCGTTACCGTCTGCTGCCGGGCATCTGGTAGAAGATGCTGTCTCTGGACGGAGACAGGGCGTGACCCGGCCTTGCCTGCAATCACCGCCCGGTTTCGGAGATGAGCCGCACGTCGGGTTGCGCCGTGGCGGTGAAGCCGCTATAATGGCCACGTATGAGCGCCCGGGCAAAGGTCGCGGTCCTTCGGACCAGACCTGAATCGGTCCTCGAAGACTATCGCCGGCTGCTGGCGCTGGCCGAAGCCGACAAGTTCCTCGCCCCGGGCAAGACCACAATCCTCAAGGACAACATCTCCTGGCACTACCCGATGCCCTCGGCAAACACGACGCCATGGCAGCTAGAGGGCACAATCCTCGGACTCCATGACCTCGGGTACAACGACCTCTCCTGCGTGCAGAACAAGACCGTGGTCATCGACACGTACAAGGGCGAGGACCTCAACCAGTACGTACCGATATTCAAGAAGTGCGGGCTGCCGGTGCTCTACAACTTCAAGCATGAGGACATGAAGTGGGTACCGTTTGAGCCCAAAGCGAAGCTGCTTGCGCTCGACCGCATCTATCCCCGGGGCCTGAAGATGCCCGACTACTTCTTCGGCAAGAACATAGTCCACCTGCCGACCGTGAAGTGCCACATCTACACCACCACCACTGGCGCAATGAAGAACGCGTTCGGCGGGCTGCTCTCGACCCACCGCCATTACACCCATACCTGGATTCATGAGACGCTCGTGGACCTGCTCGCCATCCAGAAAGAAATCCACTCCGGCATCTTCGCGGTGATGGACGGCACGACGGTGGGCGACGGTCAGGGGCCGCGTACCCTGCGGCCGGTGGTGAAAAACATCATCCTCGCGTCCGGCGACCAGGTCGCCATCGACGCGATATCGGCAAAGCTGATGGGTTTCGACCCGATGTCCATCAAGTACATCCGGCTGGCGCACGAGGCGGGACTGGGCGTCGGCGAACCGCGGGAAATCGAGCTCGCCGGCGACGATGTGTCGGGCGAGAGCTGGGGCTTCGACGTCGGCTGGAACTTCCACCGGGTCATGGGCTGGCTGTCGTGGTACGGCCCGACCCGCTTCCTCCAGAAGTTGCTCTTCCACACGCCCATCGTCTACTTCCCGATATTCGTCTCCGAGACGTACCACGACCGCATCCGCTGGCCGCTCAAGGAACGCAGGATATACGAGCAGTGGAAAAGCGACACCGACTGGGGACGACTCTTCACTGAGTACCAGGAGAAGGGATGCTTGCTGACGTAGAGCCGCAAATGTCCAGTTCTCAGGTACCAGTTTCCAGTCAGGGAGCGAATTCCGGTACTGGACACTGGTCACCGGTAACTGGAAACTGAGCGATGGCGGAGACGAAGCGCTCCCGAAAGTACAGCATCCGCCGGGCGACAGAACGCGACCTGCCCGAGCTGAAACGGATGCGCATCGCCCTGCAGGATCTGCTCATCGGCCGGGACCCGCGCGTCTGGCGGCTGAGCCCCGAGCTCATCGACGGCCTCGAGGAGTTCTACTCCAAGATAATGGAGAAGGACCAGAACCGCATCTTCGTTGCCATTCCTGGCAAAAATGGGGACAGTCCCCTGCCCCGAGGACGTGGCAGCAATCCGGTACAGCCCCCATTTTCGCAGCCGGTAGCGATGCTGGTCGTGCGCATTCTCGACAATTCGAACCTGGACCCGGTGCGCTTCGGTCGGATCGACGACGCCTGGGTTGACCCGGAGTGGCGCGAACGGGGAGTCATGACCGGCCTGACCCGCGCCGCGGCGAGTTTCCTTGCCGAACGCCGCGTGTCAATGGTGATGCTTGACTGGGCGAACAACAATCCGCCCAGCGGAACCTGCTGGCAGAAGCTCGGATTCGAGCCGCTGATGACGATGGGCTTCGCCAGCCCGACTGACATCCTGTCTCGAAAGGAATGACGACCATGGGTTACGACCTTCCGCCCCAACTGGAAGAGCTGCGCGGGTTCCTGCCGGAACTTGTTGCCGAGGCGGAGAAGAAGGCGCCGTACGCGTCCGTCCTCGTCACGCAGTCCGCCGGCGAAACGGTCTCAAAGAGTCCGGCCGACGAACGCACCAACCCGGTACCGCCGCGGCCCGGCATCCGCATCTCGGCCTGGGACGGCATGACTTTCTTCTCTGCGTCCACCAGCCGCATCAACGACCGCGACTACCTGATTCGGCTGACCCGCGACCTGGTTCAATCGATCGTGGTGAAACAGGGCCCGATGCCTGACCCGGGCGACGAACTCGACCGCCACTTCCGCAGCGAATTTAAAGAGGACCCCGCCAAGGTGACCGCACCGGAACGCCAGGCAATCTGCCGGCACGCCTTTGAAAAGCTGGCAGCGTTCGATGCGCGTATCGTTGCCCCGCGCGCGGTCTACGTCTACGAACGCGAGTACCGCCTCTTCGGCAACCGGACCCGGCTGCTCTCGTCCGACATCTCCAACGTCGGCCTCTACCTTGTGCCGGTCGCTTCCGACGGCAGGAAACAGGCCATGAACTTCAAGGGCTCGCTGGCGCCCGGGCACGAGGCGGCGCACATTACGGATGAAACAATCCGCGAGACGGCGGAGCTCGCGGTGCAGTACCTGTCCGCGGACAAGATTCCGGCCGGTGAGTACCGCGTCATCCTCGATCCGGACATCGCCGGCACCCTGGCTCACGAGTCGTTCGGCCACGGCTGCGAAGTGGACGCCCTGATGCGGGGCGCGGCCCGCGCCTCGCTCTACATCGGCAAGCGCGTCGGGTCGGACCTCGTCAACATCGTCGACTTCGGCGGCCTGCCCGGCCGGCACGGCTCGATCTTCTTCTCGGACGACGGCGTACTCGCCACCGAACCGGCGGTGCTCGTAAAGGACGGCTTCCTCCAGCCGACCCTGATGACCGACCTCTATTCCTACCTCCACATGCGCGACCGGCTGCCCGGACTCAGGCTCTCGGCCAACGGACGACTCGAGACCTACAACCATCCCATCTACGCGCGGATGACCAACACCTACTTCCTGCCGCTCGAAAAAGAGAAGGGCGGCAAGACCAGGGAAGAACTGATTGCCGACTCCGGCGATGCGGTCCTCATCGAACAACTGACGAGCGGAATGGAAGACCCGCTGGGCTGGGGCGTGCAGCTCCAGGCGCTCCGCGGCCGGGAAATCAAAGCCGGCAGGCTGACCGGAAAGCTCTACTACCAGGTCGGCCTGACCGGGTACGTGCCGGACGTGCTCTCAAGCATCGACGGCATCACGAACGAGCTCGATGTCAGCTCGGGCGGAACCTGCGGCAAAGGCCACAAAGAATACGCCCGCGTATCCTCGGGCGGCCCCTATGTCCGGTGCCGCATGAAGCTGGGGTGAAACATGGACTTCAATAAGATCAAGTCAATCGTAGCCGGGGCCGCGATGGCCCTGCCCGCGGAACGCGGTCTGGATATTGCAGGCTGGGCGCTGCGCCGGACCGAGACCGATGCGACCACAGTCATTCGCCTGCCCGGAATCTACACGGCGAAGGAAGGCAAATTCCTGCGCCAGCCCAATCCGCACCCGCGCGAAGTCATCATGTCGCCGAGCGAGGAAGTCTGGCTGAAGGTCTACGGCCGGCACAAGGCCGACGGCAGCGAGTACATGGGCGAGGCAATCGACCAGCTCTTATCCGACGACGAGGCGACCATGAAGGCAACGCTGGCAGCGCTCGCGCAGGCCGCCTGCACCCAGCCCAATAAACCCTATCCGGTCAGTGCAGCCGGCGCGGAATTCCCGCGGGTCGAGCTCGCCGACCACGAAATCCACGAACTCTCCTACGGCGCGCTGCTCGGCCGGGTGCAACGCTTCTCGGATGCCCTGCTTGAGGCTGCGTCCGGCGAGTTCGGCGTCGAGGTCTCGAACCTCGAGGTCTTTGTCCGGCGGCTGCGCACCCGCATCGAGACGAGCTCCGGGATAGCGCTCGAATACGGGGCCACGCATACCGACGCCGAGGTCTGCTTCATCGCCCGGTTCGGAGACAGAGTAGCAGAGCACACCGCCCGCCCTCACGCCCGCCGGCTCCGCGACCTCGACCCGCAGGCGCTCGTCCTGATGGGTGCAGTCCATGCGCGCGGCATCGCCCAGGCCGGCCCGCCTCCGCAGCACATCGGCCCGGTCGTGCTCACGGGCGCAGCCGCGCATGACTTCATGAAGCTCGACTACCAGCCGCTTTCCTGGCACTGCTCCGGCAAGGCGGTCTACGAAAAGATGTCGCGCTACGAGAAAGGCAGACCCGCATATGGCGATAAGCCGCTGGCGGGCGATACGGTAACTCTCTTCTCCGACCCGCTCGTGCCGTTCGGCCCGGACTCGCGCATCGAAGGCGACTTCCTACCCGCCCGCCGCATCTCCCTGCTCAAAGACGGCTGCTACGACGAAATCCTCGGCGGCCTCCGTTACTACCACTACCTCGGCCTGCTCGAGCAGGGCGCAAAGCCGTCCGGCCCGGCCGGAAACACGGTCGTGCCGGCCGGACCGCACCGGACCGCGGAACTCCTCGGCCCCGGCCGGGTGATAGTCGTGCGGTCGTTTTCCGACTTTCGCACCGACCCTACTTCGGGCGACTTCGCCTCGGAAATCCGCCTGGGTGAAATCCGGGAAGACGGCTCGGACAAGCCGTTCAGAGGCGGGCTCCTCATCGGTAACTGGTTCGACGCGCTGGCCGATATCAGACTGTCGCGGGAGACGGTGGCGCTGGACGGCTACTACGGCCCGGCCACAATCCGCATCGGCAACCTCCAGATAGCGGGCTAGACTCCGCCGGCAAAGAGCTGCCCCGCCCGGAGAGCCGGGCGGGGCAGGAACTTGAGGGCTGGGCTAGTGACTGACGACGATTCGCTCCGAGGTCGCTCTCCCGGACCCTGACAGCCGGCAGAAGTAGACGCCGCTGTTCACCTCAACGCCCGAGTCGTCCCGACCGTCCCATACGACGCTGTACGCACCACGCTCCATGCTTGACGCGCAGAGCGTCCGAACCACACGGCCGGTCAGGTCATGTATTTGGAGCAGCGTCTGGCGTCGGGCATCAAGCGTAAGTCGTATCGTCACGCTGCTTCCGTTCGTGGGATTCGGGCTGGCGGAAAGCGCGAGGCGCGCGGGCGCGGGCTTCCCTTCCTCCACGCCGACCGGCCACAACCCGCGGAACAGCTCCACGTAGCCGTCGTATGCGCTCAGCAAAATGTCCGGCACCGAATCCGCATCCCAGAATCCGAACCAGCAGCGCGAGCCGTAGACGTACGTCCCGCTCGCCCGCACCGGGTCGCCGCGCGGCGACTTCAGCGTCTCGGCCGCGGCCAGCGTCGGGTTGGAGTTTGTGCCCGTGTTTCGGTAGAATAGCACGTATCCAGCGTCCGCCCCGCAGATCAGGTCGTTCACCCCGTCGCAATCGAGGTCAAACACCACCGGATTGACGCGGTACTGGTATATCGGCCCGCCGCCCGCCTCTACGGTCTCAGCGCTCTGGAACATCGGCCAGGTATCCCCGCCGACGTTCTGCCAGAACAGCACCTGGCCATTCTCGCACCCGAGCAGCAGGTCCTTCTTGCCGTCTCCGTTCCAGTCAACTACCGTCGGCTGCGAATTCGTGCCGACGTCCATGGGCGTTGAGTCGGTCTTCTTGTACTGCGTGTAGGCGACCAGGCCGGTATCGTCCCAGATCCAGACGTTGAAGTAACCGTTACGGTCGCCGGAGATAAGGTCGGCGTCGCCATCGGAATTCCAGTCCACAACCTGTGGACTCGAACCCATGCATCAGCCATAGGGCAAGGTTATGTCGTTTCCGCCCGACTGAAAGAACGTGTACCCGTCGAATTCGGGGGCTTGGTCCGTGCCCTTGTTCTCGTACAATCGGATCTTGCCCTCGGTGAACTGCCCGAGGATAAGGTCCTTTGCCCCATCCAGATTCCAGTCATACATCGCCGGCGCACCGTAGTAGCCGACATCGATCGGCACCCCGCCGTCGGTGACTTGCTCCGGGCCGATGAAAAGCGGCGTTACTCCCAGCGCCAGTGGCGAGAGGAACGTCACCGCAACCAACACGGACAGCTTCTGCATGTTAACTCCTTATGCCCCTCCATGTGGGGCATGCTGTTCAATTCTACCGTCGACGCCGGCCTCATGTCAAGTACTTGCATAGCTTGCTCAGCGTTTGACGATGAACGGGTTGTCGTCGCGGTGGCGCAGCCTGCGCACGAGTATGGCCACGCCTGCCGCAACCGCAGCCGCGGCCACCAGCAGCAGCGGCCAGTACACCAGCCAGGCCATTACCTTTCTGCTCCGCCAGTCGCCGCCGGCCCGGTCGTTCTCATGCTACAATCCTAGTTCAACCCGGCCGGCTGTCAACGAACCTGCGCGCGTCCCGGTCGGCTTTTGCATCTGTTGCCGGGACGTCCCAGGCCGGCGCGGTCGCTGCTCCAGGCGCTGGCGTTCACGCTGAGCCCTGTTGAGTCCCGGTTCCGCCCACAGGCCGTCTTGCCGCAGGATGGGTCGGCACGGATTCCGACTCGTCGCACCACGTGCGACCCACCGCAACGGGTAGCCCGGGTAATGACACCCCTTCCGTTGACAGGCGCAGGAGGTTGACCGTCGCTTCACAACAACAACACGGCAGTACCGGACTGTCTGAAGACGACCGTCGAGGCCCATTGGCATTCCCCTGGTTACTAACCTGTGGATAACTCGCGGGTAATGTGGATAGTGCTGCTTCAGACAACCGCCGGGGGCGGCCGACACACACCCGTCCGACGGTCGGGTACGTAGTGCCTTGCAAGGTCGCCGTGATTTCCCGCGAGTCAACGGCCCCTCTGACAGACGCCTTCCCCGGGTTGTTCGTCAAGAAGGTGACAGGTGGACCCCAGAATGGCGCAAGTGCGGCGGGTCCGATCCACCCGTCCGGCGTCGCCGAGAGTCGCACTATGGCCGGGTTGACACGAGCCGCCGGCGGTCGGGCCGTCGGGGCGAGGCCGGCCGGCTACCGGTGTACCGAAAGTAGATTGCGGGAGTGAGCATGTCCGCGACTTCAACCTGTCCACGGAGTCCTGACCCGCGCTCATCCAGCGCGGTGAGCGCCCAGGTCCGGCCGCATGCGCGGCTATTGCCTGACGCGGAAGAGGCTGTCCGACCGCATGGCGAGATACCCAATCGAGCCATCGGGCTGGAACACCGGCCCGCTGTTAACCGTGTCGAACTCCGGCCCGGACCGGCCGTCCAGGACCACCACCCATTTGTCGCCCGTAGTCGCCAGATACGCGACACGGCTGCCGTCCGGACTGAACTGCGGCGTGGTCCGCGGAACCCTGCCCGATTCCGGCCGAACTCGACCGTCGACGACTACGACCCAGTCGTCGTTCTGCCGCGCCGCATAGGCGACGCGCTTGCCGTCCGCGCTGAGGACCAGACTGCGGGCTTCGTGAAAACCCGGCCCGGGTCGGCCATTGACGACCACAAAGGCATAGTCGCCCTGAGTCGCGAGGAACGCGAACCTAACGCTGTCGGCGCCGAAAACGACGGTCTCGACTCCGTCACTCGCTGCCCCGGGCCGACCGTCCATGACCACGGTCTGCTTCGCGCCGATGCCCGCCACGTAGGCGACGTGCCTGCCATCCGGGCTGAAAACCAGGTCGCGGACCAGATCGTACTCCAATTCAGGCTGTCCATCTATGATTGCCGTCCACTTGCCGTCCGCCTTTGCCACGTAGCCGGCGCGCTTGCCGTCGGGGCTGAAAACCACGGCGCCGGTCGTGTCGTATTCACGGCCGTACTGGCGGTCGATCAGCACGACCCATTTGTCACCCCTCCGCGCCGGGTAGGCAACGCGCCTTCCGTCGGCGCTGAAAACGACGGCTCCGACTTCGTCGAATCCCAACCCGGGACGGTCGTCAATGACCGCCAGCCAGCGGTTGTCGTCGCGCGCGGTGTATGCGAACCGGTTGCTGTTCGAGCTGAAGACCAGGGAACCACTGCCGACTGCATCGTACTCGGCGCCGGGCGTGCCGTCGAACACGACGCTGAGTCTGACGCCGCTCTTCGCTACGTAGGCCAGATGCCTGCCGTCCGGGCTGAAGACCACGTCCGCGACCGCATCGAACTCCGGCCCGGGCCGGCCGTCGGCCACGACCAGCCATTTGTCGCCGCTGCGTGCCGCGTAGGCGACATGCCCGCCGTCAGAGCTGAAGACCGGTGTGCCCGCGAGGACCCCGTCGTACTCGGGCCCGGGCTTGCCGTCGATAACCGCGCGCGACCTGCCGCCGGTCTGCGCCGCGTAGGCGATACGTCGGCCGTCCGGGCTGAACACCGGCCCACCCGGAAGGATGCTGTCGTACTCCGGGTCCGGCCGGCCGTCGATAACCACGCGTTGCTTGTCGTCCTTCGCTATCACCTGGGCAAGCCGGAGCCCGTCCCCGGAAGAGACGGTCTCGACCGCGCGCCAGCCGGCCGGCAGCACCCCGAGCAGATTCACGCCGGCCTGACCGGATGCCCGGCACCCGACGACAAGTCCGGCAAGCGTTGCACCTGACAGAATGATGACCGCAGTAGCTGAGAGCATGCGTTTATTCATGAGGTAACTCCTGAGTCCTCTATGTTATTGACGGCCGTGGGTAAGTAAAGCCCGGCAGACAGAGGGCGCGCTCGCTCCGGCAGAGGCCCGCTAGCGATTAAGGTGGAAGACCGCGGCGTTGAGGACGGCGGCGAAGGTGACCCAAACGATGTACGGCAGGAGCAGGACGCCGGCCGGCACCGAGACCCGGAAGAAGAGGATAATGGTCGCGATGATAGCCAGCCAGAGGGCGACGATGTCCACCAGTCCGGCCAGAGGCGAGCGGAGTCCGAAGAAGAAGATGGACCAGAGCGCGTTGAGTACGAGTTGCACAAGGAACACGGCCAGTGCGAGCTTGACCCCGGCCGCGCCGATGCCCTGCTTCCATACGAACCACGCCGCGACCGCCATCAGCAGGTAGAGCACGGTCCAAGCCGGGCCGAACAGCCAGTTCGGCGGGTTGAACGAGGGCTTCTTCAGTGTCTGATACCACGTTGGCGTCGCCCGCGTCGTGGCCAGCGCAGCGATGCCGCCCGCGGCCAGCACCACTCCAAGACTCACGACAAGCTTCAGCAGGTTAGAACCACTCACCGCTAGTACTCCCCGCGGTTGAAGAAGAAAACCGCAGCCGCGGTGGTGAGCACGCCGAATCCGACCAGGAACACGAAGTCGAATACGGGCGAGTGATAGGAGAACCCGAGTACCAGCTTCCGCACGAGGTCGACTCCGTAGGTAAGCGGGTTCAGCCGGACGAGCACGTTAAGCCAGATCGGCAGGTTCTTGGCCGGGAAGAGCGCGCCGGAGAGGAACCACATCGGCATGATGATGAAGTTCATTATCGTGCCGAAGCCCTGGAACGAGGTCATCCGCGCCGCAATCACGATGCCGATGCCGGTCAGGCCGAACGACAGCAGCGCCAGCACGATGATGAGCGGGACGATGTTGGCCAGCGCGATGCGCACGTGCACCAGCGGCGCAAGCAGGATGATAATGCAACCCTGGATGAGCGAGAGCGTGGTCCCGGCCAGTCCTTTGCCGATAACGATCGAGGTGCGCGGGACCGGCGCCACGAGAATCTCCTTCAGGAACCCGAACTCGCGGTCCCAGATGATGCTGATCGCCGACTGGATCGAGGTAAAGATGGCGGTCATCGCGATGATGCCCGGGAAGATGAACTGGGTGTAGTTGACGTCGCCGATCTGCCCGGCGGAGCCGCGCAGGCCCATGCCCAGCACGAACAGCCAGAGCACCGGCCGCGTCAGCGAGCCGTAGAGCTGGCTCTTCTCCCGGAAGTAGCGGATTACGTCGCGCTCCCAGACCATGCGGATGCAGGCGAGGTCGATCATGCCCGAACGAAGCTAGAGGCGAGAAGCGAGATTGCGGAAGCGAGAATATCCGGACATTCTGCACTCTGCACTCTAGCTTCTAGCGTCTGACTTCGTCTATCCTCTAGCGCCACGCTCTCCCCATCCGCTTGAGCCGGCCCTTCAGCTTCTCGTGGTTGCTCGCCTCGTCGTCGCGGATTTCCCGGCCGGTCATCTTCAGAAAGACGTCTTCGAGCGTTGGCGGCCGCACGCTCACTGTCCGCACCGCCACCGGCAGTTCGCGCAACAGCCCGGGCACGAAAGCGGCGCCGTTCTCGACCTCGAAGTGGATCCCGGTAGCGTCTCTGACGACCTCAACGCCGTACCGCTGTTTCACTTCGGCTTCGGCCGCCGCGTCGTCCACGGTTTCGAGACGGACGAGGTCGCCCTGCACCTGCGCCTTCAGCTTCGCCGGTGTGTCGAGCGCGATTATCCGGCCGTGGTCGATGATGGCGATGCGGTAGCAGTTCTCGGCTTCGTCCATGTAGTGGGTGGTCAGGAACAGGGTCATGCCGTGTTCCTGCCGCAGCGCCAGCAGGCGCTCCCAGATGCGCGAGCGGGTCTGCGGGTCGAGCCCGAGGGTCGGCTCGTCGAGGAACAGCACCCTGGGTGCGTGCAGCAGTCCACGGGCGATTTCCAGCCGCCGCTTCATCCCGCCCGAGAAGTTGCGCACGAGGTCGCGGGCCCGGTCCGCCAGTTCCATCCATTCGAGCGCGCGGCTGATGCGCTCGTTCACCTCGGTCCGCGGCACCTTGTATATCATCGCGTGGAAGCGCAGGTTCTCGCGCGCGGTCAGCCGGTCGTCGAGCGACGCGTCCTGGAAGATGATGCCGATGGAGCGACGGACGTCGTTCTGTTGGCGCGCGACGTCGTACCCCGCCACCCTGGCTGTGCCGGAATTCGGCCGGATGAGCGTGCAGAGCATCCGCACGGTCGTGGTTTTGCCCGCGCCGTTCGGACCGAGGAAGCCGAATACCTCGCCGGCGTTTACCTCAAAGGAGATGTTGTCGACCGCGGCGAACGTCTTGAACCGGCGGGTCAGTCTCGCTACTTCGATTGCCGGTGTCACGTGCGCCCGCTCAGCAGGCTTAGCCGTAGGATCGCCCGCTACTCGCAGCCGAGGGCCGCGAACGGAAACGGGGTCTTGAACTCGTCCCGGCGGTACTCGGGCAGGAGCATCGGCGAGCGACGTTCGACCGGCACCTTCGCCGACTTCAATTCCGACTCGAATGCGGCCACGTGGTTGAAGCCGAGGTCCTTCGCTTCGCTCAGGACGGCGCTTCGCGCCGCTTCCGCCGCAGCAATGCCCGCCCGGCGGCCGAACACGAGGATGTCGAGCAGGGAGTTGCCCATCAGCCGGTTCCGGCCGTGGATGCCGCCCGCGACTTCGCCGGCCGCGTAGAGGTTCTTCACGCCGGTCTCGCTGTTGTCCTTAATCAGGATGCCGCCGTTCTGGTAGTGCTGAGTCGGGTAGGTGAGGATCGGCTCCTTGTCCATGAAGATGCCGAACCGCTCGTACTGGTGGTACATCGCGGGAAGGTTCTTCTTCACCGCGCCCGGGCCCTTCAGTACCTCGATGAGCGGCGTATCGAGCCAGACCCCGAGGCGCCCGGTCGGTGTGACCACGCCCAGGCCCCGGCCCTTGCACTCGCGGATGATGGACGAGGCGGTGACGTCGCGGCTCTCCAGTTCGTAGATGAACCGGTTTCCCTCGGCGTTGACAAGGTGGGCTCCGACGCCGCGCACCTTCTCGGTAATCAGCAGGCCGAAGATCTGCTCCGGGTAGGCCGCGCCGGTCGGGTGATACTGAATCGTGTCGATGAACGCGAGCTTGGCCCCGGCCCGGTACGCAAGCACCAGCCCGTCCGCGGTCGCGCCGTAGTGGTTGGTGCAGGGGAAGCCCTGCACGTGCAGGCGGCCGCAACCGCCGGTCGCGATAATTGTCGTCTTCGCCCGGACCGTGAAATGCTCCTGGGTTTCGAGGTTCACGAACGCCGCTCCGGCGCAAGCGCCGTGCTCGTCGGTCAGGAGTTCAACCGCCACGCAGTACTCGATCAGCTCCAGGTTCTGGTTGCGGAACTCGTCGCGCAGAGTGCGCATGATTTCCGCGCCGGTGTAGTCGCGGGCGGCGTGCATTCGCCGACGCGACGTACCGCCGCCGTGAATCGTGAGCATCGTGCCATCGGGGTCCTTGTCGAACATCACGCCGAGCTCTTCGAGCCACTCGATGACGCCCGGCGCGTCGGAGACAAGTGCGCGCGCCAGCTCCGGGATATTCTTGAAGTGGCCGCCGCCGAGCACATCGAGGTAGTGCCGTTCCGGCGAGTCGTTCGCCTTGTCCGCAGCCTGGATGCCGCCCTGCGCCATCATCGTGTTGGCGTCGCCGATGCGGAGCTTGGTGACGGTCAGCACTTTCGCGCCGTGCGCCGCGGCCACCAGCGCCGCGGAAACGCCCGCCCCGCCCGCGCCAATGATGAGTACGTCGACGTCGAACTTCGGGTGCTCGGTATCGAACTTGGCCGGGTTTACGATGGGCCACGCCTCGAGCACGTCGGCGATCTCGTGCGGTGTTCTGTCACCCTTATTGGGACCGACGGTCAGCGCGCGCATCGAACTCTGGATATAGTCCGGGTGGAAGCCATGGAGCAGTTCCTTCTTGGGCTCGGGTCCGAGCAGCGGTATCTTCGCCTGCTTGATACGTGCCTCGCGGGTCGCGTCGAGCCGCTTGATGGATTCCTGCATGTTTTGCGGGTACATCATTCCTCCTTACGGCTCAACGTCGCGGACCTTCGGGTCGTAGAACATGGCCGAGAGCTCCTTCTCGGTCATCTTGCCCAGCTTGTCCAGCCCGGGCTCGAACTTGCCCGTCTTGATTTCCTTCATCCGCTCGGCCAGGTGCGGCGCCTTCTTCGCCACATTGGCCCCGTACAGCCGCCGCGCCAGCAGCCCGACCTGGTAGTGGACGATTTCGGCCGGGCAGCGGGACGCGCAGAGGCCACACATGATGCAATCGAACGACATGTCGGCGACCTTCTCGATATCGCCGCGGATGGCCGCGTTGATGTAGCCCATCACGTCGATGTCCTGCGGGCAGATCTTGGTGCAGGAGTTGCAGGCGATGCAGCGCATTATCTCCGGATAGAACCGGACGAGAACCTGCGTGTTGGCCGGTTCCTTGGCGATGTCGTATTCCTTCTTGTTGGCCGGGTAGAAGGGAATCTGGGTCAGGTACATCCCGTCCTCGACCACGGTCTGGCAGGCAAGTCCCACCTTGAGCTTGTAGGAGTCTTTGGTGCGGAAGACCGTTCCGCACGCGCCGCAGAACCCGCCCCGGCAACCGCACCCGCGGATGAACTTGAACCCGGCGTACTCCATCGCCTTCATGATGGTCAGATCCTTCGGCACCTGGTAAGCCTCGCCCATCACGAAGATGGTAATCAGAGAAGAGGGGCTAGGGGCTAGGGGTTGGGGAGTAGGGGCGGACGACTCTGCTGCTGCCTTCTGACTCTTGCCTTTTGGCTTTTGCCCTTTGACTTCTTCCGCCATGGTTCACTCTTTCCTGTACTTCGCGACGCCTGCTTCGTACAGGTCGCCGCCGTACATGTCATTGATGACGATGGCCGGGAAATCCTCGACCTGGAGCTCGCGCACCGCCTCGGGCCCGAGGTCATCGTAGGCGATGACCTTCGCCGCTTTGATGGTCCGGGCGATGAGCGCGGCCGCGCCGCCTACCGCCGCGAAATAGACCGCGCCGTGTTTCTTCATCGCGTCCAGCACCGGCTGGGTCCGGTTGCCTTTGCCGACCATGCCGCGCAGGCCTTTCTCCATCAGCAGCGGCGAATATGCGTCCATCCGGTAGCTCGTGGTCGGCCCGGCCGAGCCGATGACTTTGCCCGGCTTGGCTGGCGACGGCCCGACGTAGTAGATGACCGCGCCGGCAAGGTCGAACGGCAGCTTCTCGCCGGCCTTGAGTGAATCGGTCAGCCGCTTGTGGGCGAGGTCGCGGCCGGTGTAGATGGTGCCGGAAATCAGGACCGAGTCGCCCGCGCGCAGGTCCTTCACGGTTTCGGCGGTCAATGGGGCAGTGATCTTCTTTGCCATGCTCGCCTCCTACAGGGTAACCGACTGGTGCCGCGCCGCGTGGCAGTTGATGTTTACCGCGCAGGGCATCGTCGCGATGTGGCACGGGAATGCCTCGATGAAGACCGCGAGCGCGGTCACGCGCCCGCCCAGCCCCTGGGGCCCGATGCCGAGCTTGTTTACGCGTTCGAGCAGCTCCTTCTCCATTTCGGCATAGAACGGGTCGGGGTGGACTGACCCGATTTCTCGAAGCAGCGAGTGCTTGGCCAGCATCGCGCACTTCTCGAACGTGCCGCCGATGCCGACTCCGACGATGACCGGCGGGCACGGGTTCGCCTTGGATCGTGCGACCCGGTCGACGACGAACTTCTTGATACCCTCGGCGCCGTCCGAAGCAGAGAGCATTTTCACCTCGGACATGTTCTCTGACCCGCCGCCTTTGGGCTGGACGGTAATCTCCAGCCCGTCGCCGGGTACGATGTCGGCGTAGATTATGGCCGGGGTGTTATCCTTCGTGTTCTCGCGCCGCAGCGGGTCTTTGACGATGGACTTCCGCAGGTACCCGTCCTTGTATCCCTTGGCCACGCCCTGCTGAATCGCGTCGTACAGTTCGCCGCCCTGAACCCTAGCCCCTGACCCCATTTCCACCCAAACCACGGCCCAGCCGGTGTCCTGGCAGATAGGCATCATCTCCTTGCGGGCAATCTGCTCGTTGTCGAGGAGCTGGTTTAGGATGTCCTTGCCCGCCGGCGACTCCTCTATCTTCAGGCCGTCCTTAAAGGCCTGCACCACGTCATCCCCGAGCAGGCAGTTGGCGTCAATGCAGAGCTTCGCAACCGCGTCCTTGATGGTCTCGAACTGAATCTCTTTCATTCGCGCCTCTTTTCACCCTTCACAATTCACCATTCACACTTTCCTCAGAGCGCGTGTTCCAGCACCCAGATTTCTGGCGCCGCCGGCAGCTTGTCTGCACTCACTTCGACCTCGGTGGCGAGACGTTTGACGTTCGCCTGTCCCCGTATGAACTCCTCGACCCCGTCGATGCCGAAGCCCAGCTTGTCGGTCTTGTAGTGCATCGGGATGATGACCTTGGCCGCGAGTTGGGCCGCGACCCTTCGCGCCCCGGCCGCGTCCACCGTGAAGGTCCCGCCGACCGGCACCAGCAGCACGTCGACCCGGCAGATCGCCGCGACCTGCTGCGGAGTCAAGACGTGCCCGAGGTCGCCGCAGTGACAGACCCTGAGACCCTCGGCCTCGAACACGAATACCATGTTCCGGCCGCGTCGAGCGCCCTGGTTTTCATCATGGAACGTCTCGACGCCCGTTGTGCTGACCGAACCGGCTCTGAAGCTGCCCTTGCCCTCGAACACCTTCGGCTTGCCGGGAAGCCCGGATACTCCGTCGTGGTCCTGGTGGTGGTGACTGACCGTGACCGCGTCCGCGGCCTCGCGAATCGGGCCGTACTTGATGTCGCCGTTGTAGCTGCCCGATACATACGGGTCGGTGATGATTCGCGTGCCGTCCGGGGCCGTCAGCAGGAACGCCGAGTGTCCGAACCACCTGATCCGCATGCCGTCAACCTTCCGGCTGTCTGTCCGTGTTCGTCCCGGTCCGTCCGTGTTGGTCCTACGCGGTGGGTACTACTGCTACCCGCCGCTTGTCCTTGCTCGCGCGCTCGTACTTCACCGTGCCGTCGACCAGGGCAAACAAGGTGTCGTCCTTGGCCCGGCCTACGTTCGCGCCCGGCAGAATGCGCGTTCCGCGCTGCCGGACGATGATGCTGCCCGTCGTCACGCGCTCGGAACCGAACGCCTTCACGCCCAGCCGCTGGCCGGGGCTGTTACGGCCGTTTTTCCCTGAACCGCCGCTCTTCTTATGTGCCATATGATATTCTCCTTAAGCAGGTTGTGAAACCGGAATCGAATTATAGCCCGGAGAGGCGACAGAGTCAAACCGGCAGTGTCTCTCCTTGTCTTCGTGTGCCCGTGTTACAGCGTCCAACGTCGGCCGCCGCGGCCGATTCCACGATCCGCACTTCCGGCTTCTCACATCCAGCTTCTGACAGCTGACTTCGTCCGCTCCTCGGACAGCAGTCCCTGCCTGGGTTTGACTTTGGAGGCCCGGATGGCTATCCTTGGAGCGGGTCGAGGCTTACGACCCGAACACTTGGAGTGAACCCGGCAACGGCGGTCGCTCAGGACAAGTGCGAGCGCCGAAGTTCGAGCTGCGAACGACGGACTCGGCATCCTAGCTGGCCGCGCGTGCTTCCGAAGCACAGCCCGGAATCAATAATAGCCGTTGCGATAATGTAAGTCCGTACAATTACTTATTGCAGGAGGCATCATGCTACCGAAGTTCAGCAATGAGCCGTATCTCGATTTCTCTAAGCCCGAAAACCAAGAGCCGATGAAGAGGGCGCTCGCCGACCTGAAGGCGAAGTCGAAGACCGTCTACGACCTCGTTATCGGCGGCAAGCATGTCAGGGCGAAAGAGGAGTTCGTTTCATACAACCCCTCGGACAAGAGCCCGGTCGGCACGTTCCAGAAGGCAACCGTGAAGGAAGCCGAGCAGGCGATGAAGGCCGCGCTCAAGGCGTTCGAGACGTGGCGCTACATGCCTGCCATCGAGCGGGCCGGCATCGTGCTGCGCGCGTCGCGGATGATGAAGCAGCGACGGTTCGAGTTCGACGCCGCGATGATCCTCGAAGAAGGGAAGAACTGGCTGGAGGCTGATGCCGACTTTGCCGAGGCGGTGGACTTCCTCGAGTTCTATGCCCGCGAGGCGATCCGCTACGATGCGCCGGCCGGCGTAACTCCATACCCGGGCGAGAGCCAGGAAGTGCGCTACATCCCGCTGGGTGTCGGGATCGTCATCCCGCCGTGGAACTTTCCATGCGCCATCATGGCCGGTATGACGACCGCGGCCATCGTAACGGGCAACACCGTGGTGCTGAAGCCGTCCTCCGATGCGCCGCTGCTCGCAGCCCTCTTCGTGGACGTGCTCGAGAAGGCCGGGATGCCGGCGGGCGTCGTCAACCTGCTGACCGGACCGGGCGGTTCGGTCGGCGACTGTCTCGTGGAGCACCCAAAGACCCGGTTCATCTCGTTCACCGGTTCCAAGGCCGTGGGCCTCGGCATCATCGAGAAGGCGGCGAAGACCCAGAAGGGCCAGATCTGGATCAAGCGGGTGGTGGCCGAGATGGGCGGGAAGGACTGCATCGTCGTCGACTCGGAAGCGAACCTGGACGAAGCGGCCCTGGGTACGGTTATCGCCGCGTTCGGGTTCCAGGGGCAGAAGTGTTCGGCCTGCTCGCGGGTCATTGTCGACGCCAAGGTCTACGACGAGTTTCTCGAGAAGCTCGTGATTCAGGCCAGGAAGTACCATATCGGCCCGGTCGAAGACCAGAAGAACTGGCTCGGGCCGGTCATCAACGAGAAGGCGTTCAACTCCATCATGGAGTACATTGCTGTCGGCAAGAAAGAAGGCCGGCTGGTGCTGGGTGGCAAACGCGGCCCGGAACAGGGCTACTTCATTCAGCCCACGATCATCGCCGACATCAAGCGCAACGACCGCATCGCCCAAGAGGAGATCTTCGGGCCGGTGCTCGCGGTCATCAAGGCGCGGAACTACTCCGATGCGCTCGCGATAGCGAACGGCACCGAGTACGGGTTGACCGGCGCGGTCTACTCCCGCAACCGTGAGAAGATCTACCGGGCAAAGCGGGAGTTCATGGTCGGAAACATGTACATCAACCGGAAGTGCACAGGCGCACTGGTTGACGTGCAGCCGTTCGGCGGCTTCAACATGTCCGGTACCGACTCCAAGGCCGGCGGCAGAGACTACCTGCTGCTGTTCCTGCAGGCGAAGTCGATGACGGAACGGTTTTAGGAACAGGGCCTATTGGAGCTATGGGACATATGGAGAACCCAATGCCTAACAGAAAGCGCGTCATCATCGTTGGTGCGGTCGGGATGGACTACCACGTGTTCAACACCTACTTCCGCGACAATGCGGAGTACGAAGTCGTGGCGTTCACCATGGCCAAGGAGCAGAACCTCGGGACGACCGGCGGCCTGAGGCCGTACCCGGTAAGCCTTGCGGGCAAGCTCTACCCAAACGGAATACCGACCCGTTACGAGCACGAACTGCCGAGCCTGATAAGGGAACTGAAGGCGGAAGAGGTCGTCTTCGCCTACTCGGACGTCTCGCACGTCTACCTGATGAACCTCGCGTCGCAGGTGCTCGTGGCGGGCGCGAACTGGCGGCTCATCTCGCCGCGGTTCCTGCAGATCCAGTCGAAGAAGCCAGTCGCCGCGGTCTGTGCCGTACGGACCGGGTGCGGTAAGTCGCAGACCTCGCGCCGCGTGTACGAGATACTGAAGAGCAAGGGCCTGAAGGTCGTGGCGATACGGGAGCCGATGCCCTACGGCGATCTTGAGAAACAGGTCTGGCAGCGGTTTGCCACCTACAAGGACCTCGACGATGCGAAGGCGACTATCGAGGAGCTCGAGGAGTACGAGCCGTACATTGACCACGGCATGGTCATCTACGCCGGCTGCGACTACGCGGAAATCCTGAAGCATGCCGAGGCAGAGGCCGATGTCATCGTCTGGGATGGCGGCAACAACGAAATCGCCTTCTACAAACCGGACTTGCTCGCGGTCATCGTCGACCCCCTGCGACCCGGACACGAACTCCGCTACCACCCGGGCGAGGTCAACCTGCGCTCAGCCGACGCCGTGGTCATCAACAAAGAGGACACAGCCAAGCCGAACGACATCGAGAAGGTTCGCGCCAACGTGAAGCAGGCCAACCCGAATGCAGTCATCATCGATGCCGATTCGCCGCTCACCGTGGCTGACCCGGCCGCGGTCAAGGGCAAACGGGTGCTCGTCGTCGAGGACGGCCCGACCGTAACGCACGGTGGCATGGGCTACGGCGCTGGCAAGCTCGCGGCTCAGCAGTTCGGTGCGAAGGAGATGGTCAACCCGCGGCCGTTCGCTGTCGGTTCCCTCGCCAAGACGTTCGAGGAGTTCAAGCACCTGCAGAACGTGCTGCCGGCGATGGGCTACTCCAAGGAGCAGCTCAAGGAGCTGGAGGACACGATCAACAAGGCCGATTGCGACCTCGTGCTGTCCGGAACGCCGATTGACCTCACTCGCATCATCAAGGCGAACAAACCCATCGTGCGCGTGAGCTACCGGCTGCAGGAAAAGTCCAAGCCGGACCTCGATGCGCTGCTGACCGCGATGCTCAAGCGAAAGGGCCTGCTGAAGTAGCGACGGTCCGGCGGGTCGCCCGCCAACCATGGAAGCCAGCGCCGGAGAAGACCAGACACTCTGGCGCTGGCGCATTACGCTGACAGTCGCCGCGTGGCTGCTGATCGTCCAATCAGGCATTACGTTCATCGCCGGTCTCATTGTCCTTTTCTTGGCGCCATTTGCCGCCCAAAGTACGCTGTACGCCCAGCTCGGCACGGTGCTGGACCGATCGCATATCGCGATGATCCAGACGTTGGTCGGGCAGACTCTGTTCCTGAACCGAATCCAGACCGTCGGCAGCCTCATTCTGCTGGCCGGGTCGATCGGGCTCCTGCTCCACAAGAAGTGGGGATGGTACATGGTGGTCATCGTGCATGTTGCGGCGGTCGTCGCGGTCTTCATATGGGTCATGCCGATGTTCGAGACCCTGTACCGGGCGTTCGACCCGGCACGCGGCGGAACAATCGCATTGGCGATGACCATGCTTGCGGTTCTAGCTCCGGCAGTGGTTGTTGCGTTCCTGCTTTTGAGGCCGGTCGTCAGTCAGCTTGAGCGCGGGACATGACCGAAATCGGCTCGGCGATTTCGGATCGTGTCCCAAGCGATTCAGCCTACGCGAAGCACTTTCGCCCCGCGAATCTTGCGTTGTTTGAGTTCTAGCAGCGCCTGATTTCCGTCTTCCAGCCGGTATTCCTGTACTTCAGGCTTGATGGGTATTCGCGCGGCCAGTGCGAGGAACTCGCTGACGTCGCGGCGCGTGACATTGGCTACGCTCTTGATCTCCTTCTCCATCCACAGGTGCTTCGCGTAATCCAGCCCCAGCAGCGCCTGTTTGTCGACTTCCTCTTTTCGAATGGCGTTGATGACCAGCCTGCCGCCCGGCTTCAGCCGTTCGAGCGCGGCCACGACCGGCATCCAGACGGGCGTTGTGTCGATGATTGCGTCCAGTAACTCGGGCGGGGTGTCATTCGTATCGCCGGCCCACGTCGCTCCCAACTCGCGGGCAAACACCTGCTCCTCCCTGCTGCGGGCGAAGACGTAGACGCGCGTCTGCGGGTACTGAAACAGGACGGTCTTGAGCACGAGGTGCCCTGACGCGCCGAATCCTGTAAGACCGAGGGCTTGTCCGTCCTTGATGCCTGTCAGCCGCAACGAACGGTAGCCCACCGCTCCGGCACAGAGCAGCGGCGCGGCCTCGGCATCGATGAATGCGTCCGGTATCTGGAAAGCGAACGCCTCGGGAACGATCATGTACTCCGCGTAACCACCATTCGCATCCCGGCCGGTGGCTTGGAAGTCAGCGCAGAGATTCTCCTGCCCGCTGAGGCAAAATTCGCACCTCCCGCAAGCCGAGAATATCCACGCCACGCCCACGCGGTCACCCGGGAAAACGGGGACTGTCCCGCGCCGAGTCCGACGCAGGCGCTCCGAGGGACTGTCCCCCGTTTTCCCGGCATTAACGGAAACAACCGTCCCCACGACCTGGTGTCCCGGAATCACCGGCAGCTTCGGTGGTGGGGTGCGCCCCTCGATTTCATCGAGTTCGGTGTGACAGGCTCCGCAGACCGAGACTTTGATGAGAATCTCTCCTGCCGCCGGTACAGGCTGTGCTACATCGCGCAACTCCAGCGGCGCGTCCTCCAGTCGCCCGGTGCGGGCAATGACCATCGCTTTCATGGGTCGCTCAAGCCTAGACCGACGCAGCATCGTTTTCAAGTCAGTCCGCGTGCATCCTTGACTTTCCCTCGATTTATGGCATATTGAAGCGGGATGGTACGCCTTCCAGAAATCGAATATCGCATCCTTGCCGCGCTCGAAGCGGGCAAGGCGCTTGCGGTTGCGGAAGTCGTGAAGCAGACCGGCACCGACCAGTCGCTCGTCATGGCTGGAGCGACTCTCCTGGCGCAGCGCGGGCTGGTTATCATCTCTGAAGAGTCGCAGGAGGAGTTCAGCCTGACCGATGACGGTCGTGCCGCGGCCGCGGGCTTCCCGGAGCGCAAGGCACTGGCCGTGCTGAAGGCTGCTGGCGGCGCGGCCAATCTGTCGGAGCTGCCCAGGCTTCTGGGCAAGGACGATGTCCGCGCCGAGATCAAGTGGCTGACGCGCAAAGGATGGTGCACGCGCGATGCCGGCGTGCTGGCCTTGAGCGACAAGGGCGAGGCGGCACTCAGTGAAAAGGGCGCGGACGAACTGCTAGTTGAGAAGCTTGTCGAGCGCGGGCAAGCTACCGAAACCGAACTGGCGGAGGCGGGCACTGACGCAAGAGTAGCTCTTGAGCTGCTTAAGGGCAGGAACGAGCTGTTGAAGCGCAAGAAGCGCGTAAGCCGGAAGCTGTCGCTGACCGATGCGGGCGTAGCACTTAAGGCCGGCGGCATCGAGCCGGCAATCGAGGTCAACCAACTCACTCCGGAGCTTCTCTCAACGGGCAGGTGGCGGGAAGTCGTATTCAGGAAGTACGACCCGGGGCTGGCGACATCGCCCAAGTACCCGGGCAAAGAGCATCCGCTGCAGCGGGTGATACAGGAGATACGGCGAGCGTTCTTCGAGATGGGTTTTGAGGAGGTGGCGTCGCCGACGGTTGACACTGCTTTCTGGGTCTTCGACGCGCTGTTCCAGCCCCAGGACCATCCGGCGCGCGAGATGCAAGATACATTCTACGTGGCCGAGCCGAAGTACGGACGGCTGCCCGGTGAGGCGGACTCATCCGAAAGCGGGGACAGTCCCCCGGAGGCTCGCGTCAAACGCTCGCCGGTACAGTCCCCGTTTTCGGGTCCTGTCCCTGATTTGGTACGACACGTTGCCCGGACGCACGAGGACGGCGGAGATACCGGCTCGACCGGCTGGCGCTACAAGTGGGATGTCGAGAAGGCGCGGCAACTGGTGCTGCGTACGCACACGACCTCGGCTTCCATCCGCGCCCTGGCGGCGAATCCCAAACCGCCGCGCAAGGTCTTCTGCATCGGCAAGACCTTCCGCCGCGAGGCGACCGACCAGACTCACCTCGCCGAGTTCATGCAGATTGATGGTATCATCATCGACGAGCAGGCGACGCTCGCGACCCTGTTCGGCACACTTGAAGCGTTCTACAAGAAGATGGGCGCCGAGGATGTGCGGTTCCGGCCGTCGTTCTTCCCGTACACCGAGCCGAGCGCCGAGGTATTCGCCAAGATGGGCAAGCTCGGCTGGATTGAGATGTGCGGGTCCGGTGTATTCCGTCCCGAGGTGACGCGGCCACTCGGCTGCAAGGTCCCGGTGCTGGCGTGGGGCGGCGGGGTGGAGCGGATTGCCATGCTGCGGTTCGGTCTCGACGACATCCGCAGGCTTTACATGGCGGACATCGATTGGCTGCGACAAGCAAGACTATCCGAATGAGACGAAGGCAGAAGTCAGAAGCCAGACTGCAGAAGGCAGAAGTGCGGAGACAGCTTGCCAGTCGTTAGCATCGCGACGGCAACGCTCAAGCGGCTGATCGGCAAGAGCCTGGGTAAAGACGAACTCGTCGCCGCACTGGAGCAACTCGGCAACGACGTCGAAGGTACCGCGAGCGTCACCGCGTTCCGCTGCAACAAGTGCGGGCACGTGACCGAGGTGCTGGAGCGCGCCGACTTCAACAACACCTGCGAATGGTGCGGAAGCAAGGCGCTGGTCGAGACCGGCACTTCTGAAGTCATCCGCATCAGCCTGCTGCCGGTCCGGCCGGATATGTTCGACGCAGCCGGATTGGCGCGGGCGCTGCGTGGCTACCTCGGTATCGAGACCGGCCTGCCCGTGTACCGCATAGAACCTTCCGGCTTCAAGGTCACGGTGCAGCCGGGGCTGGAGAGCATCCGGCCGTACATCGTCGCCTGCGTGGTCCGCGGGCTCGTGATGGATGACGAGACCGTGAAGACGGTGATGAAGATGCAGGAGAATCTGCACTGGGCGCTGGGGCGGAACCGCAGGCGCGCGTCAATCGGCGTCTATGACCTCGACACGGTCGAGCCGGACTTCGAGTATTCGGCGATTGCACCCGACGGGGTGAGTTTCGTGCCGCTGTTCGGCATGCCCATTGGAGAAGGGGCTAGGGGTCAGGGGTTAGGGACTGGGGATTCGGAAATGCGGGCGGCGACACCGAGGGAGATACTGGAGAACCACCCAAAGGGCGTCGGGTACAAGCACCTCCTCGAGAAGCTCGACAGGTACCCATTGCTCAGCGACTCGAACGGCAAGGTGCTTTCGATGCCGCCCATCATCAACAGCGAGGATACGCGGGTGACCCAGAAGACACGGAACCTGTTTGTTGACGTGACCGGTCCGGACAAGAACGCGATTGAGAAGACGATCGCTGTCATCGCCTGCGGGCTGGCCGACCTTGGCGCCAGGGTCGAGACCGTGCAGGTAGTCTATCCGGACGGGACCAAGGAAGTCACACCAAACCTGAAGCCCCGGTTGCGGACCATCGACCAGCAGGCGGCCGAGCGGCTCATCGGCGTCGAGGTGCCGGACATGACGAAGTTGCTGGAACGGATGCGCTACGGCGCGAAATCCGAGGCCGGTGCTATTATGCTGCAGATTCCCTCGTACCGTGCCGATATCATGCACGACTACGATGTCTTTGAGGATGTCGCCATTGCGTACGGCTACCACCGGATCACGCCTCGGCTTGTCCCGAGCATGACCGTGGGCAGCCACCAGCCGATCGAGGAGCTGTCGACGATCGCGCGGCGCGTGATGACCGGGCTCGGTTTCCTCGAGATCATGACGCCGGCACTCACCAACGGGGCCGAGCATTATGAGAAGCTCGGCCTGCCGGTACCCGCCCACCACGTGCGGCTTGCGAACCCGATAAGCGTCGAGCAGACCCTCGCACGTGAGCAGCTCGTTACCGGTCTGCTGAGCACTCTGCGTGTGAACACCACTCGAGAGATGCCGCAGCAGATATTCGAAGCCGGTGACTGTTTCGAACTGTCAGAGGAAATGGAGACGGGCGTGCACACGCGACGCAAGCTCGCCGCCGCCATCGCCGGACCGAGGGTCGGCTACACCGACGCGAAGCAGATGCTGGACGCGCTGTCCCGCGAACTCGGCCTGGGGCTGCGGTTCGTCGGGATGGACAAGGACAAGAGTGCTCCGTTCATTGGTGGCCGCTGCGCCGTGGTATTCACCTCGCCCGCTCAATCTGCAATCTACAATCTGCAATCTGAAATGCCGTGGGGTGTGCTGGGTGAGGTGCACCCCGAGGTGCTGGGTAGGTTCGGCATCTTGCAGCCGACCGCTCTGTACGAGGTTGACCTGAGCGCCCTGCTCTAGGGAGGAGATATGGCCCGATGCCCGCACTGCGGTGAATCGATGGAGGACGGGCAGGAGCACTGCTTTGCCTGCGGTCAGCACGTCCGCACGCGGCGCGCCTACCGGCACGAGCACCGCATCAACCCATTTGTGTACGTGGGTGCCGGTCTGGTTGTGTTACTGGTCCTTGGCGCGCTATTGATGATGCGCAACAATGCTGCCAGGAAGCAGGCGGTGCTTGCCGCCGAGGCGGAGATGCTGCGGGTCAAAGATTCGACCCGTCGTGCCTCGTACCAGTGGCAGGAGATGGTGCGCGTCGCGCAGAACGACCCCGAAGCGCGTTCACTCACGGCGGACCTGAACGACATCGACTCCCGTTTCAACTCGGTTCGCACGCGCGTGGCATCATACCCGACCCCGCTGCAGAAGAGCATGATCAGTCAACAGCAAATGGAACTCGCTCGGCTGCGTGAGTCCATCGTCGTCCTCGCGTCTGCAGACGAAAACAAGAAACCGGAGCAGCGAGACAGCATCGAGGCGGGAAAGCGGCGGCTCGAAGAAATGACCGGGGAACTGGGCAGGACCCAGTGACACGGGCAGCCGGCCGCGCTGAGCAGACCGTTCAGGAAAGGTAGACGAATGCCCAAATGTCCACATTGCGGCGAGAGTATGGCCAAAGGCCAGGAGGTCTGTTTCGCCTGTGGTCAGCACGTCAGGGAGCGGGCCCACCGCTTCGTTCTGCCGCACAACCCACTTGTTCTTGTGTTCGCCGGCGTGCTTGTCGTCGGTGCGTCCGTCGGGATGTTCATTATCGCCTCTGCCCGGTCACGGCGGGCGGCGAGCGAAGCCCGGATGGAGGAACAGGCCCGGATCGAGGAAGCCGCACGGGCCGAGGTCCAGGCGCAGCGCGACTCGGCGCGGGCCGCTGCCCGTTACGATGCCGTCGCCGCGCTGGTCGCCGAGGTCGACGACCTCGAATCGCGGTCCGCGCTCGTGCGGAAGCAGGTCGTCAAGGGCCAGCCCAGCCCGGCGCAGGCACGACTGATTTCTCAACTCAACGCCGAGATAGGAAAGTTGCGCCAGTTGACTGCGGCCATCGCCGGCCAGCCGGACGCGGCCAACGACAGCCTTCAGGCAGAGGTGCGTGACGGCCTGCGTCAGGTGCGGACGTTGATATCCGCCCTCAGCCGAGCGCCGAAAAAGTAGCGGCAGCGGTCGGGAGGCGGTTGCCGGGACGGGATGTTGGTGTTAGAACGGTGCGAATCGGGCTTCGTGCCAGTATGATTCTCTCAACAGGCCGGACTGCCGGCTCAGTGCCGCAGCGTGAGACTCCTCCCACTTCGCCAGCTCTTCAAAGAAACGACGCACGTCCGGCTGGTCGGCGGCCCCGGCCAGGTCCCGGTAGCGGGTAATCGTCGCCTCCTCCAGCGCGAGACCAACCGAGAGCGCGGTCATCTCCCAGTGCGCCTCGCCGATTCTCGCCCGCAACTGGGCGGAGAAAATCGGGTCGGGACCGGAGAGGTCGGCGTGAAACACCGGCTTCATCTCTTCCCACGGAGTGCCTTCAACAACGTGGCCGTACTGGCGGCGCAACCAGTGCTTGTGCTCGGCCTCGTCACGCGCGAGCTGTTCAAAGACCTCCCGTCCCCGGGTATCGGTCGTCCTGGCGGCAGCGGCGGCGTAGAACTGGATGCCGGTTTCCTCGGTCAGAATTGCCTCCTTGAGGCCGGCGAGAAGCTCGTCTTTTTTCTGGGTCACGGCGTCGGCTCCGAACTGGGCGCCCCATTGGTGAGAAGGAGCTCCGATACCTTTGAAAGCAGTGTCTGACGGTCAACCGGATTGGCCAGAACCGCGTCGGCGCCGGCCCCGAACGCCGCCTTGACTTCTTTTTTACCGGTTCGGCCGGATAGCACGACAATTGGGGCATGGAAGTTGCTGTTCTGCTTGAGCAAGGCGCAGACGCCATAGCCGTCGACACCCGGCATAACCAGGTCCAGGAGGACGAGGTCAGGAGGGTCGGTCTGCGCGGATTTGATGGCGGCGATTCCGTTCAAGGCTTCTGTCACACGGTAGCCGGCGCTACCCAGAATACTCCCGATCTGGGTCAGCGTCGTCCTTTCGTTCTCAACCACCAGTATATGCCTTCGTTCCACCACAGGGAAGTTTAGGCCGCTTTCCTCCGCTGTCAAGTCTGTAACGGCACAGTCGACCTCGCCTGGAATTTGCCGGGCAGAAGCGGGGGGCGTAGCCCGGCTTGCGCCGACGAGCCAATCGCACTGCGGCTCAGTTGCAGTACGCGGTGTCGCTGACAATCCTGTGTGCTTGAGCTTGGGCTTGTGCCGGAACGCGCCACCTCAGCCTCGGCTTCTGCGCTCGCACTTATCCTGAGCGACCGCCGTTTCCGGGTTCACTCCAGGTATTGGGTCGTAATCCCCGACCCGGCTCAAGGGATAGCGATTGGGCGGCCAAAGTCAAACCGGTGCATCGCGAGCACGGCATGAACCCGGCCAGTCGAATGGCTTTCAAAGGGCGCAGCCGCCAGCTCGTCATGTCCACCCCGCCTGTGGTCAGACCATGAAGATCAAACGTTGGCCGTCGGATTTTCATGGTACGGAATTCCCGCAAAACGTAGAAGTAGTGCCGCTGTCCCTACTCGCAGAAGCCGAGTAGCACGACTCCGCCCGTGCGGCGTGGCTGGCCGTGTCTCCCCGGCGCATCGCGACCAAGTTGTCGGTTCGGTGATTCTGTGAGAGTATCTGTGGTCCGTCAGGGGAACAAGCTGCGTCGTTCGACATTCGAACCTCGGCGCTCGCACTTCTCCTGAGCGGCCTCCGTTGCCGGGTTCACTGCAGGTACTGGGTCGTAATCCCCGACCCGCCTCAAAGGACAGCTACTAGTTGCCCGAAGTCAAACCGACGCAGGGTCGCAGATCAGCCGCTGCCTGTGCTTGAGCTTGTGCCGGAACGCGCCGCCTCAGCCTCGACTGCGGCGTTTGCGCTTTTCCTGGATGGCGTGGATGACCATCACCGCGCCCAGCAGCAGCAGCGCAGTCTGGTCCAGCACGGTCGGCTCGATTCTGAGCCCGTAGGTGTCACGTATCGCCCAGAACTTCTTCGAGACGCTGCCGATGCTCCGGCCGTTCTCGACGATGTCGTAGGAAAGCCCAAGGAAGTTGCCGTTGATCTCGAACTGGCGCGTGCCGTCAGGGATCTCGAACCAGTAGTGCGGCCTGAGGGTGAAGATTCTCTTCCTGAGTATCCCGAGAAGCGCTACCTCATCCGGCTCGCCCGACGTATTGCCGCGGAAGAACTTGTACGTGGGCCGCCAGGCCAGCAGCTTCTGCTGGACAATCAACTCGACGTCGCCGAGTGGGTCCTGCAGGCGATACTGCGTGCGGATGCTCAGGAGCTTCCGCTGGAAGTGCCCGATCACGCCCTGCGTGACCGGGTCCATCACCTCGACCTTGTCCCACAGCGAGAACCACCTCTCGCGCATCAGGAACTCACGCCGCTTAGCCAGACTCACAGGATAGACCCTCTCAGCTTGGATCTTTGGGTGTCACCAGCCATCTCCCGCATGATACCAATCAGACTCACGCGGTCAATGGCCGCGATCGTAGCTAAGTCGAACAATCCTAGACGGTTGAGGTCGCTGTGTAGGTCGGCCTGGGGGTCGTTCCGGGAACGGTTCAGGAGGTGGTTCGCGGTGTGGCTCTCGGGGTCACTCTGGAGGAGACCGTCCGCGTGATATCCGGAGCGTCCTGGCCTGCGGTCTGCAGGGCAGTTGCAGGGATGACTCTGAGCGCCACCATCTGCGTAATCCCGACCGCGATTCTGGCCGCCACAGTCGGCGCCACTCTCTGTACAACTTGCCGCGCTACTCGCAGGATGACTTGCAGGGCAACTTGCGCGGTGATCTGCAGTTTGACCTCCACGGCAAACTGCCAGGCCTCGCCGTATGCTACTGGTCGGGCTCAACCTGAGCCGGAGTCCTGTCCCGGTGCGTTATCCGGTTCCAGAACATGGAAGCCTGCTCCTTGCGGTAGAGAACATAGTAGACGATCACGCCGGCAATGGCGAGGAAGAGGAGTAGCATCAGGTATGAACCTAAGGAACTCCGCTTCTTGTACGTCGGCCAGTCCTCCCGCTCAGCCTTAGGTGATTTGAGCGCGTGCTCCGCGTCTAGCTTCGGGACTTTCGGTTTGCGTGCCATGGTTAGCCTCGGGGATAGAAGCCGGCCGACGAGTTTCGGGTGTCAGCCCGGGTCGGAACAGCCCACGGATTCCCGGCCCCATCCGGGTCTACAACCAGCGTGGCCACGTACGCACTCTTTCGCCACGCGGGCCGGGCCAGCCGGACCACGCCCAGCGGTGCCGCCTCGAGGGCAAGGGCGAGCATGTACGGCCGTGCGTCAGGCATCACGACATTGTCCCATCAACAGCCATCCCTGTCAACAGACTCGCAGGCTCAGGCGACCCGGGGAAGCACCCGGCGCGGCGTGTCGGTTGTTCGGATTGTTGACCAACCGGCTCTTTGCCATTGACAGAGGGCTGCTGTGTTGTATATTTCTCTGAGTGCCGGCGATGCACGTCGGCCCGCATGGAAGACAGTGAAGTATCAAACGTAGGAGTCAAAGTGCATAAAGCAGTAATCTTCACCCTGCTGCTCACAGCAGCACTGGCCGCAGGCTCGGTCGAAACCGGCCCGACCGACCGGCAGATTCCGCCTTGGCAGCATCTCTGGGACGGCCTTGCGCCGCTCGACCAGGGACAGTCGGACGGTGGTGCCGGCAACGTCATCAAGAACAGCGAGCCGGACTGGGCGCTCCAGGGCCCCGGTGGCAATGGGACACCGAGCGAGTTCGACGACCCGAGCTGGGTGCCGCCCGCGCAAGACTGGGGAACCGACATCCTGGTCGGGGAGCCGGAGTATCAGCCCAGCGGCCGGATATCGGTCGACAACGACACCGAGACCGGCGACATCTACGTCAGCATGCTCCATCGGGACCCCGCAGAAGATGATACCGCTCACATCTGGCGTTCGACCGACGGCGGCGCGAACTGGAGCTATTTCCCGCGGATAATCGGCAACAACTCCTCCGTCGGTCACCTGAATGACGCGCAGGTACTGTGCGGGCACGGGCCAGGCGACACCACGTGGGTCTACATCGTCTCGGCTGCGAGCAAGGCTGGTCTGCGCATCCGGCGCGAAACGCCCGACGCATCCAAGTACCATTGGGTGACCATCGATACGACAACCACCATCACCCGCGTCGCCATCGACCGGAACATCGAGAACCCCGAACACCTGTTTGTGGTCTGGACTGAGGCCGACGGTGACATCCGGGCGATGAGCTCGACCAACGCCGGGGCAACTTGGGGCAACGCCAACTACGTTGCCTCCGGTCGGCGCGGAGCCAGCTTCGCCGCCGGTGGTGACGGGTACGGCTACATCGCCTACATGGACGACACCGACTCCACCTACTACCGGGTTGGGCGTTTCACGAACAACCTCATATCGTCGGCCTGGTCGTTCGCCACTGTAGACACGGGCTCCACCCACCGGTTCCGCGAGGTCTCGATTGCCGCTGACCGAACCGCGCCGGGGGACAGCCAAGCCGCCATCGCGCTTGTGATCCAACGCTACACCGGCAATGGCAATATCTACCCGCGCTACGCATACACCGCGAACGGCGGCATGTCGTGGTCGGCGTCGTTCTGGCCGGTCACGAACCAGTCGCGTTCAACCTGGCTGATGCGATTCCCGCGGATTCGTCGCTCGTACAACGACAACCTGTTCCGCGCCATCGTGTCAGTCCCGGAGACTACAACCGCATGGGATACCATCGTCTACGCCTACACGCGCGCCGACGACCCCACCAACTGGGAGGCACGCGGTGAGCACAACGACTACCGTAACACCGGCGAGGTGTCGCACGACATTGGCTACTCAAGCTTGACCTCGGGCGGATTCATCGCCTATCGGGAATACGGTCAAGGCAGAGTCTGGTTCGACGGCTGGGACTTCACCGGAGTCGGCTCGGGATCCCTGCCGGTCCGGCCCGGGCGCATGGCGATGGTCTTCGGCGGCAGAGCCAACCTCGAGCTGCCAAGGCGCTCACTCGTGAGCGCGTCGCTCTACGACCGGGGCGGCCGGCTCGTACGCGAGCTCTTCAGCGGTACGCTGGAGGCAGGACAGCATCGTCTGGACCCCGGGGTCACAGACAGAATCTGCTTCCTGCGCGTGACGGTCGACGGCAGGACTGAGACCGTCAAGCTTGTGAACCTGCGGTAGCCAGACCGTCAGGTTCAAAACGGGGAGGGCGTGACCCTCCCCGTTTCCTTATCGCATGCCGGGCTGGAGCGCGGCGCTGCGCGTACGCAGTCGCTCACGCTCGATACCACTTACATGGTACCGGGCGCATACTTCGTGCGGGCCGATGCCGGCGGCAGGACCATTGCCGTACCCGTTACGGCTGTGAGATGAACCTGCAGGCTTCAGTACTGAGGGGACGGCTCCTTGTCGTACTCTCCTCTTTTCTTGACTTCCGTCCGCGTAAGGCTGCGGTTTTCAGGCTCGCGTACCAATCGGCTTGACATGCAGACCGGGGCGCCTATATTCAATGCAGATGAAGATGTGTCAATGTGATGAAGACTCCGGTCGCGCACCGCGTGCGCGGACCTGGAGAACCAGAAGAACCCCAACCCCGTACCGACAATCCTGAGGAGGTCCTATGCAGCATAAAACGTTCGCAGTAGTGGCAGCAGCGCTCCTGTGCGTCTTGGCGTGGGCTGCGCCCAACGCCGGCGCAGAGCGACCGGTTGCGATATCGGCTGACGGCGAGGCCGCAGCACCGACCCGGACGGTCCTGGTCCCGGGAGACATCCCGGCCGGGTATGAACCACCGCCTCCGCCCGCACCGACCCAGGGCGAACCGCCGCAGTTGGTCGAAGTCGAAGGTGAAGCGGAAAGCGGAGGGCCGGCCGAACCCAGCCCGCTCTGGGGGCCGGACGTGACCGTCTTCGACGGCCACCTCAAGTACATCACCCCGCTGAAGTCCGAGCGGATGATCGCCTACGACGGGACCTCGGACGGTGTGCTGTTCGCCGCCTTCACCGTCCAGAACGGCGACACGGCAAAGATCTACCGCTCGACCGACGGCGGCAACACCTGGGCCTACTGGAACGCCATCCTCCACGCGGGCAACGTCCTTTCCTCGCTGGAACTCGTCGTCGCCGAGGGCGATTCCGACTTCGTGTTCTTCTTCTTCAAGAGCTCGGCCGGCAATGGCGACATATACGTGGGCCGATGGAACATGAGCGGCGGCGGCGGCTCCATCACCAGCGTGAAGGTGGACAGCGACACGGTAGCGAACGTCTCCGCCTGCCGCGACCTTGAGGACCAGTACTATCTCTACGTCGCCTACGAACTCCGGAACGGCGAGTACAACATGTACCAGCTTCGGTCCACCGACTACGGTAAGACCTGGGCTTCAACCGTCGGCCAGGTTGTGGATAACCAGACACCACCCAAGCCCGACATATGTCACGGCAATGGCGGCAACATCTACATAGTCATGCGCGACTTGAGGCAGTCGAGCACCGACTCGGCGTCTTTCCGCGTGCGACAGAGCACCAACCGTGGCACGACCTGGCAGACGTCACGACAGGTCGGCACGCCCGTAGTTACTGTCGCCGACCCGGTCGTCGGAGCGAGACACACCAACAGCACTGTCTGGCTGGTTCACGCGCGTAACCTATCCGCGAGCGGCTGGGATATCTACTGCTACTCCAGTGTCGACAGCGGCCGGACCTGGGACTTCCGTTCCGTCGCCAACACCGACTCTGCCGAACAGATGCCGAGTATCGCCTCCAGCCGCGGTACGGGCTCTGCTACTCTCTGCTACGCCGTGACTCCTGGTGAGTCCATCATGTTCACCTGGGCATCGAACGACACCAACTGGACCACGCCGGTAAGAGTGAGCGACCACCAGACCACCAACTTCTTCGCTCCCCAGGCCGGCTGGATGACCGTCGGCGGCAGCTACTCGTGTGTCCTCTATGCTGGATACACCGCCGTTGGCCTCTATTTCGACGGTTTTGACATGACCGGCGTTGAGGAGAGGCGACCGGTCGCAGACGCAGCAAGACCTGCTGCCCCTGCCGCGCGGCCCAGCCCTGCGCTTGAACAAACGGTCATCAGCTACAGCCTGCCGCGGACCGGTCATGCCCGCGTGTCGGTCTTGGACATTGCGGGACGGGAGGTCGCCGTCCTCGAACAGGGCACGCTCACCGCAGGGAACCGCAGTGTCGCCTGGGACTGCCGGGAAGTGCCGGCCGGCGTGTACCTCATCCGGGTCGAAACAACAACCGGTTCACAAACCGGCCGCCTTGTAGTCTCGCACTAGTTCTGCCGCCGATATCTCGAAGCAGGGCCTACGGGTCCTGCTTCGCTGTTCAAGGGCCGTTTGGCGCGTGGCTATGCTTGACGTATGGCAAGACCGGATGGATAATGTATCCGTTCGACGGGTTAGACGGTGACCCGAGAGAACCTCAGACCGGGCCTGGCAAGCCGGGCCCGGTGTTTGTCCTACAGGACTTCTTCGTCCTCCGGCTGCCAGGCCGGGTCCACGATGCAGATGAACTCGATTTCCTCTGTACCGCTGTTCTCAAACCACTGGATTGAACCGGGCGGGATGTAGACCGCGTCGCCGGCGTTCACCTTGGCCTCCTCTTGCCCGATGTGCATGACGCCGCTACCGCGAACAAGGTAGTAGACTTCGGCTGTCTTCAACCGGTGCGCCTGTGACCGCTTTCCCGGAGCGAGCCACGCCGCGGCCAGCGAGTAGCGCACCGCGACGGCATCCCGTGACGGATGCAGCAACTCGCGCAGCCGGGTGCGATCCCCGGCCGCGATTTCCCTGCAGTCATTAAGCTTCTTGATGAGCATGGCTGAGTGAATTAGCAGGTAGCAGTTAGGAGTTAGCAGTCGGAATCCCGCCCGGGCTTGAACTCCTAACTGCTAACTCTTAACTCCTAACTATCCTCAGTTCAGCTTCCCGACCGCATGCTCGACCGCGTCGAGCAATTCGCCCGACTTCACGGCGGCGGTCAGGTTGTTGATGTCATCCTGCACCGGCCGGTCTTCGACCATCATCTTCACGTGCTTGCGCACGAAGTCGTAGGCGACCTGCGTGCCCTTGCCCGCCTTGAGCGGCTTGCGGAACTCGACCGCCTGCGCGCCGGCCATCAACTCGATGGCGATCACGTACCAGGAGTTGTCGAGAATCTGCCGCGTCTTCAGGGCGCTGGTGAACGCCATCGACACGAAGTCTTCCTGGTCGGCTGCGGCCGGTATCGAACCGATTGACGCCGGCGCGGACAGGATGCGGTCTTCGCAGATGAGCATGCCCTGCGTGTACTGGGTGAGCATCAGGCCCGAGAACATCCCCGCGCCTTTGGTCAGGAACGCGGGCAGGCCGCAGGAGAGATTCCGGTTGAGCAGCCGGTTGGTCCGGCGCTCGGACAGCACGGCGATCATCGTCACGCACTCGCCGGTCAGGTCGAGCGCGAGTCCGAGCGGCGTGCCCTGGAAGTTCGCGCCGGTCAGGTAGGCCTTCTCGTCCGGGAAGAAGAGCGGGTTGTCGCCGACGCCGTTCAACTCGATTTCGAACATGTAGCGCGCCCACTTCAGGGCGTCCTTGGCGCTGCCGACGACCTGCGGGGTCGAGCGCAGGCTATAGGCGTCCTGGACTTTCTTGCCCGGCTGCTGAAGCATTTCCGAGTCCGCGGTCAGTCGCCGGACGTTCTCGGCGCAGATGAGCGCGCCGGGATAGCCACGCACCTTGTGAATCCGCTCGTCGTAGGCCACCATGTTGGCGTTGACCACTTCGAGGGTGAGTGCGGCGGCGATTTCCGAAACTTTGTAGTAGTGGTCGGCGTCATTCAGATGAAGCGCGCCCCAGCCCGCAGTCATGTTGGAACCGTTGATGCAGGCAAGGCCGTCACGCGCCTCGAACTGGATCGGCGCCACGCCCGCCGCCTTCATCGCCTCAGCCCCGCTCATCCGCTTGCCCTGGTAGAAAGCCTCGCCCTCGCCGAGCAGCACGAGCGCCATCTGGCTCATCGGCGACAGGTCGCCGCACGCGCCGACCGAGCCCTTGTCGAACACGACCGGCGTCACGCCCTTGTTGAGCATGTCGAGCATGCACTCGACTACCTGCAGCCGGATGCCGGAATTGCCGTTGGAGAGGACGTTGATGCGCGAGCAGATGGCCGCCCGCACCGTTTCCTCGGGCAGCGGCACGCCGCACCCCGCCGAGTGCGAATAGACGATGTAGCGCTGGAACTGCTCGGTCTGCTCCGGGGTGAGGATGGTCTCGGACAGTTCGCCGATGCCGGTCGTGATGCCGTACATCACCGCCCGTGCCTTGACCTTTTCCTCGATAAACCCGCGGCAGTGGTTGATTCTCGTCTTGGCTGCCGGGGCCAGCTCGACTTTCTCGCGCCGTCGCGCCACGCGGACCATGTCCTCGATTTTCAGGTTCTTGCCGTCCAGTACAACAGCCATCCGGTTACCTCCGTGAAGAACGGAACTTTTTCTGTCTTACCTGCGGGGCCCGCCGCGGAACAGCCGGCGTGGTCGCGGCGGCGGCCCGGCCCGCTGCGACATCTGCTCAACGTGGTCGCCCGGCCAAAACACCTTGCGGCACTTGGGGCAACCCCGAAAATCATGATGAATCTGGTAGATGAAGAACGGCACCGACGGCCGCGCCTGCTCGCGGGTCAGTTTCTCCAGCGGCACGTTGCACTGCAGGCAACGACCGTACGCCGCTATCTTCTCGGCCGGCGGCGACTCGGGCTTTTCCGGGGCAGGCGCGCGCTCCGGCTGCGGGCGGGGCTGAATCTGCTTTTCTTGCGGCGGTGCTGCCGGCTCCTCGACCGCAATCGGGACGGCAGGCTTCAGGCCGGCCTCTATCTCGGCCTTGACCTGCGCAACCTGTTCCGGCGCCAGTTGGCCCGGGACGTATATAGTCCCCGGCAGACCCTTCAGCTTGTTCGTGCGGGTAAGCAGAATCCGTCCGCTCTGCCGCGCAACCCGGTAGGCAGGCATGCCGCCCAGGTTCCGGTCGTACTCGACGTCATGACCCAGCAGGCGAAGCTCCCGCGCCAGCTTGCCGAGCATCACGTCGCACAGAAAACTGACCGTTTCCGGGTTCTTCGGCGGTGCGATGTGGCCGCGCGGACCTCGACCTTGTGGACGGCGCCGGCGCGGCGGCCTGCGGTTCTCCGGTGGGCGTGCAGGCTGTTCTTCTGGACTCATCTGGGCACAATGTACCCAAAAAGCCCCGCAAATCAAGGCCGCCGGCTGATGGACTATTGACGCGGCGCTATTTGACAATGTCGGCTTGCGCGAGGATATTCCTAGCATGCGGCTCCGACTTGCGTTGGTCCTACTGTGGGTTGTCCTGGCTTCCGAGTCTTGCCGCAGGGCCGAGCCGCAATCACCCGTGCATTTCGCGCGCGAGGAGATAGCGATGGACGTCCGGCCAGGGACTCTTGAGGTACGCGGGATGTACCACTTCACGTGCTCGGCCAAGGAGCCTCTGGTGGCATCGCTGTTCTACCCGTTCCCGCTCGACTCGACTCACCCATACCCTGACTCAATCGAACTGAGAACGACGACCGCCGTACGCCAAGCGCCAAACGCCGGAGTTCGCACACCCGATTCCGCAGTTCGGCGTTCGGCGCTCGAACTTCGCACTTTCCTCCGTCAGGATTCGGGCGTCTCGTTCCGGATGCAGTTCCGGCCGGGTAACGAGGACTCGTTCTTCGCATACTACCGCCAGCCGCTCAAGACGAACTCGGCGACATACATCGTCACCACGACCCGCAAATGGAAGCGACCGATTGACCTCGCGCAGTTCCGTGTCACCGTGCCCGCGAGCTTCAAGGACGTGAAGCTCACCTACAAGCCGGATAGCGTCGCTAAAACAGACAGCACGACATCGTACTTCTTCGCGAGAGAGCGATTCTACCCGAACAAAGACGTCATAGTCACTTGGCGCTAGCGCACCGCCTTGGAGTGCGGGAGCGATAGCTCCCGCCTTTCCGCAAAAGCGGCAGCTAGCGCTGCCGCAATCCAAAAAGGCCAGCCCTAGTAGAGCACGAACTTCGTGTTGAGAGTCCGTTCCCCGAACCGACAATTGGCGAAGTAGACGCCGCTCCTCAGGCTTGGCAGCGCCAGCTCATTCTTGCCCTCGACTAGCGCGACCTTCTCCAACACCCTGACCCGGCCGAGATTGTCATAGACGCTCACGAGCGCTGGTCCGGGCCGGTCCGCATCCAAGACAAGCGTCCGCCCACGCTGGTGCACCGCGAAAACGGTCGCGCCACCTGCTCCCTCTGCCACTGCGTCAGGACGCTGGAGGTAGACGTTGATATCTCGCCCCTCGTTGGGCGCCAGTTTTATCGTCTCAGGATACGTATACGGCAGATACCCGGTGTACTCGACGGTCACCTCAAACCTGCCCGGCCCAGTCGGCGTCTGGGCGAAATAGCCATGCGGCCAGTGCCAAACTCCGCGGCTCAGCATTTGTGCGGTGCCTTGCAGCGCTGTCATACGGACGGTCGCGCCGTTCACGGGCAGGGCGCTATCGCCGTATACGTAGCCCGTGATTCCGCCGAGGTCGTCGTCGTTCGGGGCGCCAAAGGTCGGCGTCTCATCAACATACCAAGTGTAGTAGTCGACCCATTCATCATTTTGCCATTCCCACCACTGGTAGATTGATGCCGATGTGCCCGGCTGCGGAGCCCAGCTCTTCTCGAAGCTCCTGAAAGGATTGGCCGGATACCAGAGATGGTAAGACGTATCGCCCCATATGACCAGCCTGACGTAGTCGGAATCATCACCAAGGCTGAAAACACCCGTAGTGTTGGAGCTGTCAATCACCACGTAGTTGCTCTCAGGGTAGATGACCAAGCCCGAGTCGATGACTGCGGTTCCGGCGTTGGTGACAAGTTCGGCGCCGGAGAGGTCAAGAACCTCGTTTCCGGCGTACAGGTGCAGCTCGATTCGTTCAAGGGAGTCTGGGGCAGTCTGAATCTCGCTGAAGACCACGGGCATCACCGGATTGGCCGACAAGATAGCCGCGAGGGCTACCAAGAGTACTGCAAGTTTCACCATACGGATCTCCTTACCAGAGGACTACCTTGGCTGTACTTCGGTTGGTTCCTTTCTGCGCTGTGGCAAAGTAGATGCCGGGCGGAAGCGTTGCCGGGAGCTCGATTCTCTTCTCGCCGTTGATGGGGCCGATGTGGAACTCGCTGACGAGGGAGCCGACCTGGTTGTAGAGCTGCACGTTTACCATCGCTGTGCCGTCGCCGGACAGCAGCAAGGTCCGGCCCGAGACACGAACTAGCGGCAGCAGAGGCGCAGACGGCGACTCGGCCACGCCGGTTAGAGGAAGAACGAAGTTGATGCCGCTAACAGCCCCGCTGTAGCCGACGGATACTGACTCGGGGTAAGTCGCCTGATACGAATGGCCTTGGTGATACGCGTAGGCCCTGACTTCGTACTTGCCTGCGCCGAGCCCGCTGATGGTGTAGCCGGTCTGCTGATAGAGACCACAGTGGCACCGTCCGTTTGTGCCTGACGCGTACACGCATGCTTCATCCAGAGTGATTCCACCGGTGCCGGTGATAGAGCCGGCAATCCTGCCGTAGTCATCGTTCTCCCAGCCCGGCGTAGGGGTCGAGTCGACGTACCAGTTCATCGACTGGTCCTCTCCGTCGATGTGGTTCCAGAACGCGATGCTGCCCGGTACTGGTGGGAGCGGCGCCTTGCCGTGCCTGGTCGGATACCTAGGATAGCAGACCCAGTCAGCGACACGGCCGGTGTCGTCGAGCAGGAACACGCTGTCTCCGAGCGGGTTGAGACGCAGCGTGCCGTGTCCGATTTCTCCGAGGGCCAGCGCTTCGGAGTCAACGACAATAAACTCATTGTATTGCAGGTAGTGCGTCAAGGTGCAGGCCGACGTTGTCGTGACAAGCTGCCAGCCATTCAAGTCTACCGGCTGGTCGTCCGGTTCGCCATGGAGTTCGACAAACTGATGCGCCGGGTCAACGCTGACCTCGTTCAAGACGGTCAGAACGAAGGGATTGGCAGCGACCACCGCTGCCGCAAAGAGCAGGCAGACCAGAAGTTTGGTCACAAACACCTCCGGGTAGAATTCTACCCTCGGGCCGGAAGCAGTCAATAGGCAGGGCAAGGCCGCGGATCAGACATGTCGGACGTGTCGGACAGGTCTGACCATCAGCCTGCCGCTTGACACCGCGGGACTCAATCATAGGGGTATGATTCGCCAAGAGCTTGACAAAGCGTCATTTTGGCCGCATAATGAATCCCGATGCACGAGCCTTCCGCGGCCAGACTCGGCTGGATTCCGCCCTACCTGTTCCAGGAACTTGACGACCTCAAGTCCCGCGCCGGCCGCGACCTGATTGACCTAGGCGAGGGTAGTCCGGACCAGCCCGCGCCCAAGCCGGTATCCGCGGCGCTCACCAAGGCCCTTAAGAATACCGAGAACCACCGCTATCCCAGCTACCCCGGCAAGCTCGCCGCACGCGCGGCCGTGGCGTCATGGTATCGCCGCCGTTTCCATGTCGAACTCGACCCGGAGACCGAAATCTCGATGCTGGTCGGTTCGAAGGAGGGCGTCGCACACCTGATATGGGGAGTCTGCGGGCCGGGTGATACCGTAGCGGTTTCAGACCCCGGCTACCCGGTCTACCAGAACCAGTCGCGCCTTTGCGGTGCCACGCCCGTTCCGGTTCCCCTCGAGGAGAAGAACGACTTCCTCGTTGACCTCGACTGGCTGTCCCGCGTTGCCCCGCGCATCAAGCTACTCTGCATCAACTTCCCCGGCAACCCGACCGCCGCTGTGGCCGCAATTGAGTTCTACCGCGGAGTTGTTGCCCTTGCCGAGAAGTACGGGTTCTACATCGTGAACGACAACGTCTACTCCGAGCTCTACTTCGGCCGGGTGAAACCGCCGAGCATTCTCGAGGTGCCCGGCGCGAAGGAACGTTGCATCGAGTTCCACTCGCTCTCGAAGACCTTCAATATGGCCGGGTGGCGCATCGGGATGGCGGTCGGCAACGCGCGGCTGGTAAAATCACTGCTCAAGATAAAGCAGAACACCGATTCCGGCCCATTCGGCGCGATTCAAGACGCCGCCATTTTCGCCCTGCAGTCCGGAGCCAGGTTCGCCGCGGCCAACCGCCTGATGTACAGGCAGCGCCGGGATGCATTCTGCGGTGAGTTGGTCAGTCACGGCTGGGGAGTGAACCTGCCGGAGGCCACTTTCTACGTCTGGGTCCGCGTGCCGCCGGGGCATGACACCGCGCCTTCAGGCGAGTCGGTCTCCTTCAACTTCACCCGCAGGTTGCTCTCCAACTGCCGAGTGATGTGCGCCCCAGGAACCGGCTTCGGTCAGTACGGCGAGGGCTTTGTCCGGTTCGCGCTGGTCGCGCCGGAAAGACAGCTCAAAGAAGCCGCGCGCCGAATCGGAAACTGGCTGGCCGCAGAGAATGGCGAATAGTGAGTAGAGAATTGTGAAACGAGAATCCGGCTTTTGCCATTCAATATTCACAATTCACCCTTCCATCCGATGGCACTAGTCGTCCAGAAGTACGGCGGAAGCTCGGTCGCGGACATCGAGCGGATTCGCCGGGTCGCGCGCCGGGTCGTCGCAACCCGCGCCGCCGGCAACCGGGTCGTGGTTGTGGTTTCGGCGATGGGCCACACCACCGACGCGCTGACGAAACTGGCGCACGAAATCATGCCGAGCCCCCAGCGGCGCGAACTCGACATGCTGCTGACCGCCGGCGAACGCGAGGCGATGGCCCTCGTGTCACTTGCCATCCTGAACGAGGGACTGGAGGCGGTATCTTTCACCGGCTCCCAGGTCGGCATCATCACCGACCGTTACCACTCCGATGCGCGCATCGAGGAGATTCGCGGTGACCGTCTCCGCCGCGCGCTGCGGGGAAAGGTGATACCGATCGTCGCTGGGTTCCAGGGCGTCAGTACAGAGCGCGAGATAACAACGCTCGGCCGCGGCGGCTCGGACGTGACCGCGGTGGCGCTTGCGGCCGCGCTCGGCGCCGACCGCTGCGAACTCTACAAGGACGTGGACGGCGTCTTCACCGAGAACCCCTCGGAATTCCCCGGGGCCCGGCTTGTTCCCGAGCTGAGCTTCGAGGAACTGGCCGAACTGGCCGGCTCGGGCTCGGAGGTAATCCATCCGCGGGCATGCGCGCTCGCGGCCAAGTACCGGGTGCGTCTCTCCATCCGGTCTTCATTCAACGATAAGCGAGGTACGACAGTGGCCAAACTCGAGAAGATGGAGAAGGCATTTGTCCGAGCGATGACGCACAGCCACAAGCTGGTGCGGCTCTCGCTCGTGGACGTGCCAAAGAAGAAGAAGTGCCTGCACCAGGTCGTGACCCAGCTCGCGGCGGCAAGGGTGCCGGTCGTGTTCTTCAACCACGGCGTGGTGCATGGCGACCGGTTCGACCTGTCGTTCATCGTGCCCGAGGAGCATCTGACGTCGGCCCGGACGATACTGACGAAGCTCGCGAAGGCAGTCCGGGCGGACCGGCTGGCAGTGAAGGACACGCTCTGCTCGGTGTCGGTCGTCGGGCCCGGCGTCGGCTCAGACCCTGAGGTTCTCTCCGGCACGCTCGAAACCCTGCACCGGGTCGGGGTCCATCTCGACGCCTTCTCGACGTCGGAGACGCGGCTGTCGTGTTTCATGGACCGAAGCAACCTGCGCCTTGCGGCGGCCGCGCTGCTGGCGCGATTCAGGCTGAAGAGATGAACGAGAATGCCGAGCTGAGGGATCAAGGGATCGAGGGATCGAGGGATCTAGTGGAGGAAATGGAAGAAACACGACCGGACCCGAGCCTTGGCCCTGCTCCGGAATCCCCAGCCCCCAGTCCCTCGCCCCTCGCCCCTCATCCCGACTCCCCACTCCCGACTCCCGAGTCCGACAATTCGTCATTCGACAATCGTCATTCGGGAATTCCTGCGCCGGCGCCCCTTCCTCCGGCGCAGGTAATCGAGGCCCTGCTCTTTGCCGCCGACTCGCCGGTCAAACTCGACCGGCTCGCCGAACTGGCCGAAGCTACGCCCGAGAGCGCGCGGGCGGTGATTGACGAGCTGAATGCCAAGTACCAGGAAACCGGCCGGACCTTCCGGGTCCAGCGGGTGGCGCAGGGCTTTCAGTTGTACACGATGCCGGACTACGCCGAGTTTGTGCGTCGCCTGTATCAGCACCAATACACCCACCGGCTGTCGCGCGCGGCGCTCGAAGTGCTGGCCATCATCGCGTACAAGCAACCGGTCACCCGGCCCGAGGTCGAACAACTACGTGGGGTTGACTGTTCGGGCCCACTTGTTACTCTTTTAGAGCGGCGGCTGATTGCGACCTATGGCCGCGCCAGCCGGCCCGGCAATCCGTTCCTCTACCGTACCACGCCCGAGTTTCTCCGCTACTTCGGGCTGGCCGGACTTGAGGACCTGCCGCGGATGGAGGAAATCGGTGAATTCCTCGCCCGGCGCGAGACCGGTTCGGACGGAAGCGAACCGGACAAGGGCGAAACGTTTGATTCACTGGCAATGGACGGCGGCCACAGGGACGCGGCGCCGGAAGATGCGAGGTAGACGAATATGTTTGAACGCCTGAAGGATGACCGCCCGAACGACGACCCGGTGAAACTGGTGGTCGGGATCCTCTCCGCGGACCGGAAACTGCTCGAGCAGGTGCTGTCCGCGCTGGCCGAAGGATTCGGGACCGTGTCCGTCAAGAGCCCGGAGATTCCATTCAGCTTCACGGACTACTACGAAAAGGAGATGGGCCCCAACCTGATTCGACAGTGGGTTGGGTTCCACGGCCTGATCGAGTCCGAACAGCTCTCCGATTTCAAGCATACGACCGGCAGCCTGGAGAAGCGCTTCCTCGGGCCGAACAACAAGCGTCGCGTGAACCTCGACCCCGGCATGCTGTCGCTGCACAACTTCGTGCTGGCTTCGACCAAAGGCTTCGCCCACCGCATCTACCTGCGCGACGGCATCTACGCCGACCTTGCGCTCATCTTTCAGTCCGGCAAGTTCCAGCCACTGGCATGGACCTATCCCGACTACCAGATCCCGGTCTGTCATGAGTTTCTGATGCGCTGCCGCAAGGAGTTGCTCGCCGAGGCTGCCGAGCAGCGCACCGGCCACGACAGCCCGTTCATCAAGGCCTCGTAACCGAAGCCGGCGTTGAAAGAACTCCGTCACTACTTCCTGACCGGCGTCGCGACGGTGCTCCCGCTCAGCGTCACCGTCTTCGTCTTCTGGTTCATCATCGTCCGGCTCGGCAACCTGTTCCGCCCGCTCTTCCGGGTCCATCCCTGGCTTTCGCACCTGCCCGACTGGGTGGCTGCCTTCGCCGGATTCCTGCTTTTCCTCATCGTTGTCCTGCTTGCCGGCTGGATCGCCTCGGGCATCATCGGCCGGCTCACGCTCGGCTGGCTCGACAGAGTCCTCCGTCGGGTTCCCATCGTCAAGAGCATCTACAGCTCGGCGCGACAGCTTACCGACGCGGTCTTTGTCGACCGCAGTTCACTCCGCAGGACCGTCATCGTCGAGTACCCGCGCCACGGGCTGTTCGCAATCGGATTCCTGACCAGCGACGACCGCATACCGCTCGCCGACGGCCGCCGGGCGATGTTTGTCTTCTTCCCGACCGCGCCCAATCCGACCTCGGGTTGGCTTGCGCTCATCCCCGAGTCAGATATCACCGAGACGTCAATGAACATCGAAGAGGGACTGAAGCTGGTGGTTTCGGGCGGCGTCATCAGGCCAACCGACATCGGCACGCTCGTTCGTCCCAAACCCTGAGTCGGCCGCGGCAGCCTGAATCGCCGACCGCAGGAGGCAGCTCATGACACGTCCGCAGGTCCAGCCGCGGCCGGAGCGGGCTCGGGCACGTGCCCGCGACATCAGTCCACAATGAAGCGTCTGCCCTCGCGCACGAAGACGCGGCTCATGCTGATGGTGGTGGTGGCAGCCGGTGTCCTGCTCACCCTGGCCGTGGTGGTTCTGCCCTACCCAGGACCTGGTGGGATTCCGGAGGAAGCCACCCGGTCGATGGACCTGCGCATGATGGATATCGTTTATCGCTGGCGCAGTCCAACTCTGACCAGGGCAATGATAGTTGTCACCAACCTGGGGGCAGCGTTCCCGATTGCGGTGCTGGTCCTGGTGATGATTCCGGCAGCATGGCGAACACGCAGGAAAGAGGTGCTGGCCCTGGCCGTCATCTTCATTGTGGGAGTGCTGATACACACCCTGCTGAAGGAAGTGGCCCAACGGCCCAGGCCCGCAATCGCGCCCCTGGTCGACGCACCGGGCTATGGTTTCCCTTCGGGACACGCCATGAACGCATTCGTCTTCTACTCGGCTGTGGCGTTATTCTGCTGTCGCTTCCTGAAGAGGAAGATGCTTGGCCTGCCGGTGGTTCTCCTGGCTGCGGGCATCGTGATTATGACCGGTTTCAGCAGAGTGTACCTGGGCGTGCACTATCCAAGTGACGTGCTGGCCGGATACGTCATCGGGGCATGGTGGTTGGCTGTGGCGCTGCTGATCGGCAGGTCGGCGGGACTGGAAGGCCCGGCCATACCGGCCGGCCAGAACGGCTCGAAAGCAAAACCCTGAGGCCCTCATACTGGTCTAATGAAGTGGTAGGTGAATTATACAGATAGAACACGCTTTGTTCTGGCTGGCCGCTACAGCGGCTGTCTTGTCGGGCTGTGGCGGCGGCACGCGGCTTGAGGCAGGGACCGGTTCAGCGGAGGATAAGGTAATGAGCAAAATGCCCTCAGGGAAGGTCATTGTCCGGTTACTCGGAGCGGAGGGGAAACCGACCGCGCCCGAGACCGTGGACAGAGTCGTCAAACCCGACTCGGAATGGCAGCGGCTACTGACGCCGGAGCAGTACCGCGTCACCCGCGGAAAAGGGACCGAGCCTGCTTTCTGCGGCGGGCTGCTGCACAACAAGGAAGCGGGTGTCTACAAGTGTGTCGGCTGCGGCCTGCCGTTGTTTGCGTCAGCGGCGAAGTTCGAGTCGGGCACTGGCTGGCCCAGCTTCTTTCAGCCCTTCGCGGCGGAGAATATCACCGAGCGCGTGGACCGGAGCTACGGAATGAACCGCGTGGAGATACTCTGTACGCTCTGCGGCGCGCACCTCGGGCACGTATTCGACGACGGGCCCCCGCCGACCCATCAGCGCTACTGCCTGAACTCAGCGTCCCTTGTGTTCGAGCAGCTTACGCAGTAGCTTGCAGTGGCCGGTCGGCAGGCGGCAGTGCGGGAGGCGCTGCTCGATGCATTACGCTCTACGCTCAACGCCGAAGGACTCCGTCGTGCGTGATGCGTAGAGCATAGAGAGTCGTACTAGCGCCGTTGTCGGCGCGGCAGCCTCTTCTCCGGCTTCGGCGCCTTCTTTTCCTTCTCCTTCTTCACTTCTTTGTCGGGCTTGGACTCCTTCTGCAGCTCGAGGAGTTCAGCCAGGCGCTTCATCACCCTGCCGCTGACGGTGTCGTCCGGGTATGCACCTTTGGCGTCGGGCACGCCGGCCGGGACCCCAGTGAGGAGTTCGATACCCTCGTCAATCGTCGCGACCGCATAGATATGGAACTTACCGTCCTTGACCGCCTGTACGACTTCGGGTCTGAGCATCAGGTCGGGCAGGTTCGCCTTCGGTATGATGACGCCCTGGGTGCCGGTCAGGCCCCGCGCCCGGCAGGCTTCAAAGAACCCTTCGACCTTCCAGTTGACGCCGCCGATGGGCTGGACCTCGCCCTGCTGGCTGACCGAACCGGTGACGGCAAGGTCCTGCCTTATGGGCAGGCCCGCGAGGTCCGAGAGCAGGGCATAGACCTCGGTCGATGAGGCCGAGTCGCCGTCCACGCCGCCGTAGGACTGCTCGAAGCAGACTGAAGCCGAAAGGACAAGCGGCTGCCGTTGTGCGAACTTCTGGCGCAGGTAGCCGGAGAGGATGTATACGCCCTTGTCGTGGGTCGGGCCGGAGAGCTGGGCCTCGCGCTCGATGTTGATGATGCCGGCCGAGCCGACACCGGTCTTGGCGGTAATCCGGGTCGGCAGGCCGAACGCGTACTCGCCGGTGTCATAAACCGCAAGCCCGTTCACCTGCCCTGCCTTCGCCCCATGCACGTCGATGAGAATGGTCCCCTGCCGGATTGCCTCCTGCAGCTTCACCTCGGAGAGCCGCACCCGGTCGCGGCGGCGGTCGATTGCCTGCTGCACGTGTTCGTAGCCTACCGCCTTCGCCTTGGCCTTGCCCGCCCAGTGGTTGGCCTCCGTCAGCAGCTCGCTGATGATATTGAACCGGGTCGAGAGCTTGTTCTGGCGGGAGGCGAGCCGGGCGCCGTACTCGATGACTCCGCGCACGCCCGAGCGGTCGAACGGCCGCAGGTCCTCTTTGTGACACAGAGTCTTGATAACCCGCGCGTACTCCCCGACCGCATCCTGGTTCAGGTCCATCACCCAGTCGAAGTCCGCCCGCACCTTGAAGACCTTCTTGAAATCCTCGTCCGCCGACGCCAGCAGCGAGTAGATCTGCGGGTCGCCGATCATTATCACCTTCAGGTCAATGGACACCGGCTCCGGCTTCATTCCGACCGCGCCGAACAGGGCGGAGTAGGGATCGCCGCCGGTAATCTCGAGCTGCCGGTTGCGCAGGGTGCGCTTAAGCGCCTGCCAGACCCCGGGCTCGATCAAGGCGTCGAGTGCGTTGACGACCAGGAACCCGTGGTCGGCGCGCAGCACCGAGCCGGCCTTGATCTTCGAGAAGTCGGCCCGCCACTGCCCGCTCCGGTCCCAGACCCGCTCGATCGAACCGAACAGGTTCTTGTAGTTCGGGTTGGTCTCGAAAATAACCGGCGCGGTCTTGGTGTCGGCGTTATCCACCAGCACGTTCACGCGGAACTCGAGGAACGGGTCAACCGCCAGCGGGGCCTCGCCTTCGGCCGGCGGCCTCTGGCGGAACGCGTCGGGCCGGGCGAGGACGGCCTCCTTGACCTCGGTCAGGTATTCGTGGAGCGTCGCCGCGTCGGGGCACGGCGTGGCCTTGCTATCCTTCGGAATGTGGTTGGCTCTGGGGCGGCCGCAGCGTTCCTCGATATCGGCCAGCCGCTCCTCGACCACTGGCCGGACAGTGCTGTCATCGAGCCGGGCCAGGGCTTCCCGGGCCTGCCTCTCGAGGTCGCGGACCTCCTTATAGATAGTCGCGAGCTCGGCGGAGAGCTCCTGATACCGCTTCTTGACCTCGTCGGCACGCTCGGCGATGAGCTTCCCGTCTTCGACCAGAGCCGGCAGGGCATCAACGCTCACCGGCTGCTTCTCGACGATCGGTGCGAGTTCGGGCCGCGACAGCGGCCCGGTCTGAACCAGGGCAAAACCCTCGGCGATGATGCGCTTCTCGAAGTCGCGTACGCGCGCCCCACCGCGCTCTTTGAACGCGTCAACCAGCGCTCCCCGCCGCTGCTGGTAGGTGTCGCTTTCAAAGAGCAGCGGGATGGTCTTCACCAGGAAGTCGACAAACTCGTCCATGTCGCGGCGGAACTGACGTCCGTGGCCGGCGTGCAGACGGAGCAGCCGCGGCTGGTCCGGGTCGCGGAAGTTGTTGACGTAGCACTTGTCATCGAGCTCCCGCGGGCGGCCCTTGGTCGATTCGAGCAGGTTCTTAACCGTCGTGGTCCGGCCGGTGCCGACCGGGCCGGATACGAAGACGTTGTACCCGACCGACTCGATCTCAAGCGCCATGTTCAGCGCGTCGACCGCGCGCGGCTGGCCGATGATTCCCGATGTGACCTGCAGGTCTTCGGTCGTATCGAACTTCAGGTGTTCCAGGCGACAGGTCCATACGAGCTTGTCCGGCGCGACCTCGAGCGCTTCGGGCTTGAGCGGACTGACCTTTGCCGGGGCCGGTGCTTTCCGGCTCCGCTTCGCGGGCGCTGACTTCTTCTTCATGCTCGTAGCCTCCTCAAGCCGTGGCTATTCACGGGTTGCTACCTTCAGATCCTCAAACATCAGGAAAGGGACGTGGTACGAGCCGAGGTCACGGACGGCATCGCCTATGGCCGCAACGTTCCGCAACATCTCATACACGTTGCCCGTGATCATCGTATCTTTGATTCGCCCGGTCAGCTTGCCGTTCCCGATGTGGAAACCGGACGAGACGTTGACGGCGACATCCCCGGCCAGCACGTTGGACTGGCCGCCGCCGATGCAGTCGTGAACGAGCAAACCCTCCTTGATACCTGCCAGCACGTTTTCGAGCCGCGCGTCGCCGGGCGCGAGTTCGATATTGCTCCTGCCGGGTTGAGGCTGGGACGCGTAGCCGCGCGCGGCCGAGCCGGTGGTTCGGGCACGACAGGCGGCCGCAGTTGCCAGATCGAACAGGAACCCGGTGAAGACCCCGCGGTCGAACAGGACGTTCCGGCGCCGGGGCACACCTTCACCGTCAAACGGGCCCGAAGCGGTACCGAAGTCGCGCAGCCCGTTGTCGACGAGAACAATCTTCTCATCCAGCAGCTTCTGCCCGACCTTGCCGATAAGCGGCGATGAACCCTTCTCCAGTTGCTTGCCGTTGACTCCGACAATGAGTGGATATAGCAGGTCCGGGATTGCGGTCGGCATGAAGACTACCGGATACGTTCCGGTTGCCAGCCGCGCGCGCGTCCGCGCCAGCACTGCCTTCTCCTCGATGCGGTCGGCCAGCAAGCCGATTGCGGGCGCCGATCCCGACGACAGGTTCTCATACTCGTTAATCCAGACGAGGCCGTCGCTGACCAGAAGACCGGTGACCGACAGCTCAAGGGTCGCCCTCGACAGACGACGCCTGAGCCCGACGCTGTTCGCGACCACCTTCTCGCCATAAATGCGGGTTACGTTCACATCGAGCTTCAGTCCCGGAACCCGTGCGCGTACCGCATCCACCAGCTCTCTGCCCCACTCACTCATCTTCACTGCCGGCAGCGTGATGACCCGGTTCTCGAAGGTCTTCACCGTCGGTAGCGGTTCGGGCGCCGGGAACTCAAACCCGCACTGCTTGCCGAACTCGGCCGTATCGAGCGCGGCCTGGACCAGCTCCCCGACCTTGTTCGGGTCACTGCTCGAGCTGAAACCCACGCGGCCGTTTTTGACGACCCGCAGGCCGTAGCCGCGCGTGAGCCGGCTCTCCTGCGAATGGAACTCGTTTGCGCGGAACTCAACCGTTGTCCGGTTCTCGTCGGACCAATAGACCTCGGCCTTCGCGCCCCGGGCTTCCGCCAGCGAGAGTATCTTCTCTTCCATCAATCCTCAGAAACAATAGTGAAGAGTGAATGGTGAAGAGTGAATGGTGAAGAGTGAAAGGCCGGTTCCTGTTTCACTGTTCTCTCTTCTCTATTCACTATTCCCGCTCACTTCCCGCCAATCACCACGTTCCGGATAAGCAGGTGCGGCGCGCCGAGCCCGACCGGCAACGGCCCCTGTCCATTCTTCCCGCAGCCGCCGAGCCCGCCGAACATCACCAGGTCGTCGCCAATCATCTCGATGTTCTTCAGCGTCTCGAACACGTTGCCCGATAGTGTAACGTCGCGGAGCATCGTCGTCTGCCGGCCGTGCTCTATGAGCCGCGCGTACTGCGACGAGAATGTGAACGACTCCAGTTCGGTCATCCCGCCGCGCGACCCGCACACATAGAGCCCGCGCTCGACCGAATCGAGCATATCCTCGATGTTGTACCCTCGCGACTCGATGTAGGTATTGCTCATCCGCACGATAGGCGCGTAGCTATATGAGACCGCGCGGGCGTTGCCGGTCGGCTTCTCGCCCATCAGCCGGGCGCTCTGCCGGTCGTGCAGGTGACCGGCGATGCGGCCCTCCTTGATGAGTTCGGTCCGCTCGGCCGCGGTGCCTTCGTCATCGTAGCGGAAGCTGCCGCGCTCGCCCGGCATGGTTCCGTCGTCCACTATCGAGAGTTCGTCGACTCCATACTTGTTTCCGACCTTCATCAGCTCCCGCAGCCGTTCATTAGCGGCCAGGAAGTCCGCCTCGCTCAGATGGCCGAAGGCCTCGTGGGCAAAGACGCCGGCGAGCTCCTGGTCGATGATTACGTCGTACTTCCCGGCCACAACCGGCTCAGCCTTCAACAGGTCGAGCGCCACCTTGGCGATCCGCTCGACCATCGGCTCGCGGTTCACAAGCGAAGAGAAACCCGCGGTCTTGCCGAACGTGTCGTGGTAGTCCTGCACGTTGGTGCCGTCGCGGGCGACAGCGCGGCAAACGAACCCGGTGTAGACCGATTCCTGCGTAATGAAGCGGTTCTCGGAAGAAAGGAACGAAACCCGTCGGAACGTATCCGAGTACGCCGACATCGTCGTCGTGATGCCGGCGGTCTTGAGCAGAATGTCATTGTAGTGCTTGATCAGGGCATGCTTCTCGTCGAGCGGGACCTTGCGCGGGTCGTCCGCGTCGGGCACGGTTACACTCTCGGTGAGCGCGGGCATCGTGCCGAGGTTTTCGTTCTTGGGCGGCATCGCCTCGACCGCAGCCGCCACGTCGCGGGCGAGGTCCGCGAGCTTCTCGTCAATCTGATTGAAACTCGCCGTGCCCCAGTTGCCATTATGGAACACCCGCAGGCAGCCGCCGCGTTCAAACGAGCGGCCGATGTCATCCAGCTCCCGGCCGCGATAGACGATGTCGGTATCGTCCGACTCCTCCACCCGGATGTCGGCATACTGACTCGCCACACCGCTCAGCACTTGCGTGAGGAAAGACTTCAGGTTATCCATCTCTGACCATCAAAGCGTAGAGACGAACTCCGCTTTGTCAAATCCATGCGTCAGACCAGACCCGAGATAGGAACTCACCACCAAGTCACAAAGACACAAAGAGGACCGGGTAAGAGGCCTTCTCTGTCTGCTTGGTGTTCTTTATGCCTTGGTGGTTGAACATCGAGTTTTGGGGTCAGTGCAGGACTGAGCAGCTTGCGGAGCGCGCGCTGTGCGCCGGAACCTTCGCTGTACCTCGCAAAGTAGCTCGGCAAGTTGGTTAAGAAGTTACATGCAGAGGAATCCGAACGGGAATTCTGACTGTATAGCGGGTAGGAACCCGGCAAGGACTCCGGGATGGACCTCTACTTGTTACTCGGCAAGGAACCGGACAAGGAACGGTCGCTGTTCCTCGACAAGTAGCGGGTGAAGTACCGCGGCACGTAGCGGTCAAAGTAGCTGAAGAGGTAACTCTCGTCGTTCCTTGGAAAGCTCCTCGGATCGTGGCTTCGGAAGCTATGAGGATAGCTACAGGGGAGGCATAGGAGGGGTCAGAACAGGAATAGGGGCTAGGGGCTTGAGATTACGCAAGTTAGAGTGGAAACGGGCGGTCGGCCGAATATGTACTATAGTACATACGAGGACAGACGAATAGACTGCAGGCTCAGTCGGTCTTAATGGCGGGAAAACTCGCAGTCCGCGACCCCCGAAAACGGGAAGCGTCCCACTACTGTCCGGTTGAGGATG
>DDXO01000047.1 GCA_002347155.1 Caldifarciminota bacterium UBA2258
GGTCACAGGCACTTTCACCGGCACCGTCACAGGCACTTTCACCGGCACGGTCACAGGCTCTCTCTAGAGCACTCCCCCGGCCCCCCCTCGGACGGCAGGTGACCGTAGGGGGGATGGTCGTTTTTGAGGAACGGGCGAAGGCAGAAGTCAGATTTCAGAAGCTGGAAGGCAGAATTGAGGATGGGGGAGGGACGAGGAAAACCAGGGGGATGAAGGTTTTTACGTCATTTTCGGGGGGGTCTGAGCGTATAAACATATGAGAGCAAGAAGATGAGCGTCAAGCACAGGCAACCATCGAACCATGACGACCCGCGCGAGCAACGGCTGCGGGTGATAGTGAGGCTGCTCGTGGCCGACGGTCCGGAGCAGCCGGCGTATCTGGCCTTTGCACGAGAACTTACGCACTCGATGCACAGGGACCCGGTGCCGGACTATGAGCGCGGGACCAAGCTCGTGGTGATGCGGTGGTTTAAGCGAGGCCTGCATGGCCACTTGCTGTGGCTCGTCGGGCAGGCCGTGGTAAAGGAACGTTTGTGGCTAAAGGAGATGCATGATGGCTAAAACCGTCGACCGTATCTGTGAGAAGTACGAGTCCAAGCTGCGCGCCGGCATGATGCCAGGACGCACAGATGGTGACTTCGAGCGGCACATGGCGGCGTTCAGACGCAGCGTGCTCCGAAGTGAAGAAAACCACAAGGCCATGGCCCTGGTGTTAAGCGACCGGGGCGTGTACACGATCTGGTGGCCCTATTACGAGGACTTCACCCGGGTTCTGGCCAAGCAGGCCACGCGACTGGACTCGCCGGACGTGCTGCGTCTTGCGGCCCGGGCGGAACTCGAGAACTGGGTCAAGCGCGGCCTGGAGCGTTCGGTGCTGGAAGCGGTCGCCCGGAATGTGTTCGCCCTCGATTTGACCGGGCCGATGCAGCCCATTGCCGAGACGCCCGGACCGACCTAGAATCATGTGGGATGCCCGGAACCAGTCAGTTCGGCGCGGAGCTGACAGCCTGGGCAGAGCCGGGCACCTGAAGAAACGCCCGGCCGCCGGCTCCGTGCGAGGCTGTCCCGGAACAGCCGGGACAGGATAACACCAGAGAGGAAGGAAGTGTGCGATGCCAGTCGCAGAACTGGTAGTCGGGGTAATCGAGGGCACGATCGACTTCGCCGTGCTTCAGCGCCGGTTCGAGCACCTGGTCTTCGGCAGGCTTCTCAGGTTGGTGAAGAACCGACCTGATGCCGAGGAGTTGACCCAGAGGGTGTTCGTTCGGGTGTTCGAATGGCTGGACCGCTACGACCCGAAGCGGGCCGCCTTCTGTACGTGGCTGTACGAAATCACGACCAGCATAGTCATGGATTACTTCCGGGCGAAACGGCGCGCGCCGGAGAGCCTGGACGCGATGCCGGAGTCAGACGCGCCGTCGGTCGCCGGACCGGACGAGCTCCATGAGGCGAGAGTGCTCCGGGCCAGCTTGCACAAGGCGTTCCACAAGCTGAGCCCGATTGAGCGGGGCTCGTTCCTCTTGTACCATGTACGTGAGGTGCCGTGGCGAGACGTAGCAGCCCGGCTGGCATGCACCGAGCGGGCGGCGCAGTACCATTGCCGGGCCGCGATCAAGAAGCTCAGAGAATCGCTATAGAGAAATGTTGCCTTTCGGGGCGGAGGTGTTATGCGTAGTAAGCGTAGGGCCATACCCGAGCCGGAGTTCACCGATGCGGAACTGGACCTGTACGGTGAATTCTCCGAGGCGGCGCGGGACGGAAAGAACCCTGATATCGAGGAGTATCTAAGGCGCATACCGGCGTCTGCCGATAAGCTGCGGCCGGACCTGGAGGCGGTCGTGAAGGTGTGCGCCGCGATAAGGAAGCTCAAGGCCGCGTATCCGAACGTGGACCTTGCCGAGTTGCTTGACCCGGGGCGGCGTCCGAAGAGGAGGTAGAAAGTAGACCACGACAAAATGAGACCCGGCCATCACGGCCGGGTTTTTCTTACGTCATTTTCGGGGGGTCTGAGCGTATAAACATATGAGAGCAAGAATGAACCGCTCGATGACTACCAGGAGAACCGGACGCAAGGGCAGCGATTGCGGGACCGGCGTCGCTAACACGGCAATGAGGAGGTGATACCTATGCCAATTGACCCCGTCAAAAGAGTCGCGAACTGGGACGAGAAGTACAACCTCGAACGCATCAACGCTATCCTGACCGGAAAGCGCCCTGTGATGCTCCAGCACGTCACCAACGTCCAGTCGTTGCTCGCGGCCATGGAGCTGCAGGTGAAGCAGGTCTGCGATGGTGCCGGTGTCCCGACTATCGCCATCCCGTACTACCTCTGCTTCGGCCGCGAGATGTGGAAGCTCATCCGGGCAGACATCTCGGGCGAGACGCTGGCGCTGGAAGCGAAGGTGTTGATAGCTAAGTGGAAGTCCCGCGGCATGAACGAGGCCGTGCTCCAGGCTATCCGTACCGACGTCTTCAACGTCAGCGCGCCGATAGGGCCGTAGCCGCGGCCCCCTGCGGGGTCCGCAAGTCCGAATTCCGAGTGACGAATGACGAATGACGGACATGCGAACCTTCGAGGCGGAACGTGGCTCGGTCTGCAGAAGCGGGCGGAGTTACGCTGCCGAACCCCGCCCGCTCGTTTGTGGAGTGGTCGCTACCGTCTGAACCGGCGGCGGATGGCGAGGAGGAGGAGGGTAATCAGGATGTACGTGCAGATGACCTGCGCCACGGCCCAGGACTTCGAGGCTTCTGAGGTCAGCTTGAGGCCGAGCACATCTGCGCGCAGGTTGCCGGGCATCAGGTTCGCGAGTGCCATGCGGAACGCCAGCCATAGGTCGGACATGGTCGGGCCGAACTGCGACCGGTCGTACCGCATGTCGCGGTTCACAGTGCGGCCCATGAACTCGAACCCGGAGATGACGAAGGTATACGCGGATAGCGCCAGAGCGACAAACAGGCTCGTCACGGCCCGGCCCGGCGACTCGCCGTACCGACTGAGAAGGCCATAGAAGCAGAGCCCAACCTTAAGCAACGGCTTGGACCACGGCGTGGTGCGCTCGCGATAGGCCATCTCAGCGATGTAGTAGTCGCCTGCGTCCGGGTAATTGCCGCATCTCTCGTGCGACAGCCTGATCTCCCGGGCGATGCGTTCGACATCCTGCTTGACCAGCGGCACGCATTCGGCCAGTTCCCGCGCCACGCGCTGTTCGCGCTGTTCCTTGGTTTCTTCAGACGGATGCTCCCACCCAGAGTGGAACAACCAGCGCAGCGTCGTAATCGTGTCATCGGGCAGGCCGGTCGCTTCGGACCACACTGCTTCATTCCGGCAGAACGCGAATCGGGCGTCTAAGATGAACTGCTTTGGGTCGGTTTTCCACTTCACGTTTGAGAAGCGAACAAGAAGCCGGTCGGTCAGGATGTCGGTGTGGAGGAACGAAACGCGGCTCATGCCAGCTGAGATGTCGCGGAACACGATTTGGCCGGCGGGTTCGACTATCTTGCCTTTCTCGTGGCCCTTTTCCATCGTAACGTCCGACGTGCCGTGGACAAAGTCAATGTCCCAGAGGAGAACTCGGGCACCATCTCCGAGTGATGTGCCCTCGAACAGCATATGGTTGCAGAGCCGGGCGTGCTTAAAGTCGAGCAGAGCATTCACAGCCGCTTCCGAAAGGTACACAGGCCCGTTGAACGTCGCATAGCTGAAGTAGGCCTTGCCGTTGAACCTCGCAGAGTGGAAAGAGGCCTCGACGTTGAAGGTCGCTTCGAAGTATAAGGTCTCGCCGCTGAACGTGGCATCGATGAAGACGGCACGGTCGTTGAACGTTGCATCGAAGAAGTTGGCTTCGCCGCTGAACGTCGCGCTTTGGAACCTGGCTTCGCCGTTGAACGTGGCACTGGCGAAATCGGCCTTGCTGCTGAACATGACATGATAGAATCCGGCCCTGCCGCTGAACGTCGCGAGGCTGAAGTTGGCCTCGTCGCAAAACTCCGCGCTGCTGAAGACTACTGAGGCGAAGACGAACGACTGGAAGTTGTGCTTCTCGTCCATCCTTGGGAAAACGAAGCCGGTGAAGCACCAGGGGCCACGCGGCGACACCATACTGAGGTACGTTGTGTACAATGCGCCGTCAGCTTCGTGGCGGACCCAGTGGTTCGGGTTCTGCTCTCGCCACGCCTTGGTCGACTTGTCACCGGCCTTGTCCAGCAGCGCCATAAGGTAGCTGGCCATGTGCCGCCAGAAGTCATCGGGCTTCTTCTTGTCTGTTGGCAGGTGGAAGATGCAAAGGTCATGACCGTCCTCAGCGTCTAACGGGCAGCTCCATTGGTAGAGCTTGTAGTTGCACTTCTGCCTTGTCACCGGTATTGCCTCAGCCATGGTGGGAGTCTACGAATGGCAAGGTGGGAGTCAAGCCCACTCGGGACAACTGGCGGTCGGCGGTGAGCGGGTTGCGGCTGGCGGATGAAGTCCGCGTCAGTCGGGCCTGGGTGCGTCGAGGCGCTGCTTGAGGCGGAGCAGGAGGTCGAAGGCTTGGAGCGGGGAGAGCTTCTCGATTTCCGCTGCCCTGAGTTCGCGCAGTACCGAGGTCTGCACTTCGTCATTCTGACTTTGCACTTCGGGCTTCTCGTGTGGCTTATCGGCGGCCATGGCCACGCCTCCGGAAAACTCGGGACAGTCCCCCGGAGCGCCCGGCGCGCGGTACAGTCCCGGTTTTCCGGTCATGTCCCCGCCGGGGGCGAGTTGGCCGATAGAGAGCGCTTCGCCTTTCTCAAAGTCGGCTTGGACCTGCCGTGCGCGACTGATGACCGAAGACGGAAGACCGGCGAGCTTGGCTACCGCGATGCCGTAGCTCTTGTCGGCCGGACCCGACTTCAGCTTGCGCATGAAGAGCACCTGACCGCGCTGTTCCTTGACCGTGAAGCTGAAGTTCCGGCAGCGGGGCAGGAGCCGGGTGATGTCGGTCAGTTCGTGGTAATGCGTCGCGAACAAAGTCTTGGGGCGAGGCGAAGGGGAACCTGAAGTGGTAAGTGGAAATGGCAAGTGACCGGACTTTGACATTTCCCCTTCTCCACTTTCCACTTTCCCGTGGAGGTATTCTACCGTTGCCCAGGCAATGGCGATTCCGTCGCTGGTTGATGTGCCGCGGCCGATTTCGTCGAGGATGACGAGGCTGCGGGTCGTGGCGTTGTTCAAGATGTTCGCGGTCTCGGTCATCTCGGCGAGGAAGGTGGAGACTCCGCGCGAGAGGTCGTCGGACGCGCCGATGCGCGTGAAGACTTTGTCGATGACGCCGATGTGCGCCCTGGTGGCCGGCACGAAGGAGCCGACCTGGGCCATGATGGCGATGAGCGCGACCTGGCGGAGGTAGGTTGATTTGCCGGCCATGTTGGGACCGGTCAAGATGATGATCTGAGGAAAGTCCGGGGGCGAGGGACGAGGGACGGGGGATGGGGGACCGAAGTCCGAAGTCGGGCATTCGGCATTCGAGCTTCGGACTTCGTCATTCGCGCTTAGCGCTGCGTCGTTGGCGATGAATTGGTGGGCGAGGAGGCGTTCGACCACGGGGTGGCGGCCGGCTTCGATTTCGAGCACGGTCGAGTCGTCAACCATGGGCCGCGTGTAGCCGGGGTCGCGGGCGACACGGGCAAGGCCTGCTAGCGCGTCGAGCTCCGCAAGCAGGCGGGACAGCGTGAGGATGCGTCCGACCTCGGCCGCGACCCGTTTGCGCAGGGCCACGAGGAGCTCCAGTTCGAGCTGTTTGATGCGCTCTTCGGCGTGCAGCACGCGGGCCTCGTGCTCTTTCAGCTCGGGCGTGATGAAACGCTCGGCATTGAGTACGGTCTGCTTGCGCAGGTAGTTCCTGGGGACCTGGTTGAGATAGGACTTGGTGACTTCGATGTAGTAGCCGAAGACCGAGTTGAACCGGACGCGCAGGTTCGGGATCCCGGTGCGCTCGCGTTCGGTCTCCTGGAGCCGGGCGATGTAGCCTTTGGTATCGGCGGCAAGGGAGCGGAGCTCGTCCAGTTCGGGATTCGCGCCGGGCCGAATCATGCCGCCGTCGGTGATGGCCAGCGGCGGGTCGTCGACAAGGGTGCTGGTGATGTCCGACGTTACCGCTGAGAAGTCCTCGATGCCCTCATGCAGACGAGTGAGGAGTGAGGAGCGGCCAACGAGGACTTTCTTGATTTCGGGGGCGAGGAGGAGCCAGTTGCGGAGCGCGACCAGGTCGCGGGCGTTGGCCCGTTCGAGCGCGACCCGCGAACTGATACGTTCGAGGTCGCCGAGTCTTGCGAGGAGCGTTTCGATTTCCTCAAGCGGCGAACCGGCGCGAGAGAGTTCTTCGACCGCGTCCTGGCGGGCGCGGATGGCTTCGACGTCGAGCAGCGGTGCCAGCAACCAGCGGCGGAGCAGCCGGGTTCCGGCCGGGGAGTGCGTACGGTCGAGCACGGAGAGGAGCGTGCCGTCCGTGGTCGGGCGCCGGTCCTCCGAGCCCGCCCGCTCGACCAGTTCGAGGTTGCGGCGCGAGATGCGGTCAATCAGCAGGAAGTCGCGGGACTCATACTGTGATATCTTGCGGATGTGACTGAGCGCGGCGCGCTGGGTTTCTTCGAGGTAGTGGAGCACGGCGCCGGCAGCGCAGATACCTTCGGTCATCGCGCCGATGCCGAAGCCGTCGAGGTTGGCTACGCCGAAGTGGGTGGAGAGTTTGTCGAAGGCGTAGTCTTGCGTGAAGTAGTAGTCGTCGAGGCGGGAGGAGGAGGAGAGGGAGCGAGGGATTGAGAGATCGAGGGATCGAGTGTCGGACCCGGGCGCCCAGGACTGGGGAATGAGGATTTCGGACGGGTCGATCTTCTGGATTTCCTCAGTGAGCGAGTCAACCGGAATCTCGGCGACTGAGAATTCACCGGTCGAGACGTCGGCGAAGGCGATGCCGCAACGGTCGCCGGCAAGGGAGATGGCGAGCAGGAAGTTGTTGCGCCGGGCTTCGAGCAGGTTCGGGTTCGTGAGGGTGCCGGGCGTGATGACTTCGACCACGTCGCGCTTCACCACGGGCTTGCGCGCATCGGGCAGTTCGAGCTGGTCGCAGACCGCGACTTTGAAGCCCTGGGCAACGAGCCGGCCGATGTAGGTGTCGAGCGCCTTGGCCGGGACTCCCGCCAGCGGCACGACGTTGTCCGGGCCGTGGGGCCGCGACGTCAGGGTCAGGTTGAGCGCTTTGGCGCCGATGCTCGCGTCCTCGTAAAACATCTCGTAGAAGTCGCCGACCCGGAAGAGGAGCAGCGTGTCCTTGTGCTGCTCCTTTATCTTGCGGTACTGGGCGAGGAGGGGAGTCAGTTTCTCGGACACAGGTGAGTTAGAAGTGAGCAGTTAGGAGTTAGGAGTGCGGGAGGAGTCGAGAGCCGGGAGTCGAGAGCGGGAACCGAGTCAGGGCGACATTTCACGATTCACCGCTCACGATTCTCGATTCCCGAACCGGTTCCTATGCCCTGGTTGCCGAGCCGGGGCCGGCGGATTCGGACTGGAGCGCGGACACGACTTCGGCGAGCACCTGCCGGGCACGGTCGTACTCCCCGCGGTCGCAGTACATCGCCGCGAGGATTACGCGGGGGAGGATGTCACCCTTATGCCTGCTGCCGACCCGCTCGAGCAGGCGGACAGCCGAGGAGAGGTCCTCTTTCTTCTGGTATATCTCGGCGAGCGCCACGACCAGGCCGGTGTCGTCCGGCACTTTGCGCAGCAGCCTTTCGTAAAGGGTGGTGATGTCCTCGAACTTGCCCGCGTCGAAATAGGCGCGCTCGAGCCGGTCCCGGACCAGGGCGCTCTTGTCCGGCGCGACGTCGAGAATCTCGTTCCAGGTCTTGATGGCGGCATTGGTATCGCCCTGGGCGAAGTGATGGTCGCCGAGGTAGAGCCGGGTCTCAATGGAATTCGGGTCGAGTTTGAGCGCGGTCTCGAATGCGGCGAGGGCCGCCCCGGGGTCATCGCGGGGGTGGGCACGCCCGTACTCGGTGTAGAGCCGGGCCGCACGCTGGCGCTGGGAGCTGTGCCGGGCCAGTTCTTTGAGCTGGCCCTCGCATTTGTCCCACGCGCCGGTCTCGATGTAGAGCTCGGCCAGCTTCTCGGCACTTGCGGCGTCGGACCTGTCCATGTGCACAAGCTCTTCGAGCAGCGATATCGCCTTGACTTTGCGGTCGGTCTGGATGTAGTCGCGGACCAGCGCCAGAAGCACCTGCTTCTCGTCGCGCTTGTCCAGGTTGCGGCGCAGGGAGAGGTTCTCGTGGACCTTGATGGCGCGTTCGACCTCGCCCTGCTGCATGAAGAGGTCGCCGAGCCGGATGTAGGCGTCGACGTTCTCGGAGTCGGCGGCGACTGCCTCTTTGAACCGGACGATCGCGTCGGCCCTGCGGCCGTCGAGCGCGGCCTGCAGCCCCTCGACATAGGCCGGGACCGTGGTCCGGCGCTTGCGCAGGAAGTCGCGGACCACCGGGTAGAGCGCGACCACCAGCATCGCGATGATTACGAGTATGAGCCAGGTCATCAGATACCTCCGTCCGGCGACTCGGACTGCTCCGGCGCCGGCTTGGGCGGGTAATCACCCTCGAGCGGCGCGTTGCGCAGGGCGCGCAGTTCCTCCATCAGGGCATCCTGGGTCTTCCTCTGGCGGTAGAGGCGGGAGCGGAGCTGGATTTCCGACACCGCCGAGAAAATCGCCACGCAGAGCGCGCCGAACGCGAACGAGTAGAGCATGACGAACGCGACCGGCACGTCAGTATAGACCTTGGTGAAGACCACGGCGTTGGTCATGGTCTGGGAGTTGGTGATTGCGAGCACCAGCACCACCAGGAACGCCAGCAGAACAAGGATTACGCGAAAGATAACCACAGAAGCCTCCTTGGGAAAGGTGGAAAAGTCATAAGGGGGAATGACAAAGCAAAGGGGAAAGGGGAGATGACAAACGACCGGACTTCGCCATTTCTAATCTCCACTTCACCTTTAGCATACCGCGGCGGTCCGGGCGTGAACCTCGGCCACCGGGGTCCAGCCGTTGATGCGTTCAACCCGGCAGCGAACCAGCTCGCCGGGCGCGCAGGCACCCTTGACTATCACGACTTTGTTGGTGATGGTCCGGCCGAGCCAGCCCGAATCCCGCGGGCTCGGGCTCTCGATCAGCAGTTCGAGCGTCTGGCCGAGCAGCTCGCGGTTGCGCCCGGCGGTGATGCGGTTCTGTACCTCGATGAGGCGGGACAGGCGGCGGCCGGCGTCCGCCTCGGAGACCTTGGGCGTGATTCTCTCGGCCCCGGTGCCGGGCCGGAGCGAGAAGCGGAACATGTAGGCGAAGTCGAACCGCACCTGTTCGATGAGGTCGAGCGTGGACCTGAAGTCGTCCTCGGTCTCGGACGGGAACCCGACCAGCACATCGGTGGTCAGGCTGACGTCGGGCAGATACTTGCGGCAGAGCGCGACTTTGGCGAGGTACTCCTCGCGCGTGTAGCCGCGGTTCATCCGCGCAAGTATTGGGTCAGAGCCGGACTGGACCGGCAGGTGGATGCTTGGGCAGACATTCGGCAGGCGCCGCATGACTTCAAGCAGCCCGGCATCGAGGTCGCGCGGGTGCGAGGTGAGGAAGCGAATGCGGGTGGCAGGCAGGGCCGAGGCGACCGCATCCAGCAGTTCGGGGAAACGGCGGCTGCCGTCGCGCCAGGCGAGTACGTTCTGGCCGAGGAGAGTGATGTCCTTCACCCCATCCGCGATGTGGCGCTCAGCCTCGGTGAGTATGCTTGCCAGCGACCGGGAGCGCTCGCGGCCTTTGACGTGCGGCACGATGCAGTAGGTACAGAAGTTGTCGCAGCCGCGCATGACCGTGACCAGGGCGGACACAGGCATCTGAGGACGATGCCCGCCCTGCGAGAGTCCGCGGGCAGGCAGTACTGAGTCGTAACACACGTCTGTCTGGCAGGTGGCGACGAGGCCGGTCGTGCCGGCCCGGACGCCGGCTATCAGCTCGGGCAGGCGCAGGTACTCATCCGGCCCGACCACGATGTCGGCCCGATGGTCGCTGACCAGGTTCCTGCCGAACCGCTGGGCCATGCAGCCGAGAACGCCCACCACCCGGCCGGGGCGTTCAGAACGGAGCGCCCGGAACGTGCCCAGCCGGCCCAGCGCACGCTGCTCGGCGTGGCTGCGTACCGAGCAGGTCATCATCAGCAGCACGTCGGCGTCCTGCTCATCCGGCGTTTCGGTGAAGCCGGCGTCGTCGAGCACCCGGCGTACCACGCCGGACTCGTTGACGTTCATCTGGCAGCCGTAGGTCTGCAGGTAGAATTTGGGCAACGTATCGAGATTCTATCCGTTATGGCTGATTGTCAAGCAAAGGACAGGCCGGAGGTAAAGGGCGGACAGACGCAGCCGACCGGTTTACCGTGCCGGAGCGCGTGCGGAGTGTGTGCCCGTCTCCTTCTTCAGCACCACCAGGAAGCGTCCCAGTTCATCTTTGTGGTAGTAGCCGTGGTGGCACTTGATGCCGGCCACCGCAGTCAGACGCTCGGCGTCCGCGGTCGCTGCGTACGGAGTCAGCAGGTACAAAGGCGGGCCAAGAGTCGAGAGTGCGCGCCAGTGAGGCACTTCCTGGTCACCGACAGTATCCATCGTCTCGACCTCGATGACGCACTTCACTTTGGAGGAGCCTCTTTCAGTGACTATGATGTCTGGGTACTGGTGACCGACGGCTACGTTCTTTTCGGTACCTGGGTTGGCGTGGAGCGTATACCTGGCGCTGCCTCCGAACTGCTCGACAGTTGCCTCGATTACGAGGTCGTGCTCGGTCTGTTCCTCTTCGGGCCTTGCCGCCATGGCACATGATAGGATTGGGGCTGCTCGCTGTCAACAGCAGTCAGGGTCCGGAATCCAGACCGGTCATCACCGGAGTCTGATTGCCGCCTGCCTCATACGCGGTTGATGACTCCCAGACCGAGCGCCGGAGCCGGCAGGTGCTTGGGTTGCGAGTTGGCGTCTATTGGGTGGGGGGTTGCGGTTCGCGGCGCCGGCGACGCGAGGCCAGGCCATGGCCGGGAGAGGGCGGCCAGCAGTGCATCAGGACTCTTGCGCACCATGGTCGGACCTCTGATTTCCTGCGTACCATTCTCGGCCGATACGACGCGCTGTCAAGCCGGACGAACGGCCCGACCCATGGCTGTGCTTGACAGGGGAGGAGTTCGGTCTAGGCTTGAGACACCATGGCAGGCAAATTGGCGGTCGTCGGACTGGCATCTGTCCTTCTGCTGGCCTGTGGCCGGCAGGTTCCCGCCGACTATTTCCCGCTGAGGGCCGGACAGCAGCGAGCGATGCGGGTCTACACCCGGATGATTCAGGGTACCGATACGACCGAGACCACTGAGGTGAAAGTGGTCGAGGTCGTGCATGGCCTGAAGGAAGTTCCAGGTATGGGCAGATGCTGGGTCGTGGAGTCGCCGCGGGACTCGGGCCGCTCGACCTACTCGTTCTTTCGCAAGAGCGATGACGGCATCATCCAGCTCATGCCGACGAACGCAGACAAACCACCAGTCGAGATCCTGTATCTGGCGCTGCCGCTGGTGAAGGGACTGAAATGGTACGACACCAAGGCACAGGGCGAGGTGATGGAAGTCACTGCGCAGGAGACCGTCAGAGTCAAGGCGGGCGCCTACCCCGACTGCTATGTCGTTTCGGTGAAGAGCACCCGCACGGGCTGGAATATGACGCAGTGGCTGGCACCGGATGTCGGCGCCGTCAAGTGGGAGAATCACGCGGTCTGGACCGACAAAAGCGGCAAGCGGTGCGAGATGCTCAAGCTGGCCGAACTTGTAGCATTCAGCGTCCTACAGGACTCCGGCCGGTAGGGCGCCTTCCGGTGGCGGGCGCCGCGCGTCAGCTTCCGCCCGGCATGAAGCGACCCGCCTTCGCAGTGGCTTTGTGCGCCTTGCTGGCTGTGTTGGTCTACCTCCCGACGCTCCGTTATCAACTTGTCTGGGACGATCAGAATATCATCGTGCGGAATCAGTCATCGCCTTTCGGGGTCTTTGCGCATTCCTTCTGGCACGGCGGCGGGGCCGGGCTGCTGGGCAAGGACCCGTACTACCGGCCGCTCGCGAACTTCAGCCTGGGCCTGGACGAACTCGTGGCCGGACACCGCGCATGGTACTTCCACTTCGTCAATCTGCTGTTGCACGCGGCGGCCGTCGCGCTGGCAGGCGTCGTGGTCTGGCGGGTGTTTGGTTCAGTCTGGTTGTCACTGGTGGCAGGAGTCGTCGGCGCGGTCCATCCGTTTGCTGCGGACAGCGTGGCCTACGTCAGTGGCCGGACCGATCTGCTTGCTGCCATCGGGCTGCTGATCGCACTCCTTGGGTTGCTGCGTGTCGGGGAACGACACGATTGGCCAGCCATCGCCATGCTGTGGGTCGGGTTCGCAGTCGGCATGCTATCCAAGGAGACCGCCGTGATGTTTGTGCCCCTGGCTGTGGTATGGGTCGCGGCGGCCGGGCAGAAGCGACTGCGGCGAAGACATTGGGTGGTCCTGTCAGGGCTGATCCTTCTGACGGTAGCCTACCTTGCCGTCCGCCAAATCGTTTTGGGAGATGCCGTCGGAATGTCAGTCGGTCGCAACGTCGGAGCGTGGTTGATGCTGTCATTCAACAACTTCGCGCGACTGCTTGCGGTTTCAGTCTGGCCCTGGGGGCAGCGGGTGTTTGCCTGGAACCAGGCCGGTTTGACCCGGCCGACATGGTTTGTCGTGGCAGGCGTGGCGTATCTGGCGGCCCCGCTGGCATTGCGGCGGGCGCGCGACTCGCGAGCGGCCTGGCTTGCCTGGTTGTGGGGGCTGGTGATGCTGCTGCCGTTCGCCGGGCTTGCCGGCTTCGGGCCGGTCGGCAGGCTGCTGTACGTGCCGGGCATCGGTCTTCTGTTGCTCGGGCTGCACATCGGGCGCGAGATGACTTGCGGGCATCGGGGGATTGGAGCCGGTGCGGTTGCCGTGACGCTGGGCTACTGCGTTCTGCTGGCCTTGATTGTACTGCCGCAGCGAATGAGAGTGTGGAGAGACGCGTACACGCTATTCCGACGGATGACCACCGAGTCGCCGACCTACCCGGCGGCGCACTTCAACTACGCGTTCGAGCTGCGCAGGCTCGGGGACATCGACGGCGCCATGGTTGCATACCGGAAGGCGATTGCGCTCGACCCCGGCATGGCTCTTGCCTACTCGAACCTCGGAGCATTACTGCAGTCACGCGGCCAACTGGTCGAGGCGGAGAGTCTCTATCTAAAGACAATCGAACTCCGGCCAGATTACTCGCTGGCCTGGAACAACCTCGGCATAGTCCGGTACAGGCGGGGCGACAGTGATGGCGCAGCACAGGCTCTCCGACGGGCAATCGAGTTGAAGCCATCCGATGCCGGTGCGGTGTACAACCTGGGGAGGCTCTATCAGCAGAGCGGGGCTGCCGATTCGGCCGCGCAGATGTTCGAGCGGGCGTTTGAGCTAGAACCCGGCAATCCGCTAATCCGGGCTTCGTACGAACAGACGCATGGCGGGCAGCCGTGATGTCCCCGACCAGGGCGACTCGGAGTGACAGGCCGGTCCTGTGCTCGGGCGGCCAGCGCCCTAAGGACGGCGGAAAGGGGGCCGAACAGGGCTACAATTCAAATGTTGACAAGTAACGCAGTTTGGCTATATTGTCCGGCTTTCGCCAGGATGGCGACCGGGCCCGACTGAAGGCCCCTCTTACAACCGGCTGAAGCGGAAAGGTAGACGAGCTGGACTCGACGTTATCTTTGTTGTGACGTGAAAACCATATGAGTTTGATAAGAACCGCAAAGAAGATACGCATCAAACTGAAGGCGTACGACCACCGGATCCTTGACCAGAGCGCCAAGGACATAGTGGACGTCGCGAAGCGCACCGGAGCCATGGTCTCCGGACCCGTGCCGCTTCCGACCAAGCGTACGCTTTTCACGGTGCTGCGTTCGCCTCACGTCGACAAGAGGTCGCGCGAGCAGTTCGAGCTCCGCGTCCACAAGCGCCTGATAGAGATATCCAATGCCACAGCGGAAATGGTCGATGCTCTGATGAAGCTGGAAGTGCCGGCCGGCGTGGAAGTGGAGATCAAATCGGCATGATGGCGCTGCTCGGTCAGAAGGGAAACATGATCCAGCTCTACGATGAGCGCGGGATGGTTGTCCCGGCGACCGAGGTGAAGGTCGGTGAGTGCGTCGTCGTCGGCAAGCGTACGCTGGACCGGCACGGATACGAGGCGCTGCAGATCGGCTTCGGCACGGTGTCGAAGCGGAAGTCGTCGAAGCCGCTGCTTGGTTTCTACAAGAAGGCCGGGGCGTCACCGGCCCGGTCTCTGCGCGAGATCAAAGTCGACAAACTCGACGACTACCAGGTCGGTCAGAAGCTGGGCGTGGACGTGTTTGCCCTGGGCGAGACGGTGCGCGTGACCGGCATCACTCGGGGACGAGGGTTCACCGGTGGAATGAAGCGCTGGGGTTGGCACGGCGGCCCAGCCTCGCACGGCTCAATGTTCAGCCGCAGAATCGGTTCGCTCGGTTCGGGTACGACGCCGGGGCGCCCGCTGAAGGGGCGGACAGGGGCCGGCCACTACGGTGTCGAACAGGTAACAATCCGGAACCTGTCAATCGTCAAGCTTGATCGGGAAAAGGGCGTGCTCTACGTGAACGGTGCGATACCCGGTTACCGAGGCAGTCTGGTTTTGATTCGGAAGAGGGTCTAAGCGGTGGACCTGCTGACGATAGCCGGCACTGTCAAAGGGCAGATTGAGTTGCCGACCGCGCTGTTCGATCAGAAGGGCAAGAAAGGCCTGGTCTGGGAGTCGGTGAAGTGCTATCTCGCAAACCAGCGCCAAGGCAACGCTTCCACCAAGACCAGAGCCGAGGTTTCGGGCACCGGCAAGAAGCCGCACCGCCAGAAACACACCGGCCATTCGCGCCATGGGTCGCGACGTTCCCCGATCTTCGTGGGCGGCGGCATCGCCTGGGGGGCGAAGCCGCGCGACTACTCCTACAGCCTGCCGAAAAAACTCCGTCGCCAGTCGCTGGCCTTGGCTCTGACCGCGCGGAGAGAAGAACAGGCGGTGACGGTGGTTGAGGATTTCGAGCTGCCTGAGCCAAAGACCAGAGAGATGGCGAAGTTGCTCGGAGGTCTGAACCTCGGAGGCAGGGTGCTCCTGCTTACGGATGTTGTTTCTGAGAGCATGAAACGGGCGAGTCGCAACATCTCTCACCTGACCGTGAGGGCGGCTGTGGCCGTTAGCACTCATGATGTCGTGTCCCACGACCGAATCGTGCTGACCGAGTCGGGTTTGAAGCGACTCGCGGAGATGGCAGCGTGACCGAGCCCAGCCGAGTGATACTGAGCCACGTGGTGACGGAGAAGGCAGAGCGGCTCAAGGCGGAGCAGTCCCGATATACGTTCAAGGTGGCGCCGACGGCGAACAAGATCCAGGTGCGTGAGGCGGTCGAGCGGCTGTTCAAGGTCCACGTGCGCGAGGTCCGGGTCATGAACTACTTGGGCAAGACGCGGCGGATGGGCCGGTTTGCCGGCCGCCGTCCGGATTGGAAGAAGGCAATCGTAACCCTGAAGCAGGGCGAGCGGATCGAGAGCCTGGAGCGCTAGATGGGCATCAAGACCTACCGCCCAACCACGCCTGCGCGGCGCTACTTCATGGTCGCGACATTTGATGACATCACGCGTAAGAAGCCGCACGAGTCACTGCTCCGCCCGCTGCCCAAGACCGGCGGCAGGAACAACACCGGCCGCAAGACGAACAAGTGGATCGGTGGCGGCGAGAAGCAGCAGTACCGCCTGATTGACTTCCTGCGTGACAAGACCGGCATCGCCGGCAGGGTCGTTTCGGTCGAGTATGACCCGAACCGGTCGTCCCGCATCGCCCTCGTCTGCTACGCGGATGGTGAGTACCGCTACATTCTCTGCCCGCAGGGCCTCAAAGTCGGCGACACTGTCAGTTCCGGGACCGGGCTGCCAATCCGCAACGGCAATGCGATGCCGCTCTCCGACGTGCCGGTCGGGGTTGAGATTCACAATCTTCAGCTCTATCCGCGGAGCCGGTCTTTCCTCGTGCGGTCCGCGGGAACCGCCGCGCAGTTGCTGAACAAGGAAGAGGACCTGGCTGTGATAAAACTGCCATCCGGCGAAATCCGGCGATTCCATCTCGGCTGCACGGCGACTATCGGACGTCTGTCCAACCCGGAGCACAAAGACATATCCATCGGCAAAGCCGGACGTTCCCGACATCTCGGCATCAGGCCGGTCTCGCGCGCCGTCGCCATGAACCCGATTGATCACCCGATGGGCGGAGGCGAGGGCAAGAGTTCGGGCGGCCGTCATCCCTGTTCCGAGCGCGGCATACCGGCCAAGGGTTACAAGACCCGCAACCGGAAGAAGAAGTCAAGCCGGATGATCGTCCAGAGGAGAAAGAAATAATGGGGCGCTCTATCAAGAAGGGCCCTTACATCGACCAGAAGCTTTTCCGCCGCATCCATCAGCAGGTTGAAGCGGGCGAGAAGCGCACGGTCAAGACCTATGCACGGCGCAGCGTGATACCACCGGAGTTCGTCGGCCACACGATCGCGGTGCACAACGGCCGTCAGTTCCTGCCGGTCTACGTGACTGAGCGGATGGTCGGACACCGACTGGGCGAATTCTCGCCGACGCGGACGTTCCGACAGCATTCGGGCGTACGCAAGGAAAAGGTCGAAGAGAAGAAGAGCTAAGGAACAGCAGTGATCGAAGCCTTTGCCGTCGGCCGTTTTCAACCCGGCTCAGCCAAGAAGCTGACGCTGGTCGCGGACCTCATTCGCGGCCGGGACGTTCCGACTGCGCTTCGCACCCTCGCGTTCCTGGTCAAGCCCTCGAAAGCTCCGGTCATGAAGACGCTACGCTCCGCGGTCGCCAACGCGATCACCAAGGCGGGCAAGGCGAAGCTGAAGGAAGAGGATCTGGTCGTCACCGAAGTGCGCGTGGACCAGGGCCCGATCCTGAAACCCAAACGCTGGCAGCCCGGGCCGCGAGGCATGGCCACGCCGATTCGGAAACCGACGGTTCACGTCCGGGTTCGGGTCGCTACCAGAAAGGGAGTCAAGATATAGATGGGACAGAAGACCCACCCGATCGGTTTCCGGCTCGGGATCAGCAAAGACTGGAAGTCATCCTGGTTCTCGAAGAAGGGCTACGCCAGCTATCTGCATGAGGACCTGAAAGTCCGGCGCTACATCGAGACGAAGCTCACCGATGCGATGATTTCCGACGTCCTGATCAAGCGGGTGGCGAACCGAACCACGGTCACGGTCTTCACCGCCCGGCCGGGGATGGTGTTCGGTACCCGGCGGCAGGCGCTGGACGCGCTGCGCGAGGAGTTGAAAGCCCTGATTGGACGTGACGTACAGATTATGGTCGAGGTCGTGCGTGTGCCCGAGCTGGAATCGAAGCTAGTGGCCCAGAACGTGGCCCGACAGCTCGAGCAGCGGGTGGCCCATCGCCGCGCGATGAAGCGGGCCGTGATGCAGGCTATGCGTCTTGGCGCGCCCGGCATCAAGGTGATGGTGGCTGGCCGGCTCGGTGGGCACGAGATCGCCCGCACTGAATGGTATCGCGAGGGGCGCGTGCCGCTGCATACGCTGAAGGCGAATATCGACTACGCCACCGACGTCGCCAAGACCATCGCCGGCACCGTCGGCGTGAAGGTCTGGATCTACAAAGGCGACGCGACGCTTGGGGAGAGGGCCTAGCCGATGTTGATGCCGAAGCGGGTGAAGTACCGCCGCGCGATGCGGGGCCGGATGAGCGGCAAGGCCACGCGAGCGAACCGGGTCGATTTCGGCGATCAGGGTCTGATGGCGCTTGAGCCCTGCTGGATTACGGCACGCCAGATCGAGGCGGCCAGGATCTGCCTGTCCAAGTCGCTGAAGCGAGCAGGCAAGATGTGGATAAGGATTTTCCCGGACAAACCGGTGTCTAAGAAAGCTGCAGAGTCCCGGATGGGTAAGGGCAAGGGCACGCCCGAGTTCTGGGTGGCCGTGGTCAAACCGGGCACGGTGATGTTCGAACTCGGCGGTTTGACCCCGGCCGAATCGACCGACGCCCTGCGCCAGGCCGGCAGCAAGATGCCGTGCCGCACGCGCGTAGTGGATCGCGGCGAAATGAGTTATGAAGGCTTCTGAATTGCGCGAGATGACGCCGGACGAGGTCCGGCGAAAGCTGGCCGAGTTGCGCGACGAGCAGTTCAAGCTGAGGTTGCGACGGTCGGCGGAGGAACTGCCGAACCCACTCCGTCTGCGGCTGCTGCGACGTGATGTGGCACGTTGCCTTACTGTGCTGCGCGCCAAGGAGATCGACGCGGAGTCGACGGAGAAGAAGAATGCGTGAGAATAGGCGTACAGTCGTAGGCAAGGTGGCGTCGGCCAAGATGCAGAAGACCGTCGTGGTTACGGTTCAGAGGCTGGAGCTGCACCCCAAGTACAAGAAGTACATCCGCAAACGGACCAAGCTCTACGCGCATGATGAGCGGGCTGAGTGCAAAGAGGGTGACCGCGTGCAGCTTATCGAGACCAGGCCGATGTCGAGGCTGAAGCGCTGGCGGGTGGTGAAGAAGCTATGATTCAGGACTTCAGCCGGCTGGTAGTGACTGACAACTCCGGGGCCCGGTTGGCGATGGTCATCAGGGTCTACGGTGGGTCGCGGCGCCGGTTCGGCTGGCTCGGCGACACGGTCATGGTCACGGTCAAAGACGCACTGCCGAACGGCACGGTAAAGGCCGGCGAGAAGTCCAAGGCCATCGTGGTGCGCTGCCGCAAGGAGCATCGGCGGCCGGACGGGACCTATGTGAGATTTGACGACAACGCCTGCGTGCTGGTGGATGACAAGGGCGAACCCAAGGGGACCCGCGTCTTCGGGCCGGTGGCGCGCGAGCTGAGAGAGCGGAAGTATACGAAGATCGTGTCGCTTGCCGCCGAGGTGGTCTAGTATGAACCTGCGTAAGGGCGACCTGGTGGAAGTCATCAGCGGCGAGGACCGCGGGCGGCGGGGTAAGATACTGCGGCTGAAGCTGGACAAGGAGGCTGGCCGCTATCGTGTTTTCGTCGAGGGACTCAACCTCGCCAAGAAGCACCAGCGGGCCCGGGGTGCGAGCAAGCCGGGCGGGATTGTCGATCTGCCCAACGCACTGGATGTATCGAATGTCGCCCTCCTCTGCCCGAAGTGCGGCAAGCGGACCCGGGTCAGACGGGAACCCCACGACGGCCGGCGCGTTCGCATCTGCCGCAAGTGCGAAGAGATTCTAGACGTATGACGCCCAGGCTAAAGCAGGACTACTTGAAGCGGGTCGTGCCGGCGCTCACCGCGCGCTTCGGCTACAAAAACCGGCACCAGGTTCCGCGTCTGCTGAAGGTCGTGGTGAACATGACGACCAAGGACGCGGTCGCCGACGTCAAGGTGCTGGATCTGATCAGTGAGGACGTCGCTACCGTCACCGGACAGCGGCCCTGTCGTACCTACGCGAAGCGCGACCTCTCAACCTACAAGATTCGTACAGGACTGCCGCTCGGCGTGAAGGTGACACTGCGCGGAGACCGGATGTTCGAGTTCATCGACCGGCTGTTCAACTTCGCCTCTCCGCGGATCCGTGACTTCCGGGGTTTCAAGCCCGATTCATTCGACGGCCGGGGCGGCTACACTCTTGGGCTGCAGGAACAAGCGATATTCCCGGAGTTGGAAGTCGCCAAGGTGAAGAAGATTTTTGGCATGAACATTACTTTCCATACGTCCGCGAAGCATGACGACGAAGCCCGGGCCTTGCTCGCCGAGATGGGGCTGCCGTTCGCCAAGGGTAAATAGCGATGGCGCGAAGGTGCTGGATCGTCAAGTCACAGCAGGAGCCCAAGTTCAAAGTGCGCAAGCACAATCGCTGCCAGCGCTGCTTCCGTTCGCGCGCCGTTTACCGGGAGTTCATGCTCTGCCGGCTGTGCTTCCGTGACCTCGCGTTGCGCGGCGAGATCCCGGGCGTGCGCAAGGCGACATGGTGAGGAGGAGTTTTGGATCCATTTGCTGACTTCCTGACCGGAATCCGGAACGGCCTCCGGATCCGGCGGAAGGAAGTCTCTGCGCCATACGCGCGCCTGAAGTACGAACTGGCCCGGGTTCTGCTGGAGGAGGGCTTCATCAGCAACTTCCAGGTCGAGGGCAAGGGCATTGCCAAGCGTATCATCGTCAGCCTGAAGTACGACGAGGACGGTGCTTCGGTGATCCGCGGCATCGAGCTGATCTCGCGCCAGAGCCGCCGGGTGCACGTCGGTACCGATGCGATACCCAAGGTCATCGGCGGACTCGGCGTGGCGATCCTGACGACGTCGCGGGGAGTGATGACTGACCGTGACGCGCGCCGCAAGCGGGTCGGTGGCGAGCCGCTCTGCAAGGTCTGGTAGTCATGGCCAAATCATATCGTCCGCTCGCAGTTCCGGCCGGGGTTGACGTCAAGGTCCAGCCCGACCACGTGGATGTCAAAGGCAAGCTCGGTACACTCTCGGTTCCGGTTCTGCCCGGCTTGACGGTGAAGGTAGCAGACGGGCAGGTGGCGGTGGATTCCGGACCCGGCATCTCGCGCGCTCACGTCGGTTCGCTCCGTGCACACCTCGGCAACGCTTTCGTGGGTGTGACTGAGGGATACCAGAAGGTGCTGGAACTGCGCGGAATGGGTTACAAGGCGCAGAAGACCAAGGAAGGCGTCCAGGTCACCTGTGGTTTCTCGCACTCGGTGGACTTCTACGCTCCGACGGGCGTCACGATGGACGTCAGCCAGGTGCCTGACCCGGATGATGCCAAGCTGCAGATGTTCGAGATACTCGTGCGCGGGTCCGACCGCCACGCGGTCGGCCAGCTTGCGGCCGTCATCCAGGGCACCAAGCCGCCGGACGTCTATCGGGGCAAAGGTCTCCGGTATAAGGGTGAGCACGTGCGCAAGAAGCAGGGCAAGCGCGCGGCCGGCACCCAGACGGCCTAGCAGCAGCCGAAGTCCGAAGGCCGAAGCTCGAAATCCGAATTCGTGACCGGGCCTTCGTCACTTGTCCTTCGCACTTCTGACTTTTCTCGGAGGGCCCCATCGTCTAGTCTGGTCTAGGACATTTGGTTCTCAGCCAAGAGACTGCGGTTCAAATCCGCATGGGGCTATAAGGCGGCCTTCGAAGGCCGCCTTCCTGCTTAGGCAGGAAGGCAATTCCGAATACCGAAATCCGAATGATCAATCGAACAGAAATGACCAGGCCCGAGGTTCGGTTTCTGCTGTTTGGCTCGCTGGGCTTCGGTCAATTCTGACTTCACTATTCTGACTTCTGCGTTCTGACTTCGTCCCTTGGGTGGTAGGTACTCAGGCTTGAGGTTGTGCAGGCCGGCGAAGAGGTTGGTCCGGATGCGCGGGTCCTCGGCATAGAGGTGTTCCAGGAACCGGCGTACTACCCGGCGCGAGCTTGAACGTTCGTACGGGCACGCGTTGCGAACCGGCCGCAGGTCGGCGTCCCTCAAGTAGCGCCGGACCAGTGTCTTGTCCACGTAGTAGAGCGGGCGGATAAGCACGAGCTTGCCGTCGAAGAGCGGCTGGGCAGGCAGGATGGTTCTGGCCGATGACGTGTAGAACAGGTTCATCAGGAAGGTCTCGTTCACGTCGTCAAGGTTGTGCGCGAGCGCGAGCTTTCGGCTATCCAGCTTGTCGCAGTATGTGAACAGCGCCTTGCGACGTTCGTGCGCGCAGGCGTAGCAGGAATCCCGTCCGGCCCGCTTCACGCTCGCCGGCATGTCGGTCCGCAGTACCTCGCACTCTACACCGATTGCCCGGCAGGCCTTCACGACCCGTACCGAGTTCCACCCCTCAAACCCGGGGTCAACGTGCACCGCGACGAGCTCCCAGCCGCGCTTGCCGGTCCGGTTCAGTGAGGCGAGCAGATGCAGCAGACAGAGGCTATCCGCGCCGCCCGAGACTCCGACCACGACCTTTTCGCCATCCGCAATCAGCCGATTCGAGCCGATGGCCTTGTGAGCCAGTCGGCCGACGCGCCTGGATATCCAGCTCACCGGAGAGGACAAGGGGTCAAGGGTTCGAGGGTTCGCGGGTCCAAGCGTTCAGGCATTCGGTCATTCGCACTTCAATCGGACTTCGAGCTTCGGTATTCGGACTTTGCTCAATCGGGCAACTTCACCTGCGGGTATCTGGCCAACTGGTCGTAGAAGAGCTTCCGGATCTCGGCCAGCCGTTCCTCGGTCTTTGCCTCGAAGCGGAGGACCAGGACTGCCTGCGTGTTCGATGCGCGAATCAGTCCCCACCCGTCCGGGAATACGACTCGGGCTCCGTCGATGTCGATAACCTTGTACTTACCGCGAAAGTAGTCTCGCACCTCGTCCACGACTCTAAACTTCAGCTCCTCCGGACACGCGGCCCGCAGCTCCGGTGTGGTCGGGTACGAGGGCATTGCAGCCGCCAGGTCGGAGAGTCTCCGGCCGGTAGAGGCCATGATGCTGAGCAGGCGGAGGGATGCGAACAAGGCATCGTCGTACCCATAGTAGTTGTCGGCAAAGAACATGTGGCCCGACATCTCGCCGGCCAGCAGGGCGCCCTCTTCTTTCATCTTCGCCTTGATCAGGGAATGGCCGGTCTTCCACATCAGTGGCGTGCCGCCGATCCGTTCGAGGTATTCAACCAGCCCCTGCGAGCACTTCACCTCGAACACTATCTTCGCGCCCGGGTGCTTCTTTATGACTTCAGTTGCGCAGATGCCGAGCAGGCGGTCGCCGTACACCGAATTTCCCTTCTCGTCGATGGCGCCGATGCGGTCGGAGTCGCCGTCGAACCCGATGCCGCAGTCGAATCCTCTGCTCACGACTAGGTCGGCGAGTTGCTTCATGTACTTCGGTACGGTCGGGTCAGGTACGTGGGCCGGGAAGTTACCGTCCGGCTGCAGGTTGATGTACTCGGGTTCGACCTTGGTGCCGGAGAAGAGACGCTCGAGCAGAACACCGGCGCAGCCGTTGCCCGGGTCGAAGCCCACCCGCAGCGGCCTGGAGATGCACACCTTGGACCGGACCGTCTCGATGTAGGCCGGGATGACGTCCTTCGAACTCAGTCTCCCCTTGCCCTGCCTGAACCTACCTGATTCCATCAGTCGGCGCAGGAGCTGGATCTCCTCGCCGTAGATAGTGGTCTTCTCCATGCCGACCTTGAACCCGTTGTACTGCGGCGGGTTGTGACTGGCTGTAACCATCACCCCGGCACGCGAATCGAGGAAGAACTGCGAGAAGTAGAAGACCGGTGTCGGCACGACGCCGATATCGGTGACGTCGATTCCGGTCGAAAGCAGGCCATCCGTGAGTGCCTTCTGGATGCGCGGGCCGGAGAGCCGGATGTCGCGACCGACCGGACAGAAGGTCGCGCCGTGTTCAAGTGCATAGGTGCCGAAGGCCTGTCCGAGCCGATGCACCTCGTCGTCAGGCAGCTCGGTTTCCGCGATGCCGCGGATGTCATATTCCCTGAAGATAAGCGGGTTCATGGTTCCTCCTGGCAAAGATGCGCGGTCAGGCACCCGGGAATGACGCAAGAACCGAAATAGGATTCACCACAGAGGCGAAAGAGAGCGCAGAGCCGGGTGAAGTCCGCTCCGTACCCTTGGATTATCTGTACTACAAGCGTGCAGGATCATCGCTTTCGCGACGTTGTTTCTCTCCGCCGCCTCTGTCCTGAAGCCATCTGGGTCCTGAAGACCATCGTCAAGCGCCACCCCCGGCGACGCATTGTCCGGGTTCGGGTCGGGATTCAATCTGTGTCTATCTGTGTTCATCTGTGGTTACAACAGGTTTGGTTGCGGCCTCAGGGGCCGCGCTGGGTTCTCTGTGGTTCAACATCGGGTTCGCTTCTGCCTCGGGCGGCCCGGTTCAACCCGGACGATGGCAGGGCTGATGCCGGCAAGCGGCGGCAGCAGGTGTGACAGGAGCTGCTCGGCAGTCATCCGGTGGACACTGCCGGTCGGGCCGGTCTGCTTCCAGCCGTGGTCGTCTCTCCGGTACGTCCAGGCCCGGCCGCTTCTGGTCGCGATGCGGATGGCGCATTCGGCATTCCTCACCGGGGCTCCATTATCACTTCCATCCGCGGGTTTCCGTCGCCGTGTTCTTGCGGATGAAGTCCCATGCGCCCATGGACAGCCGGCCTTTGATCTCGCCTGAGGCTTCGGTCACGAGAAACACGGGGTTGTTTGACTTGCCGAAGTGCTTCACAATGCTGTTGGAGATGTCGGTGGCCGTGAGGCTGGATGTGCAGAATATGCAGTGAGTGATGTAGGAGTGATAGCTGGTGATGGTTTTGTCCGCCAGCAGGGCTTTGATGACGACGTTTCGCTCCGGCATCGAGCTCCCGGTCACGATCATGAAGAGCCTCTCCTGTGGTGTGCGCTCTTCTTCGGGGGGGGCGCTGACCTCAGAGGTCTGGGCGTGCCCGACGTCGTACTGCTTGCGCCGGAGCGGGTCGCCAAGAACGAAGAATGCCTCGTTGAACTGGGCAAGTCGTTCATTGGCTGCCTTCCACGCCGACGGGTCGGGAGAAGTGCCGAGCCGGTCGGGATGGGACAGCTTAACGAGTCTGATGTATGCCGCGCGGACCTCGGCATCGGTCGCGTTGTGGGGGACTCCCAGTACCGAGTAGTAGTCGTCGACCAGTGTATCGTCAGGCAAGCCGGCTTCTCCGAATCACGGTGTCCGGCGGCATCTGCCGCCTCGGCCCTGCAAGAATGTCAGGGGATGTTCCTCAGCCACAGGGTGTGATGATAGCCACGGCCGGTCAGCCAGTCAAGGCTCGGCAGCCGGCTGCTGATCTACACAGCGCGCAGGACTCGGCGTCCGTTCTTGACACCGAATGCGCACAGGCTAGTCTGGGGTGCTGGCGTGGGTCGTGCCAGGCGTGTCCGTCCCTAACCGCCGGTCCTAGGGTCGGCAGGGCCGCTGCGGCGCACGCGCGAGGCGAAGTACGTTTTCCGAGAGCCCGCGCTCAGCGTGGCCGGAGCCGGGCCCTATAGGCAGAGCCACTCAAGAAGGAGGCAGGATGCCAAAAGCGATTGTCTTCGTCCTGTTGGCGCTGGCGGTTGCCGCATTCGGTGGCGGGCCGCCGGCGACTGACCTTTCGTATATCTCCCCACCAACCGTTCGCCGCATTGATGCTTTGTGCTACGGGCGTGACGGAGTCGTTGCGCAGGAAGCGATGCCGGGCGGGCAGTACGTGTACGCCGTTTGCGGGAACACACTGCGGCGGGTTGACCGCGGTGACATCGCGTACACCGGGAACGCGACAGGCCGCCCGGGCGTCAGTGCCGCTGTTCCCCGAGTGCCGGTGTGGAAACAAGCCAGCGCCTATACCCTCGAGTTCGCCGCCGCGGGCGCAGGAGCGCTGCTCGCGGAGGCCTGTGGTATCGCGGCGCTTGAGGGCGTATACCAGGCCGGCTGGAACGGCCCGGGTTCAGTGCCCGGGGCCGTCGCCTTCTGCCTGACCAGTACCGTGTTGTCGGCCGGGGGGACGCACCTCGTGGGCAGGCTCTTCGGCTGCGGCAACACGTTCAATCGGGCACTGGCCGGCGGCGCCATCGGCGGGCTTCTCGGCGGCGCAGCGTTTGTCGACTACTTCGTGACCCGGAAGAATCCGCACACGGTGATGCTGCCCATCGGGTTGGTGCTGCCGCCGCTCTGCACGGTCATAGTCTACAACCTCTGGAGGGACGATGGCACGAAGTGAACGGCGTTGTCTGCTTGTGCTTTCTGCGGCGCTCATGGCGCTTCCGTTCGTGGATGCCGACGCGGCACCGGTCGTGGTGATGAAGGAATACACCATTGGGAGCGGCAGCTACGGCTTCGACTTCGTCTTCTTTGCCGACTTCCACATCGGGGAGGGAAAGAAGTCAATCTCGGGCATGGATGACTTCGGAACCCCGGGGTACGATGATGCAGACAATGACCCTGAGGAAACGACGCCGGCGATTAAGGGCAGTGTCGCCTGCGTGGACTACATCAACCAGCACGTGGTCGGCCAGCCCGGCTACGACATACGCTTCATCGTCGCGGGCGGCGACTTCACGTCGAGCTCGGAGCGTTCCGAGTGGCAGCGCACGCGAACGGTGCTGGATGGCCTGGACAAACGGCCTTTCCTTGTCCCGCTGATGGGCAACCACGACGGGTGGCCCTACGTCGGCCACGGGCTCAGCTTCTTTCCGCCGTTCCCCGGGTACTTCGAGGAACAGCCCGAAGACGAGGTTGTGGTCGGCGAGTACTTCATCGACGCCTTCGGCGGCATGTACGACACCCTCCGTTTCATCCAACCGGTGCCCAACTGGGAGCAGTCCGAATTGCTGCTTATGCCTACCGAAAAGACTTGTCACCGGTGGCCGAGCTACTACAACAACTTCGCCTTCAGTTTTCAGGGCAGCCGGTTCATCGTGACCGACTTCAACACCCGCAAGGACCCGCCGCCGTCTGAAAGGCCGGGCCTGCGCGGCGAGCCCGACGTTTACGCGAACCAGCCGTATCACTGGACCCTGGACTGGCTCAAGGCCCAGGTTGCGGCGGTGCGACCGGGGGAGAGAATCGTCTGCGTCGGGCACCATCCCTATGACCAGGAGTACACCAACTTCCAGATGGGCGAGCTGCGGATCATCTCCCAGCAGGGGCTGCTGAACAACCGGCCGATTGCCACCTCGATAGGCGGCCACATCCACCCGTTCGGCGACAAGCCCGGCCGGCAGCTATTCGGCAAAGATACGGCCTGGGACTACTACCGTCCCAACGCCGCCAAAGACGGCAAGGTCTACGTTTTCCACATCCTTGACTCGGTTCGGCTGACGGTCACGCACTCGTCCACCGCAGACGCCTCAGGCCCGACCGTGCAGTTCTCCGGAACCTTCGACTACGAAGGCGACGGCAACGCGCCCCGGGAATTCTACTGGAACTTCGGCGACGGTACGTGGACACAGGACAGCGGTTCGAGCGTCAGCCACACGTTCCCCCAAGTTGCGCCGGATACGGTGTACAAGGTGTCACTTGCGGTAACGACCGCGTCGGACCGGCGCATCTGGGCCTGCGACACGGTGCGCGTGCTCGCGCCCTGGGTCGCGCGACCGGCTGGCAAGTCAGACCTGACCGAGGCGACCATCTCAGTCAGCCCGAACCCGGTCGCAACCGGCCGCGCTACAATCCGCTACAGCCTGCCGCGGCCGAGGCCGGCGACAATGACGCTCTGCGACGCGACCGGCCGCATGGCAAGACGCGAGCATCTGACGCTCGGCCGCTGCGGCTCGTTCAGCGTGGACCTGCGCGGCTTGAAAGCGGGCGTGTACCTTGCGGAGCTGAAGGCCCAGGGAGTTGTGGCGCGTCAGAAGCTGGTTGTTGAGCGATAGGGCGCGGTCAAGACCAGGCGACCCGAAGCTGACCGACCGGCCCTAAAATGACAGCCTGAGCCCAAGGCCGGCGGCCAGATGCGGACTGGCAGAGCAGGCACGGAACTCGGGCACGACCCGAAGGCGCGAGTCGGCCTCGCCCGCAGCTTCACGTCGGCCGAGGTTGGCGCCAACCGTGGCCAGAATGGGCGACGCTATGACGGACGCCCACGAACAGCCGGCAATCACCGGGTCGGTAAGGTCAGCGCCTTTGCGGGTGAGAGCCATGACTAGACCGGTACCGATCTGCGGCAGGAAAGCCAGTCCGAGCGCCGGCCAGAACTTAGTGGGGCTGCCAAGACCCCAACCTGTCCAGCACGCTCCGACTGCGCTGCCCAGTCCCAGACACACACCCTCTGCTCCGAGCACCGGCGCCACGTCCCCGGGCGAGAACAAGTAGTACGCGAGCGTGAACGGGAGCGCGAGCGCGGCCAGACCAACGCCGCCCCCGAGGCCGCCGGCGGATTGGAGCAGAAACGCGCGCGTGTCGGGCCGTGCCGACGACGGGACACTCTGCGCCGGACCGGGCGCTGACAGTACACTGGCGAAACCGACGGCGCTCCCCAGCAAGAGCGCGACGACTATTGTATACCATTTCCCACGTTCCATGAGCACATTGTAGTCCTGTGAAACGTTCTGTCAAGGGTCAGTCGCGGTTCATGATGCTCTATCGCAGGCAGGTGCCGTCCGACGGCTCAACCGCGGGGATGGCGCTCGGAGTGGGGGAGACTGAGCCTGACGACGGATACCGAAGTCCGTAGACTGCCGGCCGGAAGCCGTACTGCTAACTGCTACCTTTCCAACTGCTCACTCGCTGCCTCAGGCAGCGCGATGTCCCGAAGCTTCCCGAAATAGGGTGCCTGTCCCTAGTCCTTCAGAAGCTCACGGTCAAAAATCGATGGCCAAAGCGTAGGTGGTTGCGAATCAAGTACATACGGACGCTGACCGGGCGGGGCGGACAGGAGAGCGTGTCCTTGCCGGCCAAGACACGAGGACGCGATTCTCCGAAGGGCCGGAAACGGGCGTAACTAACGCGTTCTCGGGGAGTTCAGAGCGAGCGTCCGGGACGAGAAGGTAGGGTAGGCATCGCTTAGGGGGCTGCCTCTTGGGAAGCAACGCAGCATCAACTCCAGCGAGCAATGACCTGTGCGTTGAAACGTGCAATGAGCGGAGCATTGCAGGGTCCGATGCGACGAGGGATGCTCTGAGCAGTTTCGCAAGCGATGCGCGGTCCAGTGACGGGAGCAGTGAAGGATTCAGGCTGAGGTCGAGGTTAAGGTACAGCGCGGAATCCAGTCGGAGGTACGATGCGGTATGCAATGGACGATGCGAGGAGAGTTCCGATGAGCGGAGCGATGGACGGTGCAATGAGGAGCGCGTTGACAGACCCGGATAGTCCAGAAGCCAGAGTCCGGAATCCAGAATTGCAGATGCGGACAGGACAAGCGCAGATTACCCGGATGACGCAGAACCGGCAGGGACTCGGATGAGAAGACCTCCAAGGACTGGACTTCGATCTGCGGTTAACGACTCAGTTGGTCTGGCCTCGAAATGGGCTGGAAGAAGCGTGCGATGTCGGCGAGCTTGGCCGTGAGACGCAGGCCTTTGGGCAGGGAACTTAAGAAGAAGCGGCCGTAGGGTCGGTCCACGATTCTGCGGTCAAGCACGCAGACCACGCCGCGGTCGGTGGCGGTCCGGATGAGACGGCCGAAGCCCTGGCGGAAGCGGAGGACTGCGGTCGGCAACTGGTAGGCGGTGAACGGCTCCAGTCCTTTCTGTTTCATCTGCTCGGCGATGGCGGAGAGGCGCGGGTCATCCGGGACCTCGAACGGCAGGCGGCAGATGATGAGGCAGGAGAGGGCTTGGCCGGGAACGTCGATGCCCTGCCAGAATGACTGGGTGGCGAAGAGGACCGAGTGAGTGTCTTCCTGGAATGCGGCGAGCAGCTTGGGCAGGGGCAGGTCGCCCTGGCGGAGGAAGTTGTAGTTGTCGGGCGGAACCAGGTCGCAGACAGCATTCATCGATTCGTAGCTGGTGAAGAGGATGAGCGCGCGGCCCTGGGTCTCGTGGATTATCGCGGCAATGGCCTCGGCCGCGGCATGGCTGAATTCGCCTCCCGCAGTCGGAGCAGGCAACCGGGGCGGTACGAATACCAGGCTCTGGTTTTCGTAGTCGAAGGGCGAGTCGAGGCAGACCTTTTCGAACTCCTCGAGCCCGAGCCGGTCGGAGAAGAAGCCGAAGTCGGAGGCGACGGTCAGCGTGGCCGAAGTGAGGATGGTGGGAATGCCGCGGTCGTGGACATGGGCACGGAGCATCGGCGCGACGTTGAGCGGCGCGGAGAAGAGGCAGAGGTTGTCGCCGGCCGGCAGCTCGGCCCAGTAGACCGAGTTGTCGGTCTTGAAGTCTGCAAAGGCTGCGAACGCGCCGGAGGTGGCGCGCAGGCGGTGAGCAGCAACCGCGAACTCGGTGGCGGCCAGGTCGTCTTTGACCTCGGGCGCGGCCTTTTCCAGGGCGTCGGCAAGCCTCGAAAGGCTGGACGCCGCCTCGGTCGCGGGCAGGGCTTCGCGCAGGCGCGTGCGGCCGGTTCCGGGCAGGCGGGCGACCGTGGCGGCAAAGAAACTGCCCGTGGTTTCGCGGCTTTCATTCGTCGCGGTTTCGATTTCCCGGCGGAGTCGGGTGCGGGCACTGAGCATCCGGGCGAGCCCGCCGCGCTCGGAGCCCAGCACGTCTCCGAGCAGGTCGGCAACCGAGCGCTGCGAGAGGTCGGCGCCGAAGTGGCGGACGCAGGCTTCTTCGAGCCGGTGCGCCTCGTCGAAGATGACCGCGTCGGGTTCGGGCAGCAGGTCGCCGGCGCCGGTGACGCTGGCGAAGAAGAGCGAGTGGTTGACGATGAGGATGCCGGCGTCCGCCCATTCGCGTTTCGCCCTGTAGTAGAAGCAGGCTTTGCGGTACGGGCACAGCTCGCGGCGACAGGCAACCGAGTCGCGGGCCACGCGCCGGGCGACCGGGCCGGGCAGAGGATGGGGGTAGTCGAGCAGCACACCGGTCTTGGTGGTGTCGGCCCAGTCGAAGAGGCGGCCGGCCGCACGTGCGTCGGCGCGCGAGTCGAAGAGCCCGCGCGCCATTTGCGTTTCGAGCCGGAACCGGCAAAGGTAGTTGCCCTGGCCGTAGGCAACCGCCACACGGACAGCGTCAGAAGAGTGACGATTGTCGAGCGGCGAGTGACGAATGTCGGAATCGGCGGACAGAAGACTGTGGAGCAGCGGGACGTCTTTGGCGATGAGTTGGGACTGGAGTATCCGCGTGTAGGTCGAGACCACCACGCGCTTGCGGGTCCGCTTTGACCAGAGCGCGGCCGGGACAAGATAGGAGAGGCTCTTGCCCACGCCGGTGCCGGCCTCGACCGCCAGCCGGCCGTTGCTTCCGAGCGCAGACTCGACGAGCCGGGCCATCTCGAGTTGCTGGGGACGGTGCTCGTACCCGGAGAGAATGCGGCTTAGCGGACCGTCAGGCCGGAAGTAGTATTCGGCAGAGCTCATGTCGTGTGGACAACCAAAGACGTACTCGGACGAACAGGGACCCCGGGTATCCGGTGCCCTCTTCTTCGTGCCCCTGTGTCCTGGTGGTGAATCTCTACTCCGCTTTTCTCAGGTCGGCGTCACTGATGTCGTAAGAACGGACAAAGACCTCGTTGAAGTCGTACACGTCGTGGAAGTCATCGAGGCGGTCTTCTTCGGTTTTGGACAGGATACCGGCGTTGACGAGACTGAAGACGATGGCACCAAAGTCGTCGGTGGTCTTCACGCCCCAGGAGTTGAGGACGGCCTTGGCCATCGGGCCATAGCGCCTGAGCGCGAGGTCTTTGACGCCGTCGAGCAGTTCCCGGCCGGTGACGTGCCGGCGTTGTTCCAGCCGTGACCAGGTGTGGTCGAGCGCGTCGTGGATGAAGATATAGGCCTCGGGTTTGTACCGTGGGTCTTTGGCGATTAGCGGTTCGAGCGGATTCTCCACCTGCCGATTGTAGCGCGGACAAGCTCAGGCGCAAGCACAAAGCGCAAGCACGCGCTTCGCGCGGGTCTGTGGGCGCCAGTGTGCGGTCCGCAGGTCCAGGATTGCTGCATTCTGACGTCTGAGCCCTGAATTCGTCTGCGCCTGGGCTTGGGGCTTCCTTGACTTTCCCTCCATACGACCTAAGATACCCGCCAGTGAAGACCTGTGGCCCTGAAGCGGTCCGGCGCCGTTCGTGCCGGCTAGGATCGCATTGGGTGACCGTTAGCAGCCGGGGTAGCAAGGTTTCCGGCGTTGACCTGGGAGCCCGGGGTAGTCGCGATGATCGGGACCTGGCAAGAGACCTCGAGGGCGTGCTCCGCGGCAACAAGATTCCCAGGTACCTGCATGTGGACCCAGCCGGCCTGCCCGCGTTCTCCCGCAAGGTTTTGGGCCGATGTGCGGGTATTCGACCGGGACAAGTGATGACCTACTCGGAAGTTGCGCAGGCAGTCGGTCGTCCCCGGGCCGCGCGTGCTGTCGGGCAGGTGATGGCAAGCAACCCGTTTGCCCTGCTCATTCCCTGCCATCGCGTGGTTGGTTCGGATTCCTCTCTGCACGGATTCGGCGGCGGGCTGGATATGAAGGAGTGGCTGCTGGCGCGAGAGGGATGGGAGTTTGAGAGCAGCGGATCGGCACGCAGGCTGAAGTCAAGAGCCAAGAGCCAGAAGCCAGAGGTCCGTGGCAGAGGCGCGGAGGTGGGAAGTAGATGGCTGAGATGATTAGGCGGCTGGTGGTCGGTGCACTCGGCACCAACTGCTACGTCCTGAAGTCGGGAGAGGAGCTGGCGGTCGTTGACCCGGGCGGGGATGCCGAGACGATTCTCGACGAGGTCAGGAAGCTGGGCGGGACCGTGAAGTACGTCATCGACACCCACGGTCACATCGACCACATCGCGGCCAACCGTGAGGTCATCGCGGCGACCGGTGCCGAGCTGCTGGTACATGAGCTGGATGCGAAACTGCTCGCTCACCCGGACCGGAACCTCTCGAGTATGATGGGTCTGAGGATTACGTCGCCCGCACCGAGCCGGCTGCTAAAGGAAGGCGACAAGGTCGTGGTCGGGGGGGATGAGATGACCGTTCTGCATACGCCCGGCCACACGCCGGGCGGCATCTGTCTGCTGGCTTCGGACTACGCATTTACCGGCGACACGCTGTTCGTTGATTCCATCGGCAGGGTAGATTTCCCCGGAGGGTCGGAAGAGCAGATGATGGCATCGCTCGGCCGCCTCCAGGCAGTACTGCAAAAAGAGACCGAGTTGTACCCCGGGCACGGTGAACCGGGAACGTTCGGGCGGGCGCTGCTCGTCAACCCGTTCTTAGGCAGCCTGGTGGTCGGATAGAATAGAGAACGATGAGATTGATTCGACAGGAGGACAAATGCCCAAGGTGAGAGTCGGCATTATCGGCATCGGCAATTGCTGCAGCAGCCTGGTTCAGGGCGTGCACTACTACCGGAACGCGAAGCCCGGAGATTCGATACCGGGTATCATGCACGTGAACCTGGGTGGATATCACATCAACGACATCGAGTTCACCGTCGCCATCGACATCGACAAGAACAAGGTCGGCAGGGACCTGTCGCAGGCGATATACACGGCGCCAAACAACACGTACAAGTTCGCGGACGTGCCGAAGGCCGGGGTGAAGGTGCTGCGGGGAATGACCCATGACGGGCTCGGCTTCTACCTTTCGCAGATAATCGAGAAGGCGCCCGGCCCGACCGCCGACCTGGTGCGAGCGCTCAAGGAGACGAAGACCGATGTGGTCGTGAGTTTCCTGCCGGTGGGCAGCGAAGAGGCGACCAAGTGGTACGTGGAGCAGATTCTCAAGGCCGGCTGCGCGTTCGTGAACGGCATTCCGGTCTTCATTGCGTCGCAGAAGTACTGGAACAAACGGTTCAAGTCCGCGGGCCTGCCGGTGCTTGGGGACGACATCAAGTCCCAGGTCGGTGCGACCATCGTGCACCGGATGCTGGTGTCGCTGTTCAACGACCGGGCGGTCAAGCTGCTCAAGACGATGCAGCTCAATGTCGGCGGCAACACCGACTTCATGAACATGCTCGAGCGTTCCCGGCTGAAGTCGAAGAAGATATCCAAAACCGGTGCGGTCACGTCGCTACTGAAGTACGACATCGGTGAGGAGAACATCCACGTCGGGCCCTCGGACTACGTACCATGGCTGAAGGACCGGAAGTGGTGCTACCTCCGGATGGAGGGCCAGACGTTCGGTGACGTACCGCTGAACGCCGAACTGAAGCTCGAGGTCTGGGACTCGCCCAACTCCGCCGGCGTGATGATTGATGCCGTCCGCTGCGCGAAGCTCGCGCTCGACAACGGCCTGTCGGGCAGCATCATCGACCCGTCGTCCTACTTCTTCAAGACTCCGCCGGTCCAGTATCCGGACGACGAGTGCCGCGACAAGACTGAAGCATACATCAAGAAGTACGGACACAAGAAATGACCGATTGCCAATTCCCGATTTTCGGTTCCGCGTCAGGAATTGGGAATCAGGAATCCTCGCATTGGCCGCTCGCGGCGTCCTGATTACCTTCGAAGGCGTCGAAGGTTCGGGCAAGTCTACCCAGGCCGAACGGCTGGCGAAGCGACTGGCGGGGATGGGATCTCCCTGCCTGGCCGCGCGCGAGCCCGGCGGGAACGAGATCGGTGAAGCCATCCGCGGTATCCTACTCGACCCCGGGAACAAGGAGATGCACGGTCTGACCGAATTGTTCCTGTATCTCGCGAGCCGAAACCAGCTCGTGCGGGAGAAGGTCATGCCCGCCCTGAATGACGGCAAGGTCGTCGTTCTCGACCGGTTCGGCGATTCCTCGACAGCCTACCAGGGGTTTGGCCGGGAATTGGGCGAGAAGCTGGTGGTGCGACTGAACAAGCTGGCAACCGCGGGCACCAGACCCAATCTGACCGTGCTCGTGGACGTGCCGATAGCGGTCGGCCGTGGAAGGAAGGCGTCCGGTGTCCTTGACAGACTGGAGCGGGAGCGGGTAGAATTTCACGAGCGGGTGCGCGAAGGCTACCTGCGGGTCGCCCGACGCGCGCCCGGCCGGTTCAAGGTCGTTGACGGGACACTGCCCGCCGACGAGATTGAGCGGTCGGTCTTTGGTCACGTCGAAGAACTGCTGAAGCGAAAGGGCATCCTGAAGTAATGAAGCGAAGAGTTGCGTTGGTCACCACTCTGGTCGTGCTCTCGCTGGGCCTGGGCGGCCTGTTTGGCAAGCTCTGGGCGCAGAAAACCGGGAGCGGGCTGCTCCAGAGTCTGCAGACCTTTTCTCGGGTCGTTGACATTGTGATGTCCACGTATGTCAGGAGAATCGACCCGGACAAGATGATTCGGTCCGGCATCCGCGGGATGCTCGGTTCGCTCGACCCGCACACTGAGTTCCTAGAGGAGCGTGAACTCAAGGAACTGAGGGTCATGACCGAGGGCCAGTTCGGCGGCATCGGCATCCATATCGGGATAATGGACCAGCGACTCACGGTCATCGCCCCGATCGAAGGCACACCGGCGGACCGGGCAGGCATGAGGGGCGGAGACCGGATTGCCGAGATCGAGGGCAAGTCCACCGAGAATTACACAACCGACGACGCAATCAAGGTTCTGCGCGGAGAGCCGGGCAGCAAGGTCAAGCTGGGGATTGCCCGGCCCGGAGTCAGGGACCTGATACCTTTCGAGTTGACCCGGGCGATCATCAATATCAAGGCCGTTCCTTACGCCGCGTTGCTGGAAGACGGCATCGGATTCGTGCGGCTTGCCGATTTCTCCAAGACCGCGACCCGCGAACTGAGCCATGCCATCGACTCGCTGTTCGATGCGGGCGCGACCAAGCTGATACTCGACCTCCGGTCGAACGGCGGCGGGTTGCTCGGCGAGGGGCGGGACGTGACCGACCTGTTCCTGCCGCCCGGCGAGGTGATCGTTCGAACCAGGGGCAGGATACCTGACAGCAGGCACGAGTACCTCTCAGAGACGCCGGATGTACACGGTGACGGATTCCCGCTCGTCGTGCTCGTAGACCGGGCGAGCGCCTCGGCAGCCGAAATCGTCTCCGGCGCACTGCAGGACTGGGAACGCGCGCTGATTGTCGGCGATACGACCTACGGCAAGGGTTCGGTCCAGACGGTTCATCCCCTGGGCCCGGAGATCGCCGTAAAGGTCACGACCGCATTCTGGTACACGCCGAGCGGCCGCTGCATCAACCGGCCGTACGACAAGGAGAGCGCGGTCATCCCGGACTCGACTCAGGATACCACGAGGGTCTTCTACACGCTCGGCAAGCTGCATCGAACGGTCTACGGCGGGGGCGGCATTGTCCCCGACGTGTACGTGGCATATGCGAGGCTCACGCCGCTGGCGGCACGCATGACCCGTGATGCTTTCTTCGACTTCGCCGTCGACTACACCAGTTCCCACCCCGGCCTGACGGCCGACTTCCGGGCGGACAAGGCCGTGCTCGGCCAGTTCCATGACTACTTGATGACGACGAGGAAGCTGGAGTTCACCGAGGCTGAGTTCGACTCATCGCAGTCCATCTTCGAACGGGAGATCGAACGCGAGGTCGCAGCCAAGCTGCTCGGGATGCGGGGCGACTACCAGGCGCGGATACGCCGGGACGAGCACGTGCGCCGGGCAACTGAACTGCTGCGTCCGGTTCAGTCGCTTGACGAGTTGCTGAAAGGACTGAAGTGAGCAACAAGCCGCAAGCCAAGAGCCACAAGCCCTGAATGTGGAGCTTGCAGCTTGAGGCTTGAGGTTCCTTGAATGCCTGAGCTTCCTGAAGTCGAGACGATCCGACGTTCTCTCGGCCGGCAGTTGACCGGGAGACGATTAGTCGCGGTCAAGTTCGGCACCAGACGCGTGGCAATGCACCCCGGACCCGCCGAGTTCAGGCGTCAACTGATCGGGGTGACTGTCCTCGGTGTGGGTAGGCGCGGCAAGTACCTTGTGTTCAGCCTGAGCAACGGCCGGAAGCTGGTTCTGCATCTGGGTATGAGTGGCCAGGTGCGCAGGTTCGGGTACGATGCGATGCACAAGCACGAGCACCTGAGACTGAGATTCTCGGACGGCCAGACGCTTTCCTTTGTTGACGCGAGGAGATTCGGCAGGGTCTGCGTGACCAATGGCGGCGCTCTGCCGAGGCCGATCCGGGGCATGGAGCGGATGGGCCCCGAGCCGATAGACGCAGGCTACAACGCGGCCTTCCTGGCAGCCCGGCTGAGCGGCCGAAACGCCCCGGTGAAGAGCCTGCTTCTGGACCAGCGTGTGGCTTGCGGTGTGGGCAACATCTACTCGGACGAGGCGCTGCATCGCGCAGGAATCAAACCTGACCGCCGGGCAGGCAGCCTGAAGCCGCCTGAGGTTTCCCGTCTGACTGGGGCGCTGGGAAGCGTACTGAGGGACGGAATACGATGGTGCGGCACTACCATGAGCGACGGCGGATACGTGCGCGTGGATGGAAGCGTCGGTTCGTTCCAGGATCGACTGCGCGTGTACGGCCGCGAGGGCGAGAAGTGCCGGCGCCGTGGGTGCAAGGGCGTGGTCCGGCGCAAGCGGATTGGCGGTCGGAGCACGCATTTCTGCCCGGCATGCCAGAAGTAGCCATGGGACGCATCGCGAGCACTGACTGGAGGCTTAGATGACAGACAGCCCGCTCGGGATTATCTGCCAAGCCGGGGCAGGTACGATTGACGACAAGGCGGCGTACGCGGCAGGTCTGACCGAGGCGATTGACGAAGGATACCGTTTGCTGCGGCAGAGTGCGAATGCACTGGAGGCGGTAGTGGCCGCGGTCCGGATTATGGAGGATAATCCCCTGTTCAATGCCGGGACCGGGTCGGACTTGACCATCGACGGCCTGGTCGAGATGGACGCGTCGCTGATGACGCAGGACGGAAGATTCGGAGGCGTGGCCGGCATCTACGGCGTGAAGAACCCGATTCTGGTGGCCGAGAAGGTGATGGCCGAAACCGACCATCTGCTCCTGTGCGGGTCCGGCGCGACCGAGTTCGCGCGCAAGATGGGTTTTGACGACCACAGCACCGTCACCGAGCGCGCGCTCTCCCGGCTGCAGCGGGTCATCGACCAAGGGTCGAGGTACTTTAACAGGCAGAACAAGGAGCGTTTCCCCTCCGGGCTGCCGTCGGCTTCGGATGCTGCTCCGGTGCCGGAGGGCCCGGCCGGAACGGTCGGGGCTGTGGCCCGAGACAAACACGGCAGCATCGCAGTAGCGACTTCATCGGGCGGGATCGCCGGCCGCATGCGCGGCAGAGTTGGGGATGCGGCGATCCTCGGAGCCGGCACATACGCCGGGCTCGGCGGTGCAGTTACGTGTACCGGCCACGGTGAAGAGATTATGCGCCGGTCGCTGGCCAGGGAGATTGTCGAGAAGATGGCAACAATGCCGGCGTCGACGGCCATGACCCTGGTCATGGCTGAGGCGAGGAGGAAGAAGCCCGCATTTGGGGCCGTCGGCCTTGATGCGAAGGGCGGGTTCTGCTACGGTCACACGACACCGGACATGGCGTACGGGTACAAAGTCAGTGAGAGAATCTTCCTTTTTAGTGAAGAGAAGCACGGGCCGCGCTGAACCGACCGAGGCTTTCGGCCGTCCCGCATTCCGCGGCCGACAGGTTCGCAGCGAAACCAGAGCGGCAGTGTCCAGCCCACTAGTGCGGCAGCAGGTGATCCGCGCATGCCTCATCGCGGCCACACTCTTCGCGGTGGTTCCGGCCGCAGCGCAGTACTCGTACTTCGGCAAGAACAAGGTGCAGACTCGTGACTACCAGTTCCGTACCTACGAGACCGAGCACTTCCGAGTGCAGTTCTACCCGGGCGGCGAAGGCCTGGCTGAGTTTGCCGCAATGTCGGCGGAGGGTTACTACCAGCAGATCTCCGCCGACCTCGGGGTAGACATCGAGGGCAAGATTCCGCTGATACTCTACCTTTCACCCGGGCAGTTCAGCGAGACCAACGTTGTGCTCGACGTCCTTGAGGAGGGTGTGGGCGGCTTCTCGGAGTTGATCAAGAACCGCATCGTGATACCTTTCAACGGGTCGTACAACGACCTGCATCACGTCATCGGTCATGAACTTACGCATGTGTTCGAATTCCAGATGTACTTCCGGTCGCGGCTGGCTTCGCTTCTGGGAGCCATCGACGAGTTCAGCGTTCCGCTCTGGGTGCTCGAGGGCTTTGCAGAGTTTCAGTCAGGCTGGGTGAACGTCAGTTCGGACCACTTCATGCGCGACCTGGTTATCAACAATCGGCTGGTTTCGCTGCAGGATTTGTCGGACGGAATGGGCTACCTCGTGTACCGTGAAGGCGAGTCTTTCTTCCACTACGTCGAAGAGAAGTACGGTCGGAAGAAGGTGTATGAGTTCATGCGTGCTCTCCGAACCAGGCGCAGCCTGGACGGTGCCTTTGCCTCGGTGTTCGGGATGACCATCCAGAAGTTCAGCTCAGAATGGGAGAAGTACCTGCGGGTGAAGTACTGGCCCCAGGTGGTGAAGCTGGACAACTTCGAACGACTGGCCAGGCGCCTGACCAGTCACACGGAGGACGGATCGGTCTACAATACGGCGCCGGCGATCTCGCCGAGCGGAACGAAGATAGCGATGGTTTCGGACCGGTCGGAATACACTGACGTGTACGTCGTGTCCGCGTTTGACGGCCGCGTGCTGAAGCGGCTCGTGAAGGGCGAGAGGTCGGGCGGTTTCGAGTTGATGCACCTGGTCCGGCCCGGCGTCGCCTGGTCCCCGGACGAGAAGACGATTGCCGTTGTGACGACCAGCGCAGGCAGAGACAACGTTGCGCTCATTGACTACGAGACCGGCAGAATCAGGCGTCGGATATACGGGAACCTGGACGGCATGTACAGCCCGCGGTTCTCACCCGACGGAAGGCGCATAGTCTTCGCTGGCCTCAAGAACGGGTTCAGCGACATCTACACAGTGGAGGTTGTCGGCGGCGAGCCGAAGCGGGTGACTTACGACATGTACGAAGACCGCGATCCGGTCTTCTCGCCGGGTGGAGACTCGATAGCTTTCATATCCGACCGACCCGATGAAGGGGAGACCTGGATGCCGGGCCGGTACGCGGTGTGGCTGCGGGACCGCGAGGGCAGCGTCACCAGGCTTACGGACCGAGGCGGTCAACTGTCCCACCCGGAATTCTCGCACTCCGGTCAGTACCTGCTCTATGCTGCCTCGGACTCGGCGAGCAACATCTACGTCTATTCGCTTGCGACCAACCGGGTTGTGCGGAGCACGGACTTCCTGGGTAATGTCTCCTATCCGACGCTCTCGCGCGACGACCGGAAACTCGCGTTTGCCTACTTCGACAACGTCGGTTGGGACGTGGCATTGATGCTGGACCCGCTTGAGAATCTGCCGGTGGACTCGGGCAAACGGTACCAGCCACCGCTGGATACTTTCGCCTTCGAGAAGTCGGGTCTCGACTTTGGCAAGGTAAAACCGGCGGGCTTCAATCTCTCACTCGACTATGCGGCGGGTGCGGCATCGTACGGTACCGGCTCGTCCGGGGGGTTCGCCGGTGCGGTGTACGTCGCGTTCAGCGACATGATGGGAGACCACCGGTTCCAGTTGTACACGGACCTGTACGGCAACATCCTGAATTCCGACTTCATTTTCCAGTACTGGCATTTGCCGCGGCGCATCGACTATGGTCTGACGTTTTTCCAGGTGCAGGACGTCAGACGCTACATACCGTACGGTCTGCTGGAGTGGGCGCTGGACCGCGGGCTGCAGGCAATCGCGGCGTATCCGTTCAACCGCTTCACGCGAGTCGAGGCTGGCTCTTCGATAAGCTACAGCGTCGTAAGTCGGGACACGTGGTTAGACGACCCGCGCATCCCGTACTGGGACAGCGTCGGTACGTATTCGGAGATAGTGCCGTCGGCGTCGGTGGCGCTGGTCTTTGACAATACCTACTGGGACCAGAACGGGCCGGCCCGTGGCACACGGGCGCGGCTCGGTGCCGATGCTTCCGTGCTTGCACGACGGCCATACCAGTACCTGTTCTTCGATGTCCGCAACTATCAGCGGCTGGGCCGCAGGTTCGTGTTCGCAAGCTGGCTTCTGGGTGAAGCGAGATTTGGCGCGGACGCAGACCGCTACTATCTGGGCGGCATACGGTTCCTGGAGTATGCGCCCGGACAGCGTGTGGTCAGGGGCTACCAGCCGGCTGAATTCTACTACGACTTTGGCCCGGCGGCTGCTACCTTCAGATTCGAACTCCGCTACCCGTTCATCGACCGGATGAAGCTGGCATTCCCTTTGCCCATTGAGTTCGGCGGCATCAGGGGCGTCGCTTTCCTTGACGGCGGCGTGATTGCGCCCTGGGGTACGGGCCGGAGCTTCCGCCTGTGGGATGCTTCCAAAGGGGCGTTTGACGACCTTAAACTGGGCGCCGGGTTTGGCGCCAGGGTGAGGATATCCTATTTCCTCCTGAAGTTCGATTTCGCCAAACCGCTATCCACCACCAATGACAGCGGCTGGAAGTTCATACTCGGGCTCGGCACGGATTTCTAGCTCGATCCGGAGTTCGGTCCCGGCTCTTCTTGCAGTTCTGATGCTGTCGTGCGCCGGCCTCCTGCACAGTACGCGGCCCATGGCGCCGGAGGAGGCCGGGGTGGGGGCGTGGGAGCGGCTTGCGCAGCTCCGGTCGTTCGGGTTCACGCTGCGGTTCCACACCGACATGCCGTTTCCGATTGAAGTCAGGTTCAGTGGCAGGCGCGGGCAGCCGGACCGGGAAGTGTGGTCCGGGCAGGTGCGACGTCGGACGGAGCTGGCAGGAGTAGAGTTGCGGGCGGAAGGCTCGGACCAGTACGAACGTGACCGATCCGGCTGGCGCCGGATCGCGCGCGGAATCGAAACGCGGGTGCTGGACCAGGGCGAAGGGGTCTTCCGCGGCAGTCGGCTGTTGTACATCGGTGCGCAGCGAGGGCGGTACGTCTATGCGTTCAAGCCGGACCTGCCGATCGTTGACCCGACTCTGACCAAGAAGCTCTCCGGTGTAATGGAGGTAGACCCGCGCTCCGGACTGCCGGTTCGGCTCTACTGCAGCGATTCGGCGAAGACGGCCGAGTGGGAGCTTCGGCTGGGCCGGTTCAATCGCGCCGGGTCGATTGACGTTCCATACGAACCGGCGATGGCAGTTGACGCTCGCCCAACTCGGCGGCTGAGCCGAGCCGACTTCTCGCGTGCGGTGGCGACGATTGAGCTGAGGCTGGCGAAGCTCGGATGGGAACACCGCCTGCGGCGCACCTCGAAGGGCCTTGCCCTTCTACTCGGGCAGTCCAAGTCCCGCCGCCAGATCCGGTGGCTGTTCAGCCGGGGCAGCGTCGAGGTATGGCAGGGGCGCTGGGTCGAAGTCGGAGAGAGCACCGGTACTGCAGTCGAGGTCGGCGGGGATGCATCGCGTCGGGTGGTGCTGGAGCAAATGCTGGCGGCGAACGAACAGCTTGAGGCTTGCGTCCGAGCAGCCACTCCGCTGGCCGCCGCGCTGGTGGCTTCGGCTGCCCGGGCCGATACCTCCAGGCCCGCGATACTGGTGGTGGACACCACGGCGTTGTCTGCAGCCGCCTCGACATCGGACGGCAGGCTGGAGTTTGCGGATATCGGCAGTGAGGATGATGTGAGGGTTATCGCGGCCCTGGCCGCCGGCAGAGTGCTGCCGACCGACTTCACGGTCGCAATCAAGCCGTGACCGGCAAGGCTGGCCAGGCTGCTTGACTTGAGTCTGTCGTGTTCTAGACTCGTTTCCACGAAAATCATCCATCTGGCGGCCGTTCTGGCTGGACTTCTGACCGCGTCGTCTGCCTCGGTCACGGTTGAGAGCTCGGACGAGAACGGTGTGTCTTTCCGATACGTTCCGGGACAGGTGAGACTCGTGGGCGGAATCGGCAGCCGTTGCGCGGTTGAATTCGACGACGCAGACCACATCGCTCAGACCGGCGAGCCGGACCTGCCCGGCAAGGTAGTTCGCATCGGGATACCGCAGACTGGCGACGTACGCGTGAGTGTCAGAACCGGACCTGTGCATACACTGGGTAGCACTCGGCTCTCGACCGTTCCCCGCATGTCATGGGACGGCGACTCGTCGTGGTACGACAAACTGCCGGCCGGTGGCGCGGTCCTTTCGCAGCGGCCGGCCGAGGCAGGACAAACAGCGGTCCTGCGAAGGGTCAGGTTTGTCCCGATCCGACTCAGCCCGTGTCGGTACGACGAGGTGACCGGAACGTTGAGCTACTACGAGTGGCTCGATGTGTCGGTCACCTTTGAGCAGAGGCCGCAGCGAAACGTCGAACCCGACCCCCTGGACGGTGCCGTCGCAGCGATGCTGCTGAACGGTGATGAGGCGTTGAACTGGAAGCTGGGATGGCCCACCCCTGCTTCGTCGCAATTCGAGCGCTCGCCGCACTGGCTCAAGATCAGCGTCGATTCTACCGGCATCTACGCCATCACGGGTCGTGAACTGGCAGCGGCCGGTCTGAGTCTCTCCGGGTTGGACCCGGCGGCACTCACTTTGTACACGATTGGGGAACACGAACCGGACAGCGCATACCCGGACAGCATGCGGCTGATTCCGATCCTCGTGCAGGGCGGAGAGGACGGCAGGCTCGACCCGGCTGACCGGGTCGTGTTCTACGGCCTCGGTCCGGAACACTGGGTCGGAAGGTGCTCGGTCTACGTCAAGAACTACTTCACCCGCCATAACATCTACTGGCTGGCCTGGGGCGGGACGCCCGGACCCCGGATTACGCCGGTGCCTGGTATTGACACGGCCGGGGCGCTCACGTTGTACACCGCCCGGGACCGACTCCACCAGGAGAAAGACCTGAACTGCCCGGCCCGTTCCGGCCTGCTCTGGATATGGACGCAGCTGTTCAAGGCGGCCGACCGCGATGACGCAACGCTTGATGTTGTGCTGGACATGGTCTACCCGGTGCAGGTGCAGCGACTCGCAGGTCGGTTCCTGGCTGATGCCGGCGGCAACGAGCTGTCGGTGATGTTCAACGGGCGTCAAGTCGGTTTCTACGAATTCGGGCAGTCTCCGCCATCCCGCCCGTTCGACTTCACGGCGGATGAAATCCTGCCTGTGAACTTCGGCAGCAATGTGGTGACGTTCGGACTGACCGGGCAGGGCCAGAAGAGCATCTACCTTGACTATCTTGAGGTAGATTACCTGCGCCGGCTCTCGCTGCATGACGGACAGCTTCGCTTCCTGCAGGACGACACCGGCAGGTTCAGGTTCTGCATCCGGGACGTCGCTGAGCCGCCCCTGGTGCTGGATATCACCGACCCGTACGCTCCGAAGATGTGCCAAGAGACCGAGCGGGCCGGTGACAGCGCATGGTTCTGTCTGCGTGTCCCCGCGCCGGCGGAGTTCGCTGTTGCCGCATCAGGAAGGCTGCTGAGACCCTCGCGCATCGAAGCGCGCAGCCCCGGTCGCCTGCGGAGTCCGGAGCGACGGGCTGACTACTGGATTGTCACGCCGAGGGAGTTCCTGAGTCCGGCCCGGCGGCTGGCCGAGTACCGGACCGGCCGGATCGCCGGGATAGGCCAGGCCGTGGCTCAGACGGCTGCGCTCGACGACATCTACGACGACTACGCGTTCGGCATGGAGGAGCCGAGGGCGATTAAGCTCTTTCTGGCGGACAAGCATCCGGCCTACGGTCTGCTGGCCGGCGACGCAACCTGCGACTACAAGGGAATCCTGGGCAAACGTCCTCCCGGTGTGCCGGCCTACGAGTACGGATTCGGGCTCAACCCCGATGCCTATGACCGGAGTGCGCTGGCGTTCGACGCGTGGTATGCCGATTTTGACGGCGAGGGCAGCAGTCCGGACATGGCGCTCGGCCGGGTGACGTGCCGCAGTGCGGGTGAATTGCGCCGGTTCGTTGACAAGGTGATTGCCTACGAGACGCAGCCGGCCGGGCTGTGGAACAAGCGCTGTCTGCTGCTGGCGGACGACGAGTTCCTGGGCGAGGCCAATCCGAACGACCCCAGGCGGTGGGACCCCATCGGGTTCGGCCACATCACGTACTGCGAGGCGATAGGTGAGATTCCCGAGAGCCGGCCGGATCTGGTCAAGGTCTATCTCACCGAATGGCCGTACCTGGGCGTCAAAAGCAAGCCGGGCGCCCACGCCGAGTTGATGCGTCAGTTCGGTCTCGGCGGGGTCGTGCTGGTCTTCTTCGGACACGGAGCCGGGCATGACCTGACCCATGAGAGTGTGCTGAACATCTCGCAGGTGCCCCAGGTGCAGAATGGCAGTCGCAGCCCGTTCTGCTTCTTCGGCAGTTGTTCGGTGGGCCGATTCGAGGACACGCAGTTTGAGTGCATAGCGGAAGAGCTGGTCCGGCAGGCGAGCGGCGCGATCGCGTCCGTGGGTGCGACCAAGGCCACGGTCGCAGGCTCGAACCTCATCTTCGCCCGCAACCTGTTCACTCCGTTGTTTGCCCAGCCGGACTCGACCATCGGCCGCAGTTTCTTTCAGGCGTGGCCGACCGACAAGACCTACCATCTGTTCGGCGATCCCGCAACCGTGCTGCGGCTGCCGCGACCTTCCGGTCAGGAGCTGGTCGTGACACCGGACACCCTCAAACCCGGAACGCAGTTCCGCGTCACTGGTTCGGTCGGGGCGGCCGGAGCGAAGTTCGCATGGCTGGTTCAGGGGCCGGCGCGGATTCGCACCTACCGTTCGTTCCGGGGGGAGACGAGCTACGAGTTGCCGGGCATGGACCTGGGGCGGGGGAGCGGCGACGCGCCCGCGGGGATGCTGAAGTGTCAAGGCACTTTCCCGCTGGGCGTAGCGCTTGATACCGTCTTCGTGCCGAATGGCAGCTATGCGCCGAGGGCGCGGTCGTGCCGGGCGAGCGTTTCGCTATGGGGCGGCACCGGGGACTGGTCGGCTCTCAACGATTCAATAGAGTACGCAACCATACCGGCGCTCTCGGCCGACACAGCGGTTCCTTCGGTCAGCCTGTTCCGCGACAACACCCGACTTGTGAGCGACGCGGTCGTGCCGGCGGAGTTCGAACTCGAGGGCGTCGTCAGCGACAGTTCGGGCATAATGATCGCGCCGGTGGCGGGCGAAGCGCCGTTGTTCTATGTGAACGACCCGACCTACGCGACCGACCTGACCGACATGCTGGTGTTTGACCGCGGCGCGTCGACCACCGCACGCTTCCGCGTGCCGGTCAAGCTGACCGGGACCGTGGACTCGCTTTTTGTCGCTGTGTCCGACAACCTGCTTAACCGCGCCGTAGTCAGCATCCCTCTCAGACCGTTCCTGTCCGGCGTGCTCAGGGTCGATTCGGTGCTTCCCTACCCCAGCCCGGTACGAACCGGGTGCAGGTTCACCTTCGTGCTTAACCGGCAGGCAGACGTAAGGGTGCGGGTATACTCGCTGGCAGGACGGCTGGTACGCGACCTCGGGTCGCGGTCAGCGGGCTTCGGGTACAACGATGTCGAATGGGACGGCCGCGACAGCGACGGCAATCTTCCGGCGAACGGCGTGTACCTCTATACTCTGACCGCGCAAGCGGACGACGGGCCGGGACGAAGGCAGCGGGTCGTTGTGCGGGACAAACTGCTGGTAGTCAGGTAGAGGAGCGGCCCAAACCCGGAGTCCGAAGCGCCAATGACGACTGCATGACGAAGCCTGATTGCCTGATTAGTCATCGCCGGTTCGGACCTCGAGTCTCGTCATCCACGTTCGTTACCCTGGCGGCTTCGGTCTCCACTCCGGGGAACTCCGCTTGACCTTGACACCCACTGACCTATAATGTTTCGTGACAATCAAGGAGAAGTCCGCATGAGGAGTAAAGCCTGCTGGCTTGCGCTTTGCGCCCTGCTCGGGGTCGCGGCCGCGAGCCAGAACCCGGGGGCCGTGTTTCTGATGATCTGGCCCGCTGCCCGGCCGACCGGGCTCGGTGGAGCATTCACCGCGCTGGCCGATGACGCGAGCAGCGTCTACTACAACCAGGGCGGTATGGCATTTCTGGATGGGACCCATGCCACGCTGATGCATGCCAACTGGCTGCCGGGTCTGTATCCGGGGATGTACTACGAGTACGCCGGCCTCACCCACCGACTGAAGGACTATGGCAACGTCGGCGTGAACATCATCTACCTCACCACCGGCGAGACCGACGTCGTCAACGAGCGCGGCGATTTCCTCGGCCGCTACACTACGTTTGATGTCGCGGTGGCCGGCGGGTATGGCTATTCGGTGATGCCCAACCTCGGTGTCGGCGTCGCGGCCAAGTTTATATACTCGTTCCTCGTTCCGGACTGGGTCTGGAAAGCAATGCCCGAGCTCGGCATCGATGCGGGCGGAACCGGCATCACCTGGGCACTGGACGCGGGCGCGCTGTACAAGCCCTTCAAGTCCCTGAATGTGGGGCTGGCGTTTGCCAACATCGGCCCCAATATCGCCTACACCTCGTCCGGCGAGTCCGACCCGTTGCCGCGGATGATGCGGCTCGGGCTTGCCTACCGCCCGGTGGACAACGACATGGTAACCGTTGCCCTCGTACCCGAGGTCTCGAAGATACTGGTCGGGATGTTCTACGACTCGACCGGGACCAAGCCGTTCGGCCGCAAGCTGCGGGAGGAACTGCGCGACGCCTGGAAGTCGGTGGGCGTGGAAGTGGGCGCCATCGACCTGGGAGCATTGGCGTCAACTCCCGACTCGCCGCTCGAGAGCACCGGCAAGCTGCTGCACGCGCGCCTGGGCTACTTCGAGGACCTGACCGGTCAGCGCGGCGGCATCGTGCTGGAGAAGGACGGTCAGACTTACCACTACGGCCTCGGCGACGTATTCACGCGGAAAGGCCTCGGGTCGTTCAAGTCCATCGGTCTCTGCTTCGGGATTGGAGTCCAGTACGCCAAGTTCCGGTTTGACTTGAGCATGGACCAGTTGATCTACGACTTCCCGACCTCCAACTACAAGTTCTCCTTCTCCTATCAGTTCTAACGCGAGGAATGAGGAATGGGGAATGAGGATTGAGGAGAGAGGAATGAAGTCCTCCGTCCTCCATCCTCCGTCCTCCGTCTTCTGTGCCTAATCTGACTATCGTCGGCGCCCAGTGGGGCGACGAGGGCAAGGGTAAGGCAGTTGACTACCTTGCCCGCAGTGCGGGGCTGGTGGCCCGCTTTCAGGGAGGTCCCAATGCCGGGCACACAGTCTGCGTCGAGCGCAGCACGTTCACGTTCCACCAGATACCGTCGGCGATTCTCAACCCGAAGGTAACCTGCGTAGTCGGCTGCGGCTGCGTCATCGACCCGTACGTGTTCGAGCACGAACTGGCAGCCCTGCGCAGGAAGAAGGTTCCGCTCGGGCAGCGGCTGGTGGTTGACAGCCGGGCGCAGATGATACTCCCATATCACAAGCAACTTGACTGCCTGCGGGACGAGCAGTCGGCGAAGCAGCGCATCGGCACGACCGGCCGGGGAATCGGCCCGGCTTATGCGGACAAAGTGAACCGGACCGGAATCCGGGCCGGCGACCTGCTCTCAGAAGAGACGTTCAACGACAAGCTGAAGCGCAACCTCACCGCGGCCAACTTCCTGCTCATGGACCGGTACAACGCCGAGCCGATACCGTTCAAGGCGACGGCCCGCGAGTACTGGCAGGCCACGCGGCGAATCGCCAAGATGGTCGGTGACGGCAGCCTGGTCATCGAAGACGCGCTGCGGCGCGGGGCAAGAGTGCTCTTCGAAGGCGCGCAGGGGATGCACCTCGACATCGACCTCGGCACGTACCCCTATGTCACGTCGTCATCTACGTGGGCGGGCGGCGTGGCGCCGGGCACCGGTATCAGCCCGGTGTGGCTCGAAGAGATTGCCGGCATCGCCAAGGCCTACACGACCCGGGTCGGGCTCGGCCCTTTCCCGACCGAGATGGGCGAGGCCGACGCCGCGCGGTTCCGGGAGCTGGGTCACGAGTACGGGGCGACGACCGGCCGACCGCGGCGGTGCGGATGGTTCGACGCGCCGGTGGTGCGCGCGTCGGTGCGGCACAACCGGCTCAAGGCCCTCATCATTACCAAGCTCGACGTCCTCGATTCGTGCGACGAGATAAAGGTCTGCCACTCATACCGGCTCGATGGCCGGGAAGTGCTGGAATTCGATCCCTTCCACGCGGCCGAGATCGTACCTCAGTACGAGACCATGCCCGGCTGGCGCGAGCCCACCTCAGGCTGCCGGACGTTTGCCGGGCTGCCGGTGCGGGCCCGGCGCTACGTGGCCCGGCTCGAAGAGCTTTGCGGCTGCCCAATCGCGCTCGTCTCGGTCGGCAGCGAACGGAACCAGACCATTCACTTCAAGTCGAATAAGCTGCGATGGCTGAGGCAGTAGCAAAGGACGAAGTGGAAAGGGGAAACTCCAAAATTCGGAATCCGGACTTTGCCATTTCCACTTTCCACTTTTGGTCTTCGGCGTTCGGCCTTCGTACCCCGTAATTCCTGATGCCCAAGATTGAGCTGATGCGCCGGGTGCTGGCGAGCAACGACGCGCTCGTTGCGGCCCAGCGCGAACTGCTCGACCGCCACGGCGTGCTCGGCATCAACATCATGTCCGGGCCCGGAGCCGGCAAGACCAGCCTGGTCGAAAGAACCGCTGAAGCGCTGGGTCGGAAGTATCGTATGCAGGTAATCGAAGGCGACATCCAGGGAGACCTCGACGCGCGCAGGGTGACAGCCAAGGGCGTGGGCTGCGTCCAGATAAACACCCAGGGAGCGTGCCACCTCGACGGACTGATGCTCGGCCCGGCCATTGCAGGTATCGACTTCGCCAAACTCGACCTCCTCCTGATTGAGAACGTCGGTAACCTCGTCTGCCCGGCCGAGTTCGCGCTGCCGGCTCACTACAACGTCACGGTCATCTCCACACCCGAAGGCAGCGACAAGCCGGTCAAGTACCCGCTGATGTTCTCCAAATCCGACGCGCTCGTCATCAACAAGCTCGACCTCCTGCCGTACGTTGACTTCGACCTGGCTGCCCTCAAAAAGGCGGTGCGCAAACTCAGGCCCGGGATTACCTTCATCGAGATGTCGGCCCGGACCGGTGCGGGCGTTGACAAATGGGTTGCCTGGCTCGAAGAAAAGCTCCTGAGCCGGCGCAAGAAACGTCCCGCCACCATCTCCCGCTCGTAGCCCGCCGTCAGTCCAGGCCTGCTGTCCGTCATCCACAATCCGTGGTCGTCAGTCGAGGAGGGCGAGCGGACAAGAGGACAAGGGACGAAGGACAACGGACAAAGGACAAGACGACAAAGGACGACGGACTGCTGCCCGACGCTACCCCTGATTTCAACCATCCGGTCAAGGTGCATTGACATTCGCACAGGGCTGCGGGTATAATTCCGCGGGTTACGCCTGCCGGGGCTGAGTCGAAGTCGGTCCCCCAACAGCGACTTTTGCCTGCTTACAGCGACCCGGCAGAATTAGCAGGTGCGGCGCCTGTTTCCTGTACCGCCAGTGCGGCGGCGGGAAGGGCGCCGCACCACTACTGTCCGGTTGAGGAT
>DDXO01000028.1 GCA_002347155.1 Caldifarciminota bacterium UBA2258
AGGAGCACCACGGCCTTCGCGGCCTGGTTGCGGGCGGCTGAGTTCCGGACTAACAGTCGGTCATCTCCGATCGACAAGCACTGCCTCCTCATGATTCCAGAACTTGCACGAATCGGCGTCGAGGGCAACGCTTCGGCAGGCCCTTCCGTCTGCCTTGCCCCGAGTCGCCTCCATGATAGAACGGTCCATCTCGAAAGTCAACGATGGCGATTGCCCGCGCGGAGACCCGCCGTCGCCCCGCGACAGAGGCAGAACATATATACCCCTCTTTCTTGCATCCGTCAATCTTCTACACACTTCGCAGTCATAAGGTGCACAGGAAATCGCTCCCCGCTGCGCCCAATAGCGACGAGGAGTATTCGTCCCGGAGGGACCTGGGGTCAGGCAGCCTATCGCGGGAAGCTTCGGGACATCGCGCTGCCGCAGGCAGCCGCGGACGTAGTCCGCGAGTTACCAGTTGTCAGTTTGCAGGTTGCAGTAAGTGACTGAAGGACCAAGGTCGAGGTTGAGGTTGAGGTTAAGGTTGAGGTTGAGAAGCGGAGCGGAACTGCGGGGCATCTCAAGCGCAGACTCAAGCCCAAGCCCAGGCCAACCGCTGACGGCCTGCAGCTTGGAGCCGGCAGGCTCTTTAGCCTCTCTGTGCCTTTGTATCTTCGTGGTGTAGTCTCGGGTCGGATTCAGAGCGACCGGGACGACCTTGACTTACAGGCAAGGTATCAATATAGTCAGTCCACAGTGGCACGCTCCATGATAACCGGGCGATTAGCTCAGCTTTGGTTAGAGCGCTTGCTTGACATGCAAGAGGTCACCTGTTCAAGTCAGGTATCGCCCATCCCCCGGGGTGTGACGGCAGGAGCCTTCACACCCCGAACGCTTTCTGGGGGCCGGCGTTGAAGCAGTCGTTCCAGCTTCTCTGGGCACTGCAGCAACTCGACACCGAACTCCGTACGCTGACCGAAAAGCTGAGCCGGATTCCGTCGCGAGTGGACGACCTCAAAAAGGCGGCCGCAGCGATCAAGGCCGACCTGAACCAGGCCAAAAGCGATATCATCGAGCACAAGAAGCAATACAAGCTCTGCGAGGTAGAACTCAAAGGCACGGAGGAGAAGGTCGCCGGCTACTCGGTGCAGCTCTACTCAGCCAAGACCAATGAGCAGTACAAGGCCTTTCTCAAGGAAATCGAGGGTCAGAAGAAGCAGAAGGCGAGCATCGAGGACCGGATGATCGTGTTGATGGAGGAAACCGAGGCTCTGGACCGGAAGGTCAAGGAGAACGAGAAAGAGAGCGCCGAGCTTGATTCCGAAACGACCCGCAAGGTCGAGATGCTCGAGGCCGAGAAGAAGGAGATTGAAGCCGCCATTGCGACCCGGCAGCAGCAGCGGGAAACCACCGCCGCCGCGATCCCGGCCGAACTGCTCAAGCGTTACGAGCGGGTCCGCGCCAGCAAGGGCGGTATCGCCGTCGCCACAGTCCGCAAGGAACGCTGCAGCGGGTGCCTGAGTCCGATCCCAGCGCAGCGCATACTCGAAGTCGAACGGCAGGACCACCTCTATCTTTGCGAAGCCTGCGGCCGGATTCTGATCGTCGCCCAGGAATAGCCGGCGGGAAGCCGGCCGGATTCCTGGTCCAGATAGATGGTTCATCACTGGGCAATCCCGGTCCGGCCGGAATCGGCGTCCGCATCACGGGTCCGGACGGCAGTGTCGTCAAGGAAGTAAGCCGTTTCATCGGCATCCGCACCAACAACCAGGCCGAGTACGAGGGTCTGCTCTGCGCCCTGGCCGAGTGCCGCGGACTCGGGCCCGGCCCGGTGGTGATACGGACCGATTCCGAGCTGCTCTATTACCAGATGGCCGGCAGGTACAAGGTGAAGAACCCGGAGTTGAAGGTGCTGCACGCCAGGGCGCGCGAACTGGCACTGTCCCTGCCCAACGTCACCATCGAGCTGGTTCGCCGGGAACAGAACCGCGAGACCGACAAGCTGGCCAAGGCCGCTGCCCAAACTACGCGTGAGCGGCCGGATTATGCCCGGTAGGAAGGAGCGCCGGGCCGCCGTCACCTGGCTGATGCCGCTCGGCACGCTCGTCCAGTTCATGCTGCCGCGCTGGGCCGTCGTGCGGATTGCGCGTGTTGCCGGGCAGATCGCCTACCTCTTGAACCGCCGGGGCCGGTCGGCGTTCATAGAGAACTGCCGTCACGTCCTTGCACCGGGCACGCCCGAATCCGAAATCGAGGCCACCGCCCGCCGCCTGTTCTTTCACTACATCATGAATATCATGGACCTGCTGCGCGTCCCGGTCATGAAATCCCGAGTGACGTCGCTCGTTGAGTTCGACTCCGCTCCCGCAGACCGACTGGCCGCCATGAACCGCGGCGTGGTGGTCGTCACCGGCCACATCGGCAACTACGATCTGGCCGGCGTCTTTATGTCCGCCAGCGGCTATCCGATATCCGCGGTGGTTGAGCCGGTGCCGCGCGGCTGGGCAGATACCTACAACCGTTACCGCAGCGCAACCGCGCTGCAGACGATACCGATTCCCGACCGGAGGGCCATGATAAGGGCATTGCAGCAGCATCGCCTGCTCGCGCTCGTGTCCGACCGCGACCTGACCGGCAACGGCATCCTCTGTCCTGCCTTCGACTCCTGCCGCTACTATCCGAAGGGCGCGGCCGCGTACGCGCTGCGCTTCAGTGCCCCGCTGATTGTCGCCGGCATGGTGTTCCAACACGAACCCGGGCGCCGGCCATATCGCATGGTCTACAAGCAGTTGGACTTCACCCAGACAGGCAACATGGACGCCGACGTGGCCGCGTTCACTCGCCTGATCGCCGCCGAGTTGAACGAGCTGATCCGCCTCTTTCCTGACCAGTGGCTCGTATTCAGGGGCGCGTGGCAGGAGAAGCCGTGAGGGTCAAAGTCAAGCGTCTTGCCGACGTGCCTCTCCCCTGCCGGCAGACCGGAGGTTCGGCCGGCTTCGACCTGTGCGCGGCTGAGGACACGACCATCGCTGCGCACGGATTCGCCTCGGTCGGTACCGGCCTCGCTCTCGAACTGCCGGAGAGGGCCGAGGCGCAGGTGCGTCCGCGGTCCGGACTGGCTGCGAAGCACGGCATCGGGGTGCTGAACAGCCCGGGCACCATCGATTCCGACTATCGCGGCGAGGTGAGAGTGATCCTGTTCAACGCCTCCGAGCGGGACTACGCAGTTCACCGCGGCGACCGCATCGCCCAGCTCGTCTTCAGCATGCTCGCCGACGTCGAGTTGATCCAGGTCGATTCTCTGTCACAGACCAGCCGCGGCCCCGGCGGCTTCGGCCACACGGGAATAGGCAAAGGCAGAGGTAGAGGTAGAGGGTGAGGTTGAGATTCGGAAGGACCCATGTTCAACCTCTACCTTAACCTCAGCCTTAACCTGTTCGCTCAGGACCAGGGGCCGGGACGAGGGACTTGAGACCAGTTACCGGTGACAGGCTGCGCGTCTGCCTGGTGTCGGCCGCCTATCGGCCATATCCCTCGGGGGTGAGCGAACACGTCCACCATCTGGCCGGGGCGCTGCGTGACCTCGGCCAGGACGTCAGCATACTGACCACGTCATACCGAGGATTCGGTGAGAACCTGGATTCGCTGCCTGTTACCAGATTCGGCCGCGCCCTGCTCATCCCGATGAACCGGTCGTACGCGACACTGCCGGTCGGTCTCCGGATGTCCGGCCAAGTCAGGCGCTTTCTGGCCGACGGCGGTTTCGACGTAGTGCACTGCCACGGGCTCTTCTGGCCGGAGATATCGTACTGGGCCATTCGACACAGCCGTTCGGTGAACCTGATAACTTTCCTTACGGCCGGGTTCAAGATACACACCACTGGTTCGGGTCTGTTCCGGACCCTGTTCAGGGGCCAGTTGGCGAGAATCCACGGCCGCATCGCCATCTCACGGCGCGCGCGCCAGGCGGCAGAACCCTACATTCCCGGTGAGTTCCGGATAATCCCGTGCGGCATCGACTTGGGCCGCTTCCGGCCTGCTCCGGCATCCGGGACCACTGGAGCCGGGCGTCCACGCCGAATCCTCTTCGTGGGCAGGCTCGATGAACGCAAGGGTATCGAGGTGCTGCTGCGGGCCTTTCCGGCAGTACTGCGGTCGGTTCCCGGCGCTCGGTTGTCTGTCGTCGGCAGCGGACCGACGGAGCAGCAGGCACGCCGGACCGCCGACGAACTCGCGATCTCGGCTGCGGTGGATTTCCTCGGGACTGCACGGCCGGAAGACCTTCCCCTGGTCTATGCCGGCTGCGACGCCTACTGCGCGCCTTCGCTGGGCGGAGAAACCCTGGGGATCGTCCTGCTCGAGGCCATGGCCAGCGGCACGCCGGTCATCGCATCGGATATCCCCGGGTATGACGAGACGGTTCGGAACGGAGTCGACGGCATTCTGGTTCCGTCGGGCGACCCCGAAGCTCTGGCTGCGGCGCTCGTCAACGTACTGACTGACGAGTCACGACGTCGGGCACTGGTGGCTGCCGGGCTGGCTCGCGCGCAGGAGTACGCCTGGCCAAAGGTGGCGCTGAGGACTCTCAATCTATACCGTGAACTGCTGACCTCATCCCCTTCTCCTCGCTGAGGAGAGGGTCAAGGTGAGGGAATCAGAGGCAGTGCGCCGCGAGCACGTCCGTGAGCTTCTTGAATTGCTCCCCGCTCAGCGTCTCGGCGCGTGCCGCCGGCTGGATTGCCGCCTGCTCCAGGCAGTCCACGGCAATTCCGCGTGTCAGGTTCAGCCCCGCGACCAGGTTGTTGGCAATCGTCTTGCGGCGCTGGGCGAAGCAGACCTTGACCACGCGGCGGAACAGCCCCTCATCCGGTACGTCATACAACGGCCGCTCGCGCCTGGTCAGGCGGAACGAAGTCGATACGACATCGGGTCTGGGCTTGAACCTCTCCGGCCCGATGTTGAACAACCGCTCCCTGATGGTCATGCGGTCGAAGAAGACCGAGAGAGCACCGTAGACCTTGGAGCCGGGCACGGCGACTACCCGGTACGCGAACTCGCGCTGAGTCGTGAGCACCGCGACGTCCCATGCCGCGAGTGACTCAAGGAGCTTGAAGAGGATCTGCGATGAGAGGTTGTAGGGCAGATTGCCCAATACCTTGAGATGCCGGAACCGCCCAAGGTCGAACTCCATGAAGTCGGCCTGAACTACTTCGAGGTTCCCGCATCCCCCCAGCTCGACCCGCAAACCCTCGGCCAGACGCTCGTCGATCTCGATCGCTATGACCTTTGCCGCCACGGCCACGAGCCGCCGGGTGAGCATCCCTTTGCCCGGCCCGACCTCGAGCACGGTGTCACCGGGACGCACATCGAGCGCAGCCACGAGCTCATCGGCCACTGGTTCGAAAGTCAGGAACGACTGCCCCATCGCGCGCCGGGGATAGAGATGTCTCACGGGACAGTACTCAAGGGGTCAAGGATTCCAGGATTCGAGGGTTCGCACTCGATCCCTCTATCCCTCGATTTCTTGATCCCTTTCGCGTTCTAGATGCGGAAGCAGCGCAGGGCATTCTCGCGGGTCAGGTCTGCGACCTCGGCCGGCGTGATTCCCAGCACCTGCGCCAGCTTATCCACAATCAGCCTTATCATCGCCGGCTCATTGCGCTGACCCCGGTTCGGCACCGGAGAGAGGTAGGGAGCATCGGTCTCGACCATCAGCCGGTCGCGGGGAATGGTCTTGACGATCTCCTCCTGGCGTTCCTCGCCATAGGTGATATTGCCGGCGAACGAAACGTACAGGCCCTTCTCGACCGCCCATTCCGCCAGCTTTCTATCGGAGGAAAAGCAGTGCAGGACACCGGAGTAGTACCCGTGCTCGTCGATAATGCCCCGGGCGCGCCCCGCCGCGTCACGGATGTGGACAACCATCGGCATGTCGAGCATCCTTGCGAGCTCGACCTGGGCGTGGAAAGCGGTCTCCTGGTTGCCGCGGGACGAGATGCCGCGGAAGAAATCGAGCCCGATTTCGCCGATCGCCTTCACCCTGGACTCGATGCACATGTCTTTGAGCGCCTGTACATCCCAGGTGCGGAACTGGTCGGCCTCGTGCGGGTGCACGCCCACCGCGACGTACAGGCCCTCGCGGTTGCGGCACAGAGCAACTGCCTGCTTGCTGTCCGGCACGCTCTGGCTCGCGACCAGGATCCCGCGCACGCCGGCGCTGTACGCGTGTTTGAGCACTACCGGAAGGTCGGCCGCGAACTGGACGTCGGTCAGGTGGCAGTGCGAATCGAATATCTTCAGACCTTCGGGGTTCTCCCTGGATCGGCGGGACATAGGACTAGGCTGAGGTCAAGGTTAAGTTTAAGGCGAAGCGAAACGAATGGCCGCAGCCGTTGCGGGCGTCACTCGCCTCTACCTCTGCCTTTGCCTGTTTCAGCATCAGGACACCGATGTCCCGGGCGCGATCTCCCGGTCCGGAGTCAGTAATGCCATACCGCTCGGATTGACTGCGGCGAGCAGCATGCCCTTCGACTCGACGCCGCGGATCACTGCCGGCGTCAGGTTGGCCACGACCACAATCAACTTGCCCACCAGGTCCTCCGGCTTATAGGCGAGCGCGACTCCGGCCACGATCTGCCGCTGCTCGGTCCCAAGGTCGATCTGCAGCTTGAGCAGCTTGGTCGCACCCGGCACCGCGTCCGCGCCCAGGACCTTCGCGACCTTCAGTTCCAGCTTCTTGAAATCATCAAATGCGATCACGCTCTTCTCCTCCGGCTTGTTGCCTGGGGCTTGTGGCTTAAGGCTTTCCGCCTCCGGCTTGGGGCTTGCGGCTTGCGGATCCTGCTTCCCCAGCCTGGCGACCTGCACCTGAATGGCCGAGTCCTCAATCTTGTTGAACAGTATCTCTGCCGGACCAAGCTCTGCGGGGAGCGCCGGCATCCCGGCATCATCCCATCCCCGCTTTGGGACATGACCCGATTCCGCCCGGGAATCGGCATCGTGTCCCCATAGCAGCTTTGACATCTTCCGGCTCGTGAAAGGCAGGAACGGATAGAGCAGGACCTCCAGCGACGAGACGAGACGCATGCAGGCGTTCATGGTCCGGTCGCACTTCGTCCGGTCCTGCTTGAACGCCTTCCAGGGCGCTTCGTAGTCGAAGTACCTGTTACCCAGTGCCGGCAACGTCATCACCTCGCGCGCCGCATCTTTGATCTGGTAGCGGTCAATCATGCCGCCCAGCTTCGCTGGCGCTTCCTCAATCGCCTTCAGCACCTCCAGACCCTGTCCGTCGTCCGGGCTCGCCTCCGGCACCCGGCCCGCGTAGTTCTTCTTGATGAAGACCGCGACCCGGTTCACGAAGTTCCCGAGCACGTCGGCCAGCTCGTTGTTGTTTCGCGCGTGGAAGTCGCGCCAGGTGAAATCAACGTCCCGGTTCTCGGGCAGGTTCACGGCGAGCGCGTAGCGGAGCGGGTCGGCCGGAAACTGCTTCAGGTAGTCGGGCAGCCACACCGCCCAGTTGCGCGAAGTCGAAAGCTTCGCCCCCTCGAGGTTGAGGAACTCGTTGGCCGGGACATCGGCCGGCAGCACCCACTGCTCGTGCGCCATCAACATCGCGGGCCAGACAATCGCGTGGAATACTATGTTGTCCTTGCCGATGAAATGGACGAGCTTCGTCTTTTCGTCCAGCCAGTAATCCTTCCATCGTTCCGGCTTCCCGGTGCGCTCGGCCCACTCCTTGGAGGACGAGATATAACCGATGGGCGCGTCGAACCAGACGTACATCACCTTGTCCCCGGCCTCAGGCAAAGGTACTTTCACGCCCCAGGTGAGGTCGCGCGTTACCGACCGGTCCTGCAGGCCGCGGCTGAACCAGCCCTCGCAGAACCGTTTCACGTTCGGCTTCCAGTCCGTCTTCGAATCGAGCCAGCGCCTGAGCCGCGGTTCGAGCTTCGACAGGGCAAAGAACCAATGGGTGGTCTCGCGTATCTCGGGCGTGGTGCCGCAGGTCTTGCAGCGCGGACTCATAAGGTCGAACGGCTCAAGCCAGCGACCGCAGGCCTCGCACTGGTCGCCGCGCGCGCCCTCGGACTTGCAGTTCGGGCACGTCCCCTCGACGTAGCGGTCAGCGAGGAACATTCGGCACGACGGGCAGTAGAGCTGGCGCGTGGCCTTCGGCTGGAGCAAGCCCTTCTTGTAGACCTCGAGGAAGAAATCCTGCGATGTCTTATGATGAACGGGCAGCGATGTCCGGGAGTAGTTGTCGAACTCCACCCCGAACTCCTCGAACGAGCGCTTGATGGAAGGGTGATACCGCTCGATTATCTCCCGGGGCGAAACCCCGGCCTGCTGGGCGGCGATGGTGATAGGGACACCGTGCTCATCCGAGCCGCAGATGTAGACTATGTCGGAGCCTTTCAGACGGTGGTATTTGACGTAGATGTCGGCGGGCAGGTAGGCACCGGCGAGGTGCCCGAAATGGAGCTCCCCGTTCGCGTATGGCAACGCACTCGTCACCAGTATCTTCAAGGCGCTAAGGATACATCCCTCGATGCTGATGTCAAGAACACGGCGGAAACACGCTTTAGCAGGCGGTCGAGGCCGGACCGCAAATCAACTCCGGGACAACCAGGCAATGGCGTTCTGCCGTTCCATCGATAGCGACTTCCTCAAGCCTCAAGCAGGGCTCTAGCCTCAGGCGCAAGCCGGCTGACAGCCTGTCCCTGGTCCCCGTCCCCCACTCCCACCCGTCGTTCCACGAAGCGGCACGTGCCTGCGGCAGAGCGCCGGGAGCCCACGCCGGCCAAGAAACAGAAAGAGCGGGGTGCAGGACCCCGCTCCTTAATGCGAATCCCGGACTAGCGCAGCAGGACCGCCTTGGTAGTCAGGGAGCGGCCATCAGTTTGCAGTCGATACAGGTAAAGTCCGTTGGCCACGGTCCGGCCCAGGTCGTCTCTGCCGTCCCAGGCCGAGATGTGCCTGCCGGCCGGCATCGCCTCGTTGACAATGGTCCGCACACACCTGCCACCGGCATCGTAGACTCGCAGCCGCACCAGCCCGGGCCTGGGCAGTTGCCAGGCTATGCGCGCCGCCCGATTGCTCGGGTTCGGTGCGACTGCCATAGCCAGTCTCCTGACTTCTGAGCCCGCTTCCGCGCGCGGCTCGCTGACCCCGGTCGCAGCGTCGGTGGTGTAGAGGATGGCACGCTCCGGGGCCAACGGTGACGCAGCCTTGTGGTAGCTGCCGTTGAACAGGCACTGAATGCCGACTGCCCGGGTCTGGTCCTGGATGCCGACCGTGGTCGAACCGGTCCGGTTCGCGGTCATGTACTGGACCAGGATTCTATTGTTCCCGTCCGCGGCCGCGAGCGTCGTGTCGTAGAACACGACCTCGAACTTGTCACGGGTGGTGTTTCCGTAGTAGCGGACGCTGTCGTACTCGACGATGAGACGGTGGTTCGCCGTATCGTGGTAGTAGTAGACGTAGCCGGCTCCGCCGCCGCCCACGACCGGGTACAAGTCGTCCCAGTTTGCGCAGATGACCGCCGGCGGCGCCGAGGTGCCGGGCAGGGCGGTGTTCTCGTAGTCGGATGTGGTGTGATTGCCGCATGCAATCCAGCCGTCGGCCGAAACCGAAAGTTGCGAGTAGATCTGGCCGTAGTACACAAGCGGCCCGAACCCGCTCGGGATGTTGATGAGCACCACGTCGTCGTTGTCCGCGAAGGTGATACGGGTTCCGGTGCTGTTGACCTCGACCCAGTCGTAGGTCGGGTGCTGGTCGTAAAGCGTGTCGGCGTCGTCGTACGCCCAGTACAGAACCGGGGTCCGCGGTCCGTCCGGAATCGGGTCAGTTGCCCGGAGTTCGCCGACGACAATGCTGAACGGAATCTTCCAGGTACTCCCGCCGCACGAGACTTCCAGCGTGCACGGGACTGGCGTCTCCGGGGGCATTGTCAGCGCCTGCACGATGAACGGGTCAGAGAAGTTGCCGCCGGTGCTCTCGGCCGGTATCAGACCGAAGCCGCCGGTCGAATCCTCGACCTCCAGCCGCGCGTCCCCGGACCTGAGCACACCGGTCACGTTCTGGGCATGGCCGAAGCCGGTATTCCTGACAAAGACAACCAGTTGGGCCCGCTCGTTCGGGTCCAGCCGGTCGTTCCGGTTGCCGCCGGCGATGGTGTCCACCACCTGCAGGCTGCTGTAGGTCAGGTGCGGCGCGCCCACGCGCAGGCGGACATTCGAGTTCCACGCAGAGTCGTGGGCATCGCGGCACTGCATCTGTAAGTGAATCTGGTAGCCGTTGGTGCAGGCCGGGGCCACCGTGAACTCGTACCCGGCCGGCCCGGTGAACGCCGAGTCGTAGGGCGCGACGTTTCCGAAGCTCCGGGACGAGTCAAGCACAGTCACGTTGGCATCGCTGCTGCGGAGTCTGCCAACCAGGCTGTTTGCCGTGGAGTCGCCCCAGTTCTTCACCCAGGTGGGCAGGATGATGGTCTCGCCCGGGTTGATCGAGCCATCGCCGTTGCCGCCGGGCGGCGAGTCGTTGACCGTGCTGCGCAGGTACATCACGTAGGCCGTCCCGCTGGTCTGGGCTACGCACATACCTTCGTACGGCAGAATCGCGTGGCCCGTCACCGTGACTGAGAACTCACCCGGTGTCATCGCCTCAATCGCCAGTACGACGCTGCCCGAAGCATCGGTGTGGCCGGACGCGTAGAACTCGCCCTCCTTCCAGACACAGACCAGCGCGTCCTTGACCGGGTCGCCGCCGCACTTCACCTCAACCTCGAAGTCGAACGCACCCAGCGGCACGACCGGTACATGGCTAACTTCGGCTGTTTCGGGCCTCCCGGTCCAGACGTTCAGGGCCGGGTCACCGAGCCAGAAGTACATGCGCGCGTTGTCGACACCGCCCTGCGACTCGTAGTACTTCACGATGTAGGCGTCGGCGTTGTTCAGCAGCCAGCCCAAATCCCAGGTCGGCATCAAGTAGTCCCGCACTCCCGGAACCTCGATGCGGCCGGTGTCACCGAGCGAGCGGAAGAGCAGCGAGTCCCAGCCGTGGTTGGGAATCGTGTACGATGGCTCGGAAGCGCTGAGCGATGCCACCGCCCCGCCCGGGTATTTCGACATCCACGACTCGCCGATGCAGGGCCCGCCCGAGTAGGCGAGTACGTGGTTGAGACAGCAGCAGTTGATGACGACCGGTGTCAGGTCGCCGTTCGTGAGCGAGTTGATGTCGGTTGCTGTCAGGCTCGCCTCGTTCTGGTCCCACTGGTACCACTGATATTCGCTGCCGTGGCCACGGTAGTTCACCACCACCCGGCCTTCATTGATGTCTGAAACCACCATCGCGTTCGTGCCGTTGGTTCCACCCATGATGGTATCGAAGGTGTAGTGATAGAAGGAGTACGGGTAACTGTAGATGCCGCGAGTGCAGGCCGAGTACTTGCCGGGGTAGTTCTGCGAGTGCGCGGCCAGCGTGACCTTGCTGCACCAGTCGGGAGAAAGCGGCGGCGCTTTCTCGAACTTCAGGGTCTTCCTGATCTGGTTGGCGAGGTCATGCGTGTCGGCCGGGCAGAAACGGCCCACCCCCAGCTCGAAGTAGTCGTCCCCGGAGGACGGCTCCACGTCACCGTACCACATATCCGCCGCACTCACACCCGGATAGGAATGCTGCGGCACCTCGTTCTCGGTGCCGACCAGGAGCACCCAGCGCAGTACCGCCGGGGAGTGGCTGTTGTACTCAGTCTTGATCGACTCCCTCACCGCCACATCTGTCCAGCCCGACCTGGCGATGACGCGAGTCTCGACGCCCCGCTTGTGGTGCCAGTTGACCAGGCTATCCAGCCAGGTGCCCGAGTAGTTCGGGGTCGTGATTACCAGATAGCGCACGCCCGGGCCGTCGTCCCAGGCTATGCGTGCCCCGAGCTGGTCGAAGTTGTCGATGTTGTCGCGATAAACGGCCGCCATCCAGGGCTCAATCCGCCGGGCCACAGGCAGACCGGGGTGGTTCACACGCACGCGCAGGCGCGTATAGACCCGGAGCTCGCGCCGAGCCGGGTTGCAGGTCACGGGTGAAACAACGACGCTCGCAAACGGCAGCCCGCGCCAGACCGATTGCCGTGTCACCTGCCCGAGCGAGGCCGGGTAGGCCGCGTCCTGTGCGTAGGCCGCGTTGTCAATGGCAAAACTCCCCTCGTCGCCATCGGTCAGCGGCTCCTGGGTCGGGTACACCAGCACTCCGGTGAACACCAGGTACTCACTCTCCAGCACCTGGACCGTGACTTGCGCGCCGTCCGGAAGCCCGAGGTTGCGCACGATCTGAGGCAGGCCGGGTGAGCCGACTTCGCCCGTCATCGCGGGTTCGCCGGGCAGCCGCACCACGGTGTACGTCTGTCCCGCGACGTCCCTCGCTTCCGCCTCCACTCCATGCACCGTGATGTCGATCGTGGTCGCGCCTGAGCCTTGGCCGCTTATCCTGACCGAAGGTGTCTGCGCCGCGTGCCCATCCAGGCTCAGCCACGCGCCAAAGCCGGAGCCGGCCAGCACCAGCACCACCAGAACCAGCACTCGCTTACGTGCCATCATTCCTCCAAAAGGACAATTGCTCTCAGCGGAATACCCCTTCAAGCCGCAGGACCGGCTCGCCATCACGGCACCGGCGGTTCCGGTGTGCCCTTCCGACTGCACTTGCCCACCGGCAGGGATTATACCTTCCTGCCCGGCTACGTCAACGTCGCTGCCCGAGGTTACCGTCCCCGCAGGGACGCTCGCCGTTGCCGTCGCTTGACAGCGTCGCCCGGCCTCTCTACAATGCCTCGATGGTTCCTGTCCCCATCGGTGTATTGAAGATGGATGGTCAGTTGATGGTGATTGCTCATCAAAGGAGGCAGACATGCACTTCGACCTTCCCGGCGTAGTTCACCGGCCGGAGAACCCGCCCCATGTTTTCGTCGCCAACAGCTTCCAGGACCGTGAGTTCGCGCGCAAGCTCGTGAGCGCGCTGCGCCGGGACCGGGTGAGCCCTTACACCGAGGTCGGCGAAATGACGTCGGGCGATTCGCTGCTGCGCAGGTTATCCAGTTCCACGCGACCGGTCGACTGCGTAGTGCCGGTAATCTCAATTGCCTCGGTCACGCACAACTGGATTGAACGGGAGCTTGCCGAATTGATGAGACGCGAAATCAAACGCCGCCGCGTCCGCGCCTACCCGGCCAGGGTTGACAACTGCACGCTGCCTCCGTCACTGCGGGGCCACTTCGTCGCCGACTTCTACGGCCTGGGCTGGAACGCGGCCTACGACGGCATCAAAGCCGCCATCCAGGGCAAGCCCGGGGCTGAAGCCGTGACTTTCAGGCAGCCGGCCGTGCGTCCGGCCCCCAGGCCGGCGCCCCCTCCGCCCGAAGAAGCTGCGCCGACCCGGGCGGGCACAAAAGAGGTATACCTCAGCTACGACCACGAGAATGACGGCTATTACAGAGACGTGCTGGTCACCTGGTCCAAAATGCCGGGCTTTGCGCAGTTCTGGGTCGACGACGAACCGCCCAGTATCGCAGTGGACAGCGTGCAGGCCGAACCGGTGAAGCTGGCCCTGGCGAAACGGATAGCCGCGGCCAGCGGGCTCCTGTGTGTGGTCGGCGCAAAGTCTCACGAAAGCGGCTGGACTGAGTGGGAAATCAAGAAGGCCGATGAATTCGGCAAGCGCATAATCGCAGTCCGGATAAACCGTGATTTCTCGTTTCCCGAGTTGCTGTCGGACGTGGGTGCAACCTGCGCGCTCTCCTTCACTTTCGAAGGAATCCGACGCGCGATTGACGAAGCCTACGGCGAGGGCGCGCTGGACTGACATCGTCAAGCGCCGCACCGTCGGACAGGGGCCGCGGAGGCCAACGCCAAACGCCGAACAACGAAAGTGGAGAAGTCACAAGTAGAATTGACGAAGTCCGGACTTTGCCCTTTCCACTTTCCACTTTCGGTCTTGACTTTCTCGCCTGTGAGGCGAGAATCGTAACGTGCGTGGCGCTGCTCTCCTGCTGATTCTGCTTGCCGGCTGCTGCGGTTACTCGACGCGTTCGCTTCTGCCTTCGCACCTGAGGACCGTGGGCGTCCCGCCGGCGACGAATGCTACCACGCAGCCGGGCCTGGCTGAGGTCCTGACCGACTCGCTCACGGCGGCCTTCACGGCGGACCGTACGCTGCGGGTGACCAACGTCGAGGCTGCGGACCTGGTCATAAACACCGCCGTTTCAGGCTACACGCGCACGCCTGTCTCCTATTCGGGGGATTCCACCGCCAGCCGGTCGGTCTCTGCGTACGAAGTGAGCGTGAACGCGCAGGTGGACGCACGCGACCAGACCCGCAACGAGCAGTTCTACAAGGGCGTCGCGTCGGCCCGCGTCACGTACGAACCCGGGGCAAAGACCGAAGAAGAGGCTGCGTCCGAGGCGATAGGAAAGCTGGCGTCGGAAGTTGTACGCCAGGTGCAGATCGCATGGTAGTCGAGCTCCTGATTGACAAGCTGGTGCAGGGCGGCGACGGTCTCGCCACCCACGACGGCATGAAAGTCTTCGTGCCGTTCTCCGCCCCGCAGGAGCGCGTGCGCGCACGGATTGTCACGCAGAAGCGGGATTACGCCGTGGCCGAGATCGAAGAGGTCATCGAACCCTCTCCCCTGCGCGTCGCCCCCCCCTGTCCTCACTATGGCGTGTGCGGCGGCTGCCAGCTCCAGCACATCAACTACCAGGGACAGTTGGTAGTCAAGAAGCTCTACGTCAATGAAGCGCTGCAGCGTATCGGCCAGGTGTTCGTGCCGGTTCGGAACGTCACAGCCGAGGCCGAGGCCTGGCACTACCGCAACAAGACCCAGTACCCGGTCGGCCCGACCGGCAACGGCATGGCTATGGGGTTCTTCAAGCGCGGCACGCACGACCTCTTTGATATCCCGGTATGCCTCCTGCACCCGGTGGAGTTCGACCGCCTGCGCGAGGCGATCCGCGCAATCCTGGTCGCGTCCGGTGAAACCGGTTACAGCGAAGCGCGGCACGACGGCAACATCCGTCACGTCGTTCTGCGCCAGGGTACTCGCGACGGAGGTCTGCTCGCGATTATCGTCACTCGGACTCCCCAGTTTGACGCGAAGGCGGCGGAGTTGATTGCCGAGCAGCCCGGCGTTACCGGCGTCGTGCAGAGCGTGGTTCCGGCGCGCACCAACCGGATCATGGGTCCCCAGACAAGTGTACTCGCGGGCAGCGGGCACCTGCACCAGTCGGTCCTGAACAAAACATTCCAGGTCTCGGCGCCGTCGTTCTTTCAGGTGAATATCCAGCAGGCGGAAGAGCTGTGCCGCAAGATACTGAAACACGTCGCCCCGCGCGGCGACGAACTCGTGCTGGACCTCTACAGCGGAGTGGGCATGATATCGCTGCTGATCGCGCCCTTTGTCCAGCAGGTCACGGCAATCGAAGCCGACGTGACCGCGGTCGAGGACGCCAGGACAAACGCGCAGACTCAGGCGGTACGCAACGTCGAGTTCATCTGCGGTGACGCGAACCGCGAAATCAGCCGCGTCGCGTCGGCCGATGTCGTTATCCTCGACCCGCCGCGCAAAGGATGCCCGGCCGATACGTTGCGCCGGATCGCCGCCCTGAGACCGCGTCGCATCGTCTACGTCTCCTGCAACCCGGCCACACTCGCACGTGACCTGGCAACGCTCGAGCAGTCCGGGTACACGACTCACGAAATCGAGCCGGTAGACATGTTCCCACAGACCTTTCACGTCGAAGTCATCGCTCGTCTGGGCCCGCTCGGGTCGGCTGACGGGTGAAACTGACCGGCCTCACAATCGTCGATGCCGGTTCCCGACCCCAACCGGCGACCGTCATCTTCGATACGAGAATCAGGGACATAGTGACAGAAGAGACGGGAGACCGACGGCCGATGACCTCAAGAGAAGGACCAGGAAACCAGGTCCCCGGCACTCCATCCCCTGACCCCTCGCTCCCCAGGTCCCCTTCCGGTTTCATCCTCCCCGGCCTCATTGACTCGCACACGCATCCGCTCGAAACCGGATTGCAGTTGCTCTTCGTGAACCTGCGGGACGCGAGTTCGGTCGCAGAAGTGCAACAGCGGTTGCGTGACCGGCAATGGGATGCACTGGACCGCGGCATGATGCTGGGGTTCAACCTCGAACCTGACCGGCTCGAGGAAAAACGGTATCCGCAACGGGGCGAGATTGACGAGGTCATTCCCGAGGTACCGGTCTTCATCTACCGCGTAGACGGACACTCGGCAGTGACCAACACCGCCGGGCTGCAGTTCGTCCTCTCCAGGTGGCCGGGTGTCAAGCCGCCCGGCATGGATGGCGACTGCAGCGGCCGGCCGACGGGCGTACTGCGCGGAGAAGCCTATGAACGGGCCTCGCGGGTTTTCAAGCACAGGCTGACACCGGAGAGCGTGCGCGAGGCGCTCTGCCTCGCCGGCAGACAGGCCGCAGCCCGTGGCGCAACGACACTCGGTGCGCTGGTCGGCGTCGAGGACACTACCGATGAGGAGTGGCGCATAATCCTGGACGGGCTGGCCGGCTGCGCCGTCGGTACCGTGCCCTACCTTCAGACCTGGGACGTGGCGACGCCCCGCCGGTTCGGGCTCCGGCAGGCCGGAGGATGCCTGCTGATTGACGGATCATTCGGCTCGCGCACTGCGGCACTCGGCCGGCCCTACTCGGACGCGCCCGGTAACGCGGGCACCGGCTACGCCAGCGACGAAAAGCTGCTCTCATTCCTGCAGGCAGCTGCGGCAGCCGGCCTTCAGACTGCCGTGCACGCAATCGGCGACCGGGCAGTCGAACAGGTGGTGCGCTGCCACGAGCAACTCACGGGAAGTCCGAATGACGAGGGACGAGCGGCGAATCCGCTGCGCCACCGGATTGAGCATGCGGAACTGCTGGACGATTCGCTCATCTCCCGCATCGCCCGGCTCGGTCTCGTGCTCGGAGTCCAGCCTGCTTTTGAGGCCGAGTGGGGCGGGCCGGGCAAAATGTACTCTCTCCGGCTTGGGGAACGCTGGCGCAGCACCAATCCCTTTCGCCGCCTGCTCGATGCCGGCGTGCGCCTTGCGGGTGGTTCCGACGCGCCCATCACGCCAATCGACCCGATTGCAGGCATCAGAGCAGCCATGGCGCGCCCGAACGCCGAAGAGGCCATCAGCGGCTCAGACGCGCTGGCGATGTTCACATCGGAAGCGGCCTTCGCCCTGAACCGTGAGAGCGCCTGCGGCAGCATCGAAGTCGGCAAGGACGCGGACCTCACGGTGCTGACGTCCGACCCGCGCACGAGCTCCCGCTGTACGGTCGCAGCGACCTTCCGCGGCGGCGCGTGCATCCACAAGGATGATAGTCTGGCAGAATACCTGAAACTGGAGGTCTGATATGCGGAGGTTTTCCACACTCGCCCTTTTCTTCGTCGCCCTGGCCGGCTTCAGCCTGATGGCGTGCGACGCCCTGAAGATAGTCGATGTCACGCTGGACATAACGGGTGACAACCTGTCATACTTCACCGGTTACTACGAAACGACCGGCAGCGACACCACGGCCATTTCCGGTACCGTGCCCAAGTCCTATACGTTCCAGGCCCGCAAAAGCCTGGACGTGGTAGCCGTCCAGATCGTGCGCGTCGGCGTGGGACAGATCAGCGCCAGGATTGTCGCTGGCGGGGTGACCCGCGATTCAGCCGCCACGAGCGATGTCGTCGGTGTGATAACCCTCGAATGGATCGCCAAGTGAATTGAGCCGTTGAAGAACCAGGAGCTGGCCCGGCTTTTCACCCGTATCGCTGACGCGCTCGAACTCAAGGGCGAAACCGGGTTTCGGGTCCTGGCCTACCGCAAGGCCGCCCGCACGCTGACCGACCTCGGCGCTGACATCGAGACGGTCAACCGGGAAGGAAAGCTGCAGGAGGTACCGGGCATCGGCGAGGGTATCGCGAAGAAGATCCACGAGTACCTCTCGACCGGCCGCATGCGCAAGTACGACGAGGCCGTTGCCGGTCTGCCGCCCGGGCTCTTCGAGATGCTGGACATCCAGGGCGTCGGACCGAAGACGGTGAAGCAGCTCTATGAAAAGCTCGAAGTGAAGACCCCGGCCCAACTGAAGCAGGCGATAGAGAACGGCCGGTTTGCCGGACTTCCGGGCATGGGAGAGAAGAAGGGCGAGAACATACTCCGCGGCATCAAGACCGGGGAGTCCACCGCCGACCGGATGTATCTCGACGAGGCGTTCGAGCTGGCTATGGCGGTCACGGACTACCTGCGGCAGTGCCGGGCCGTTCGACAGGTGGCCCATGGTGGCTCCCTGCGGCGCGGCAGGGAGACAATCGGCGACATCGACATTCTCGCCACCGGCAGACCGGCAGCAAAGATAATCGAGCACTTCGGCAGGCACCCGAAAATCAGAAGCGTCATCGGGGCCGGCGATACCAAGTCATCGGTGCTGCTCGCAAGCCGCGGCAAGGCGCGGCAGGTTGACCTCCGCGTCGTGGCCGACGCCGAATACGGCGCGGCCCTGCAGTACTTCACGGGCTCCAAGGACCACAACGTCGCGCTGCGGGCGCTGGCCCAGAAGCAGGAACTCAAATTGTCCGAGTACGGCCTGTTCCGTGGCAAGAAAGGGGTCGCAGGCCGTACCGAAAGAGAAGTCTATTCGAAGCTCGGTCTCCCCTACATCGAGCCGGAGTTGCGCGAGAACCGCGGTGAACTCGAGGCCGCGGCCGCACGCGAGCTGCCGACGCTCGTCGGGCCGAAAGAAATCAAGTGCGACCTGCATGTTCACACCTCGGCATCGGACGGTTCGGCCGGCTTCGAGGAGATGGTCGAAGCCTGCAGACTGCGCGGCTACACGCACGTCGCCATCACCGACCATTCGGTGTCTGCCGGCTATGCCGGCGGGCTCAGTGCCGACGCGCTGCTGCGCCACTGCGACCGCGTGGACGAGTTCAACTCCCGCTCGCCGGACATCAAAGTCCTCAAGTCCTCGGAAGTCGACATCAAAACCAATGGCTCGCTTGACTACCCGGACAAGGTGCTCGAGCAGCTCGACCTCGTCATCGCATCCATCCACCAGGGCTTCAAAAAAGATGCGACGAAGCGGATGTGCGCGGCCCTCTCAAACCCGCTCGTGCACCTGATAGCTCACCCCACCGGCAGAATCATCGGGCGCCGGGAAGGCTACGACATCGACCTCGAACCAGTGATAGCTTGTGCGGCAAAGAACCGTAAGATGCTGGAAATCAATGCCTTCTATGGGCGGCTCGACCTGAACGACGTCTGGGCGCGGCGGGCGATGCAGGCCGGCGTCCGGCTGGCTATCAACACCGATGCGCACGCGCCGGGCGACCTCGGATGGATGCGCTACGGTGTACTCGTGGCACGCCGGGCATGGCTCACCGGAGCCGACGTAGTCAACTGCGCGAGCTATGCAGGGCTGACGAAACTGCTCGCTGCAATCAGGACGGGCAGCCCTGCGTAGCTAATCGTCCGACTCCTGCGACAGCCAGCGACAACCGGTCAGGACCTCGACCGCAGGACCGTTCCCGTGCTCGCCCGGCGTGGTCCAGAGCAGAGATACGAGCCCGTTCTCATTGAACAGCCGGTACATCTTCTCGTTATCCGCGCGGTTCCAGTCCTTCTCCCGAGTCACGAGAAAGGCCCGATGTCCCTGCAGCTCCTCCCAGACTGCAAGCGGCACCGCACCGGCATGGGGACAGACCGCGACCACACCCCGCACCAGGTCCGGGTGCAGAAACATCGAAGCCAGAGCCTGAACGCCCTGGCCTGAAAAACCGAACAAGAACACGCGGTTCGGGTCAACCGGATACTGCGCCGCCAGTTTGTGAACTGTCCGCACGATGTCGAAGTCGTTAGAGTCGGTGCTCCGGTGGTTGCGCGTGGCATGGCAGGTAGCCGCTACCCAGTTGAGTGAATCGGCGACCAGTCGAAACGTGTCCAGGTCCTTCGGCACCGCCCCGTTGCAGTGCAGGATGACCAGCGCCGGAACCGGTGCTCTGGCTTCGGCAACCTGCGGAGGAACGTAGAAACAATCCGAGTCTGAGTCACAGATAATCCCCCTGGGCAGACTGCCGCCCGGTGCGACCCCGACAAAGACCGCGACAAGTAACAGGGTCCGGAACTTCACCCTTCGTCTCCTGTCTCCGGTGCTCGGTCTCCTGTCTCCGTTCTTCGTTCTCCTGTCTTCAGTCTTCAGTCTTCAGTCTCCTCTCTCCTCTCTCCTCTCTCCTCCCTCCTCCCTCCTCCCTC
>DDXO01000020.1 GCA_002347155.1 Caldifarciminota bacterium UBA2258
GGCGATGAGCGCGTCGCGCGGCGCCACCCGCACGCCCTTGCCGATGCGGTCGACCATCCGGCCCGCAAACACCAGCCACCATCCGTTCGAGACATACAGTATCAGCCGCCCGAACATCGAGCCGGAGTAGCCGATGATCGCCAGCGGCTTGCGGCGGCGCAGCTTGTCCGAGAGGCGGCCGGAGAAGACCTTGAGGATTGAGGCCGTGCTCTCGGCAAAGCCCTCGATAAGGCCGAGGACGGCGGGCGGGGCGCCGAGCGCGGACAGATAGAGCGGGATGAGCGGGTAAACCATCTCGGTGGCCATGTCGGTGAGGAAGCTCGTGATGCCGGTGACGATGACGTTGAACACGAAACCAAAGTCTAGGAAGGCGCGAGCCGAAGTCAACGCAGCGGGCATGGAAGACATAGGAGCCACCAAAACACGAAGGGCACGAAACGGACGATCGGGACTGGCGGTGACATGTCTCGACACAGCCCGAGCCACGTCTCTCTCGCTGAGCACGGATGCGCAATTGACGGGTGCACAGGCCACGATATCATTACCCGGCCGATGAGCAATGCATCCGCAGTCGCCGGGCGACGGCGGCCCAGAATGACGGAGCACGGTCTCTGTCGTTCCGGCCGTGTCCTTTCGTGTCTTCGTGCCTTTGTGGCCATTCTGCTCCTGTCTTGCGGCTCGAAGCTACCCGGACCGCGCGGGCAGTTGAACGACCCTGCCCCGGATAAAAGGGTGGCCGCGATCCAGGCCTTGGGCGAGGCCAGGGACACGGTGTCTGTGCCGAGGATAGTGGAACTGCTGCAGGATACCGTACCCGTCGTGCGCAAGGCAGTCGCAATCTGGCTGGGCAAGATGGCCGACCAGCGTGCCGCCCAGCCGCTCGCCGACTTCTACAACAGAGAGCAGTCCGAGGATCTGCAACTGGCCGCTCTGCAGTCGCTCATCCATCTCAGCTCCTATTCGGTTGACCCGCTCATCGGCCTGCTCGGCTCAATCCGGCCGGTCGTGCGGTCAGGTGCGGCCCGCGCACTCGGCAAACTCGGGACGAAGCGGGCAGTGAACCCGCTCATCGCGCTCCTGCGCGACCGCAACACCGACGTGCGGATTGACGCCATATACGCCCTGCGCCACATCGGCGACAAGCGCGGTCTCGACGCCGTCGCCTCGCTGGCGCGAGACACCGACCCGGAAATCGCAAGAGCTGCCGAGCAGGCGCTCAGCGGCGCGGGCTATCAGGAACAGTTCAACCGGGCTACGCGGGCGGTGCGGCGGCTGCCGTATCCGTGATTCGGCGGTTCAGGCCCGAACCTGCGGACAGTGAGTCGTAGAGAGTTGCCGGAGAGCCCGAAGAGGCCGGTTCGGATGAACAGCGGGCCGGTCATGCGTCTTCTGGGCGTGGTCCTCAACTCCATGCTCTTCCTTGCGGCCGTGCCCTTCCTCCTGTTTGCCGGCTGGGGACTGCTCTTCAGCGTGCCGACGCTGGCAATAGTCGCGTTCACCGCCGCGTGGATTCTCTTCCCACTCTTCAACAACATCAAGGCGGTCAGGGTGCTCAAACTCGGAGTGTCGTTCGTGCTCGTGCCGGCCACTCTCGCGCTCGCCCCAATGATGGTCCAGGAGATAGACCAGAAAGTCGAGCTTCTCAGCCGCAAGCCCAGGAACGACCTGACTGTGTTTACGCTCCAGGACAAAGTCGGCATCTACGGGCTCAACATCGTCATGGGCGCAGTCGGATTCCCGCTCTACCCGGAGGCGGCAAGGGCGACGCTCTTCATGATGTTCGACCCCGGGCCGTTTGCCCGGCGCGTATTCGACTCGGACTTCGGCCTCGGCTCCTACAAACTCAAGGGAGTGGTCCGGGACTTCGCGGCCGGGCTCGCGCAGGGCGACAGCGCCGCATCCGCAGGCTACGGGCCGGTCGGAATCGAGTGGAACCGGTCCCAGTATCGTCTCACCGACCCGGAGGCGCGCTACGCGCTCGCGCTCAACCAGACCAAGCTAACGGCGCGGGCCGAACGCCGGGGCAGGCGCTGGCTGATTGACGTCAAACACGAAATGGAAGTATCGTACCCGGAGTCGGCCTACGTCACGCTCATCGGCCGGCCGCGGCTGCGGGTCGAAGAAGGCCTGTTCCGGGTGCTCCAGAACTCCGGCTGGCTGTACCCCTACACGGCCGAGTACCGCTTCCTCGTCTACAGCGACGACCCCAGACTCAAGTAACCGCCGCCGACACCCAGCCGATTGCCCGCGCCTGCAAGGCCCGGCGGACGTGCGGGTCAAATGGCCGGGCGGAATTGGGGAGAGGCCGAGATACCCTTGACGCGCTTCTGATTAATATAAGTGAAGTGTCCCCGAAACTCCCCGGTCCTGACGACCAAGCCAACCACCTGTCTGACGAGGAACTCGGTGGCGAACCTGTCGGCGAAGATGGGGCCAAACTCGTCTTCAAACCTGCTGACCTGTTCCACGACCCACCCAGAGACGTACTCCTCAACGTACCTGCCGAGCTACCTGGCGGCGAACTTAGCGACCTGCCTGATGACGTTCTCAGCGGCAAACCCGGGAGCAAACTCAGCGACGTGCTTTCCGGCAAACCTGCCGACATAGATGGCCGCAAACTCAGTGATTTACTCTTCGACGGACCTGCCGACAAACTTCACGAAGTACTTATTCACGTACCCTCCCCCGGACGACCCCCCGGGGTGGAAACCGTGCGGAGTATGTCCGTTCTGGCGACTTCGGCATATGTACGCATGAGAACGGCAAGAAAGAAGCTGTGTATGGCTGTGAAGTCTATCCGAAGAGGTCTGAGCCGCGAGACGCTTGAGGCTCGGGTTTAGTGATAGGATACAAGACAGTGAGCGCCAGTGTGCTGCTAACTGCTCGATTCCGTGACAGTTGAGTCGGATTCGTGAAAGTCCCTCCGTCGTACCCCGGGTAGTCCCGTGAGTTGTGTCCCAGATTGCTCTGGAGGCTATCCTCCGAATTGCTTTGCCCGCAGTCTCCCGAACAGCGCGGCAGATTGCGGCCGGGGTTGTCTGCCGGGTCACGGCCCGCGTAGTCTGCTCCGCAGTTCTGGTGGTTGTCCGGTGAGTTGTCTGAGCAGCAGCGGTCAGGATGGCTGACCACTCTGTCGTCCCGGTTGCTTTCCTCGTTGTCCTGACCGCAGTTCTGCGGATTGCCATACAGGTTGCTGCCCAAGTTGCTCTGGCCGTTGTCTCGCCGGTTGTTCTACCGGTTGCAGTCTGAGTCGCACCGGCGGCTGTGACTCCGGTCGCCAGACAGTAGTCTGGCGCAGGTCGGGTCGGTATGCAAGCGGGCGGGGTTCTGCTGCCGGTTCCCGTCCGCGATTGTCGGTGTAGGCTTGCAGGTCCGGTCGGGCCGCTACAGCATGCAGAGGACGCGGCCCTCGGAGAAGGCCTTGAGGTTCAAGTCCACGACCTTGGGTTTGACCAGGCGCGTGATAGCCTGCTTGTAGGCATCCTCGGGGAAGTCGAGCAGGCAGGAGATGGCCCCGAGCATGACCGTGTTCTGGACCCGGGCGTTGCCGAGTTTGAGCGCGGTGGCAAAGGCCGGGACCGCGCGCCGGTCAGGGGCGCTGGCTTTGAGCCGTTCTTCGAGCTGCTCGTCGGTCGGGCGTTCGACCGCACCGATTGAGACCGGGAGCGGGTCGATGCGATGGGTGTCGTAGATGAGCCGTCCCTTGGGACCAAGGAAGTGGATGTACCGCAGCGCCTCCATCATCTCAAAGGCCACGATGATATCAGCCGTGCCTTCCTCGATGAGGGGCGAGTAGACCTTCGGGGCGTAGCGGATGTGGCTGGTGACCGAGCCGCCGCGCTGGGCCATGCCGTGGACTTCGGACTTCTTGACGTCGAGCCCGGCAGCGATGGCGAGGTCGGAGACGATGTTTGAGAAGAGGATGACGCCCTGGCCGCCAACACCGCAGACGAGGATGTTCATGAGGCACCTCCGGAGGACGAGGGACTGGGGGATGAGGAGGCGATTGCGGACTGCGGGCAGACGTCGGCGCACATGCCGCAGCCGACGCAGAGGGTTGGCTCGATGAAGGCCTTCGGTTCGGAAAACGAGGGACAGTCCCCCGGAGCGCTTGCGTCGGACTCAGCGCGGGACAGTCCCTGTTTTCCAAACGACAGGGCGGGGCAGCCGAGGCTGATGCAGGTCTTGCAGCCGTTGCACTTGTCCGGGTCTACCTTGTAGGGCGGGTTCTGCAGCCGGATGTGCAGGGCGCAGGCGCGGCGGTTGATGATGACTGCCGGCTCATCCTTAGCGAGCAGCTCGCGCACGACCTTGCGCGTTTCCTTGACCTTGTATGGGTCCACGACGACCACGTTCTTGACTCCGCACGCCTTGGCAATCTCCTCGGGTTTTATGACGTGCCCGATTCTGCGCATCAGGGTTTGGCCGGTGCCGGGATGGTTCTGGTGCCCGGTCATGCCGGTAGTCCGGTTGTCGCTGATGATGGTGACTACGTTGGATTGGTTGTAGACCGTGTTGATGAGGCCGGTGATACCGGAGTGGAAGAACGTGGAGTCGCCGATGAAGGCGATGCGCCGGCGCGGGTCGGTCTTACCGAGCGCCTTGTCGCAGCCGTGCGCGAAGGAAACCGAGGCGCCCATATCGATGCAGGTGTCCATCGCACTGTGCGGTGGCAGGCCGCCCAAGGTGTAGCAGCCGATGTCACCGCCGACGATGACCTTCTGCTTCTGCAGGCCCCAGAAGATGCCGGTGTGCGGGCAGCCGGGACAGAGGGCCGGAGGACGGTTCGGGAGAGACGGGGCGAGGGGCGAGGGGTTGGGGGCGGGGGATGAGGGACTGGGGGAGGAGGACTGAGGACTGAGGACTGAG
>DDXO01000078.1 GCA_002347155.1 Caldifarciminota bacterium UBA2258
AGCACGAAGTAGGCCCCGGCGCTCAGCTTGCGGCCTTGGCTATCACCGCTCCAGCTCAGCCGGTGCATGCCGGGCTGCTGGCTACCGACGTCGAGCACGCCGACCTGTCGCCCTAGGGCGTCGTGCAAGGTGGCGCGCACGCACGCGGCAGCGGGCAACTGATACTCGACCTCGATACCGCGGTTTGAGGTGATGACCTGCGCGCGCCGGCTTCCGGCATGGACATCACCGGCCTGCGAACCTCCCCTGTGCTTGCGCTTCATACGCTCGGGGTCTATTGCGTAGAAGTAGTTGGTGGGGTCCCCGCCCACGTACGGCGCACCGGTTGTCAGGTAGCACCAGGGATCCGGACCCATGACAAATGTGGCACCAGGGCCGAGCGTCCTCGGAAATTCCTCAAAGGCGGCAGAGTCGTACTCCCACCACTGGCCGCCGTAGCCATACGGATGGCTGCCGGTACCAGTTTGACCGAACGCGGCTGCCACGGCAAACCACCCGGGACTCCCTGTAACCGGGTCGCGGCTGGTCAGCGACGTGCCGACGGCCTGGGCCTTTAGCGAATTCGGGAGACTGTCCCACTCCTCTGCGTCGATGTCCCACCTGCAGAAGGACGTGTTATCGACGTCGTTCCTATAGCCGGGAAGCACGTAGATGGATGGGACCTCGTCGAACGCCGTGTACGCCATCGCCGCACCTTTGGCGACACCCTCGGGGATGGGATCGAACTCTTCGAACCCACCTTGGAGCGTGAAGCTGAGCGCAGGAGTGGCCCAAGTCCAGTCGAGGCCGTTGGGAGTCCCGACGCGCCAATAGTACGTGTCGTTGGCGAGCTTGCTATTGGTCTGGTACTCTGTCGCGGAGACGACCGTGTCTATCACCGGGGGTGCAGAGCTGAAGGTAGGGTCGGTCGAGACCTGCAACCGGTACTGGATCGCGCCGCCGGTCCACCGAAACAGCGGCGTCTGGTCCGCGATGGTTGAGCCATTCGGCGGGAAGATGCCCGAAGCCACGATGTCCGTATCGGGCTCAATCGAGTAGCGCCAGAACTCTGTGCCACCGCCGGGCAGGCAGTATATGTAGCCCTCTACCTGATTGGCCGAGCCATATCCCGGGTTCGGCGCGTAGGCGATGCAGGCACCCTCATCGAGGACAAACTCATCTTCTTCGTCGATGTCGTAGATGAGCCACGTATCACGTTCCAGGGAGTACCAATCCAGGTACCCATCTGGGGGTTCTTCGGGGTCGCTGGTGTCGGCCCCGATCACGTACAGCGCTTTCTCCCATTGGTATGTCATTCCAGTGTAGGCCTGAGTCCAGCCAAACCACCTAGAATTGTCGCCAGGGAGAGAGCACCATTCGCCTACGTTGGGATCGGCAGTATCCCCTGAGTCCGGGAGCGGGTAGTAGTAGTAGACAAACGTTCTAGAGCTATCTTCCGTGGGGAACATACCCCATATGCGGTCGCTACCGTAGGTGATGTGTGCGCCCTCACCGACTGGGAAGGGCGTTGAGTCCATCGGCATCCATGGCCACGGAAGGTCAGCCATGGCTGCCGTCGCTGCGAGCAAGAGCCCGCAGATTACTGTGAGTTTCTTGAGCATCAAAACCTCCTTTGTGGTTCTTTACTCAGGGCGCACTCCGAGCACCTTGGAGTGCCCCAGGGACCTCGTACCCGGTGCCGCAAGCAGAACCAGCCTTGACTACCGTTGCCAGAAGGCACCGGCGGTTGAAAACCGCTCATAGTCTTGCCGTCGCCTGCTTGGTGATTTCTAGATCTCGGCCACAGTCTTGCGGGCAGCATGGAGTTCGTCTTTGAAACTGACTGGTCCGGACCGCGAGTTTCATGCTGCCCATTAGTCCTCGACTCATCTATCCGCCCAGATCCGCCGCACGTCTCTTGTCAGCGCGACAATCCCGAACGCATCTCCCTGATACTCTATGCAGACGCAGCCGCCACTCGGCCGCCCGACAACGGCATGGAACCGGACCTCCCAGGGACTTGCGCAGGCAGGATGTAGTGCAAGGACCCTTGAGACTAGGCCCAAGGCGACGGCCAGGCACCATTCCGGACCGGTCAGCAGGCCGGACCCGAAGAATGCCACCAGAGGGACACCGTTGGAAAAAGGGGCTAGGGGTTGGGGACTAGGGATTTGGGTCCGGGTTCCTCGCCCCGCTTGGGGACGCGAAAAAGGGGACAGTCCCTCGGAGCAGCCCATCGGCTGTGCTGCGGTACAGTCCCCATTTTCGCCAGGCGTGTCCCGCGCGTGGTCGGGACCTTCGTCCTCAAGGCCGACGCGCTGCCAAGCTGAGCGGACATGCGGTGTGGCCGGGTGAAAGACGAACTCGCCCACATTGGCCGCAGTGGAGAAGTCGCCGGGAAGGAGCGCCAATCTGACCGGGACGCGGCAACCAAGCTCGCGAGATCTCGCGGCTACATCGACAAAGTCTCTTGTCTGCACTGACATCACACTTGCGCCTACACACGAAACGTGCCAGCGGGAGGCACGCAGCGTAAGCTACGGCGGGCTAGCTAGTTGCTTGGTTTTTGGACTCAGCGAGAGGAATGTAGTAGTGCCATTATACGCCCAAACTGGGACAACCCGAGAAGCAGGTAAGTGACTTCCCTTCAATGGATTGCGACAGGAGTGCCATGAATGCCCGTTTGGTGCCATCTCATGGCACTCTTCAAGACGAAGGATTGTCTTGCAGAGGCTACTGGCGGGTCGGGACTACTCGCCGCCGACGTCAGTCGCTGTTGCGGTCCAAGTTGTGTTTGCGGAGCAGGCGAAAGAAGTGCCTGCGGCTGAAGCCCGTCAGCCTGATGGCCTCTAGGGTGTTCCCCCATATGCGCTAACTTAAGGGG
>DDXO01000062.1 GCA_002347155.1 Caldifarciminota bacterium UBA2258
CTCGAAGCCCTGCGGCGCAGGCAGTCGGTCCCCGGCGGGCCCGGCTTTCGGAGAACCGTGGCGGCCGTCCAGTTTGCTATCGATGCCCGCAGGAAACGGGCCGGTCTCCCTCCGGCATACAATCACTGGCTGGAGCCTGAGAACCGCATCATCGAGCGGTTCGTCGAGGCCATGCGCTTGAAGCGCTACGATTCTCTCGTCGTGGCCGCGCGTGAGTGCCACCATGAACTGGAAAGGCTGCGAGCCAGTCCTGACTGCCCGCTCCCACGACCGACAGCGCGTGGCGTTCAGGCCGTCTACGTTCGGCTGATGGAAGCCGTCAAGGGCCGCAACCTGACCTGGCCCCACCACTTCTGGAGCGATGAGGAGCTGCGGGCCGCCCGCCGATTTGCGTGCGCCTGCCGGGCCGGCAAGTATGCCAGCATCGGGCCAGCGGCGCGAGCGTGTCAGCGAGAGCTGGCGCGCAAGTCAAACCGTCCGCGCCAGTTTGATGGCGTGCATTGGCACGTCTACAAGGAAGCCCGCAGGCTGGGAGGGCCGTGGACGAAGCGACGATGGACCACGACCGAGACAAGAATTCTGCAGCGCTACGTGGGGCTGCTGCTTGACCGTCGCTATCGTCTTGCCCGCGAGGCGGCGCGCGATTGTCATCGGGCCCTCGGCGGTGCTCGTACCTACGAGGCAGTTTTCGATGCTCTAATAAGGAGGGCCAGTGCGACGGGCGTTCCCCGGTATCACTCGTCTCTCACCCCGAGAGAGCTGCGTGTCGCTGAGCGATATGCCATGATGGTTCAAGATGGCAGGTTTCCTCATTGGAAGGCTGCGGCCATCGCGTGCCGGTCCGAGTTGAGCCGTCGGACTGATCGAACCGGGCGGATCGGCGGCCTGCAGTTGCGTCACGCTGATGCTCACTCTCTTGAAGCTATTCGCGTGGCAATACTCAAGATAGCGCACTCCCGCAATCTGCGGGGGCCACGTAACCCGCACTGGTCCAATGCGGAAGACCGGATGGCCCGGAGTTGGGTCAGATGGTACGGTCGCTACCGACTCGTACGGAAACTCGCGCCCCGCAGGCAGGCAGGAGAAGGGTTGAGCGATGAGCTTGGGGAGGCGGGCTTCCATCGGAACGTATCCGCGTGTTCGTACCGAGTCAGCTTGCTCTGGCGCAGACAACACGGCCTGGTGTAATGTGACAGGGGAATTCTGCAGCCGCAGTAGATGATTATTGACACGGCTGAGTCGATGGCTAACAGCCTACGGCTAACAGCTAACGGCCATAGGCACTTCAGATTGCAGATTGTAGATTGCAGATTCGCAGGGGCTGTAAGCCGTGAGCCGTAAGCCGAGGGCGGACCGACAGGCACCCGATTCGATACCGGCGACAAGGCGCGGCGGGGAGTGAGCCTGCGGTACGACTCACCTGCCGGCCCGCGATAGTCTGGCACGTCCCAATCGACCCGCCCGCTGCGGAGAGGGGCAGCGTTCGGCGCCCGCGGGGCAATGGCGGCGGACGCGCTGCGCGGTGCCCGGTCGGCGCTAGAGGATGGGCAGGTAGCGCTTGATTTCGAACTCGCTTACCTGCATCTTGTACTCATCCCACTCCAGTTTCTTGTTGCGGATGAAACTCTCGAACATTTCGTCGCCAAGGGCCGCGCGTACGAACGGGCTGGCCTCGGCTTCGTGCACCGCGCCGTGGAGGTCTGAGGGCAGAGACCCGATGCCCGCAGCTTTGCGTTCTTCAGGAGTCATCCGGTAGATGTTATCCGAGGTCGGCGGGCCGAGCTTGAGCTTGTTCGTCACTCCGTCGAGGCCCGCGGCGATGAGGACGGCAAATGCCAGGTAGGGGTTGCAGGCAGGGTCAGGGGAGCGGTACTCGACCCGGGCGGAGTTGGGCCGCTTCTTGTCGAACGCGGGCACGCGCACCAGGGCCGAGCGGTTCATCTGGGCCCATGATATGTAGACCGGCGCCTCGTACCCGGGCACGAGCCGCTTGTAGGAGTTCACCCACTGGTTGGTGACCGCGGTGAGTTCGGAGGCGTAGCGCAAGAGGCCGGCTACGTAGTGGCGCGCCGTGTCCGAGATGTTCATCGGCGACTTGCCGTCGAAGAAGAGGTTGCGGCCGTTCTTGAACAGAGACATGTGGACGTGCATGCCGGAGCCGTTGACGCCGAACACCGGCTTGGGCATGAAGCTGATGTGGACGTTGTTCTTCTGCGCGACCTGGCGGGCGACGAAGCGGTAGGTGACGACGTTGTCGGCCATGGTCAGCGCGTCGGTGTAGCGCAGGTCGACTTCGTGCTGGCTCTGCGAGACCTCGTGGTGGCTGTATTCGACCTGCACGCCGAGCTTCTCCAGCGCGTCAATCGAGTCGTGACGCACCCGTTCGGCGATGGCGGTAGGCGTGAGGTCGAAGTAGCCGTTCAGGTCGAGGAACTCAGGCGACTTGTCGTTCTTGAAGTAGAATGACTCCATCTCGCAGCCGCAGTAGCAGGTGAAGCCCAGCTTCTTCGCCCGGTCCAGGACACGGCGCAGGATGAAGCGAGGGTCAGCCGCAATCGGCGCACCGGAAGGCGACTGGACGTCGCAGAACATGCGGCAGGCGCGAGCGCCCTGGACTTCCCACGGCAGGATGGCGAACGTCGCCGGGTCAGGTTTCGCGACCATGTCCGACTCCTCGATACGGGCAAAGCCTTCGATGGACGAGCCGTCAAAGGCCATGCCGCCCTCGAGGGCGCGGGGGAGTTGGGCGATTGGGATGGTCACGCCCTTCAGGAACCCGAGGACGTCGGTGAACCAGAGCTGGGCGAACCCGATGCGGTCTTTCCTGACTTGGGCCATGACTTCGCGGGCGGTCGGCGCTTTCATGCTTCCTCCTGAGAAGGGGACTGTCCCTACGGGGACTGTCCTCAAAGCCGAATGCTTCCTGAAAACAACTTCGCTCCGGCCTCATCCAGCCGGAACGAAGGCCATTGTAGCACCGCGCCTCGCAGTGTCAAACAGACGAGGGACAGACTTGGGACCAGCGACTGGCGACCAGCGACGGGCTTCTGACTTCGCCTTGGGTTCCGCCACTCGATCCCTTGATACCTCGGTCACTTCTGGCTCTCTTGTCTCCTGTCCTTGACACTCGCACGCCCTTGGCTATTCTGTCCGGCTCTGCAAACGGCTAGCCCGACCAAATACCCGTTCGGCCTCAAGGTTGCCTCGGTGATGCGGGGGCGAAACAAGGCCGTAAGTAATCATTTCCCAAGGAGATAGCACAATGGCAAAGAAGAAGCTGGCCAAGAAGGCCGCAAAGAAGCCGGTGAAGAAACCGGTAAAGAAGCTCGCCAAGAAGGCGCCGAAGAAGGCCTCGAAGTTCATGCCCACGCCGGGCAAGACCGGCAAGGCTGCGGACCTCGCGGGTCCGGGCATCAGCACCTACGAGGCAGTTGACAAGATTCTGCCGGTGAACTACCGGCCGATACTCGACAACAAGGAAACGCAGAAGGCCATCTACGCGATCAAGCGTTACGTCGAGGACGGTCTCGCCGAGGCCCTGAACCTCCAGATGGTGCAGGTGCCGCTCATCGTCGAGAAGGAGAGCGGCATGAACGATAACCTCGACCGCGACGGCTCGAGGACGCCGGTCGACTTCCCGTGCGGGCTCGGCATCCCCAAGCGCATAAACGCTCAGGTTGTCCAGGCCGCGACCAAGTGGAAGCGGTGGGCGCTCGCGCAGTACGGCTGCAACGTCGGCGAAGGCATCAACACCGACATGCGGGCCGTGCGCAAGGACTACTTCCTCGACCACGACCACTCGTCCTACGTCGACCAGTGGGACTGGGAGCGCGTCATCACGAAGGAAGACCGGAACCTCGAGTTCCTGAAGATGATTGTCCGGAGAATCTGGAAGGTCATCACCGGGGCCGAGGATTTCGTGCAGCAGATGTACCCGCAACTGAAGGACCCGCGTTTCCCGAACCTGCCCAAGGACCTGCCCTTCATCCACGCCGAGGAGATCCTCGAGCGGTACCCGGACCTGCCGCGCAAGCAGCGCGAGACCCGTATCCTCAATGACTACTCGCCGGCCGTGTTCATCATCGGTATCGGCTGGGTCCTGAAGGACGGGTACCCGCACGAGATGCGCGCCGCGGACTACGACGACTGGGTCACCGATACTTCGTCAATGACCGGCAAGGACACGCACGGACTGAACGGCGACATCCTGACCTGGAACCACCTGACCCAGCGCCGCCACGAGCTTTCCTCGATGGGCATCCGCGTCACCAAGGAGACCCTGAAGGAACAGCTCAAGCTGTCGGGCCAGCTCGACCGGCTCTCACTGCCTTACCACAGCATGATAATGAAAGACCAGATTCCGCTGTCCATCGGCGGCGGCATCGGCCAGGGCCGGCTGCAGATGCTCCTGCTGCGCAAGGCACACTTCGGGGAAGTGACGGTCACCGTGTGGCCGAAGCAGCTCCACGACGTCTGCGAGAAGCACAACATCTACGTGCTGAAATAGCACGCGCGGGACATGACCGAAACCCATGAGGTTTCGGATCGTGTCCCAAGCCTGAGATACGAGGGGCGGCGCGAGCCGCTCCTCGGCTTCAGCTATAGTTGCGGCGAGGCAATGTCTCGCTACACTTGCAGGGTGAGCCGGGCTCCCTTGGAGAATATCGCTGGTGCGTACCAGGAAGTCACGCCGAGTCCGCGAGCCGCTGCGGTTCCTATTCGCCTCTTTTCGGCGGCTATGATGGGCTTCACGACGTGTCACTTGATTGCATCTCGACCGGCGGTGACCGGACCGGATGCACACGGCTACTTCCTGCAGACGCGTCTGTTCGCGAGCATTGGGCGTACGACCTTCACTCGGCAATCGCCGATGCAGTACGTTGGCCCGGACTGCATCAGCGTCTGCAGCGGGCGCGCCGGGCCGCTAGAATGATGACCGCGGGGCGGGGAACGCGCATCGTCCTGCTGACACTGATGCTGGCGGCCATCTCGTCGGCGTACGGGCTTGAGGCAAGCCTGCACGGCCGGGCGTCGGGCTGGCTGGGCGCAAGTTGGGACACGTCGTTCCTGGGTCTGGCCGGGTTGCGTTATCTGCCCGAGGTGCGTCTCTCCTTTCCCGTCAGCACGGAGTTCGGCTTCGACGTTGAGGCGTCGGTCAACGGATTTGTGTCTGCCGATGCCCGCACGCTCGACCGGCCAGAAGTCGAAGCTCGCATCAAGCCGTACCGCGGGTCTGTTCGACTGTCATCCGCGCAGTTCGAGGCTCGCGCCGGGCTGCAGAAGATCAACTTCGGCTCGGCAACGCTGCTCCGACCGTTGATGTGGTTCGACCGGGTTGACCCGCGCGATCCGCTGGAACTGACCGACGGCGTCTACGGCCTGCTCGCGCGTTACTACTTCCAGAACAACATCAACTTCTGGGTCTGGGGCCTGCTCGGCAACAGCTCGCCCAAGGGATGGGAGCAGCTGGGTTCGGTCCGCTGGAAGCCGGAGTTTGGTGGCCGGGCGCAGTTGCCTGTACCACGGGGCGAGGTCGCTGCGACGTACCACCATCGGACGGTCGACTTCAGCCAGGTGTCGAAGAACTATGTGCTGCTCGATGGACAGGACGAGGACCGGCTGGGATTCGACGCGAAGGTGGACATCGGCGTCGGGCTGTGGATCGAGGGTACGCTATCCCGAACGACGCGCAACCTGATTGACAAAGAGGAAGACCCGCCAGTGTGGATGCGCGCCGCCATGGTCGGCGCGGACTACACGTTCGGCATCGGCTCCGGGCTTGGCGTACTAGTCGAGCACATGGTGGTCGGTGCTGCCGACGAACCGTTCGGCTCTGGGCAGTACGGACAGTTCTCGGCCTTGATGGTCAGCTTCCCGCTTGGGCTGCTGGACAATCTGCGGGGAATGGTCTACTATGATTGGAAGAATGAATACCCGTACAGCTATGTCGGTTGGCAGCGGACGCTCGACAACTGGGTATTCAGCGTCGGGGCATTCTGGAATCCGGATAGCGCTCCCGCCTCCGCGACCGGACCTGCGACAGGAGTTGCCGGCAAGGGTGTACGCGTGGACGTGGTGTTCAATCATTGAAGGCAGAGGGAGTGAGGGAGAAAGGGAGATAGGGAGAGAGTGAAGAACGGAGGCGTAGTGGAGAACGGCGTGGTGGTTTGTACCGACAAGCTGGTCAGGAAGTTTCACGTCGGGCGGACCGAGTTGGTGGCTCTGAAGGAAGTGAGTTTGGAGTTCCGACGCGGCGAGTTCGCCGGGCTGGTCGGGCCGTCCGGTTCGGGTAAGACAACGCTGCTCAACATCATCGGCACGCTCGATACGCCGACCTCGGGCAGCGCCACGGTGCTGGGCGAGCGGGTTGAGAGTCTCTCACCGGTGCGGGCTGCGTCACTCCGCTCGCGGCATATCGGCTTCATATTCCAGACTTTCAACCTGCTGCCGGTCTACACCGCGTACGAGAACGTCGAGTTCCCGCTGCTTCTGCTCGGCCTGTCTTCTGCTGAGCGGCGTAGGAAGGTAACCGACGCGCTTGAGTGGGTGGGCCTGGCCGACCGGGCGAAGTCGAGGCCGACCCAGTTATCGGGCGGTGAGAGCCAGCGAGTCGCGATTGCGCGGGCGGTGGTGAAGCGGCCGGAACTCGTGCTCGCCGACGAGCCGACCGCCAACCTCGACGCCGAGAACTCGCACAAGATACTCCAGACCATGGTCGGACTTAACCGCGACCTCGGCACAACTTTCATCTTCTCCACGCACGACGAGAAGGTAATACGCTACCTGCGGCGCAAGGTTTCGCTAGTTGACGGCCGGGTGGCGGAGGACAGAACTCTGGAGCCGGGCGAAGTCAGAAGCCAGAAGCTAGAGTAGTGAAGCTAGAAGTGACGGCGGCCTCAGTCATTCGAGCTTCGGACTTGAATCGGTCTTCGAGCTTCGGACTTCGGGTTTGCCGCCTGTCGGAGGCGGCGCGGCCATGACCATTCTGAAGCTCGCCATCCGCAACCTGCGTGGCGCGGGCATCCGCACATGGTTGAACGCGGTCGCCCTGTCGTTCGCCTTCGTGGCCATCATCTTTGGTCAGGGGATGATGCAAGGGATGAACAAGCAGGCCGAGGATGCCTCAGTCGCGTTTGAATTCGGCGGCGGCCAGTACTGGCAGAAGGACTACGATGCCTACGACCCGCTGACCCTCGAAGACGCGCACGCGCCGACACCATCTGCGCTCGAATCGCTCGCTCGGGCGGGCAAGGCCGCGCCGATACTCGTCGTGGCGGGCAGCATCTACCCGCATGGCCGCATCAAACCGGTGCTGCTCAAGGGCATCGACCCGGCGCAGAAGGTCGTCGCCCTCCCGACGGCAGCGCTGGCCGATACCGCTGAGGAACTGCCCTTGCTCATCGGCAACCGCACTGCGGCCACGACCGGCCTTGAGGTCGGCGACCAGGTCACTGTTCAGTGGCGCGACGCCGACGGTGCGTTCGACGCACGCGACGGCCGGGTGGTCGAGATAATGCAGACCAGCGTCAGCACCATTGACGTCGGGCAAGTCTGGATGCCACTCGCCCGTCTGCGGGAACTGGCCGGCATGGAGGGAGAGGCGACCATCGTCACCGTGGCTAAGGACGAGCGCAAACCGCCGGCAGTCGAAGGCTGGAGCTTCCGGGGACCGGAATTCCTGCTTTCGGACCTGCGCCAGATGGTGAAGACCAAGACCGTGGGCCAGGTGATAATGTTCACCGTCCTCTTCCTGCTGGCGATGCTCGCCATATTCGACACGCAGGTGCTCTCGGTGTTCCGGCGCCGCCGCGAAATCGGGATGCTCATAGCGCTGGGTATGACGCGGGTCCAGGTTATCGTGATGTTCACGCTCGAAGGCGCGCTCCACAGTATCCTCGCCGCCGTACTCGGAATGGCGTATGGTGCGCCGTTGTTCTACTCACTGCAACGCAACGGCTTCGCCGTCCCGGGCGGCGACTCGTGGGGATTTTCCCTGGGTGACAAGTTGTACCCGACGTTCACCGCCGGGCTGATACTGAGCACGACCGTGCTTGTGTTCCTCGTCACCGCGTTCGTCGCCTGGCTCCCGACCCGCAAGATAGCCAAGCTCAAGCCGACCGACGCGTTGGCAGGGAGAGGAACGTGAGGAGAAGGGTGAAGAGTGAAGAGAGAAGAGTGAAAACTGGAGACGGACCGGACTTGGCGCACTCGAGCTTCAATCGTCATTCGAGCTTCGGACTTCGGACTTCCGTCCGCAGGGCGGTCGTATGCTAGCTTTTCTCGCCAAGGGCTTGTTCCGCGACCGGTCGCGGAGCCTCTTTCCGCTGCTCACCTGCGCCATCGGCGTCTCACTGGTCGTCGTGCTGGACGCCTACCAGCGCGGCGCGATGGACGGGATGTTCCGGGTGATGTCGAGCTTCGTCACCGGGCACCTGCGCGTGACCACCCGCGCCTATGCCAAGGCCGGAACAGATGCGTCCAACGACCTCGCCCTGTTAGGCGTGGACAGCGTGCTCGCGGGACTGAGGCGCGACTTTCCCGAAGTCACGTGGACCCCACGCACGCGGTTCGGAGGTCTGGTGGACGTGCCTGACTCGACCGGCAACACGCGGGTGCAGTCGCCCGCCGCGGGCCTGGCTGTTGACCTGTCCGAGGCGAGCCCGGAGCGCGAGATACTCAGGATCGAGAAGTCGCTCGTCACCGGGCACCTGCCGTCCGCGTCGGGCGAGGTGCTCCTGTCCGACGACTTCGCGCGCCGGCTCGGGGTCAGGCTCGGAGACAAGGTGACGCTGGTCTCTTCCACGATGAACGGCAGCATCGCGACATGGAACTTCATCCTCTGCGGCACGGTGCGGTTCGGAATACTCGCCATGGACCGGGGCGCGATGCTCTGCGACATCAAAGAGATTCAGCAGGCGCTGGACATGCCCGATGCGGCCGACCAGATACTCGGGTTCCTGCCGCGCGAGCAGTACGATGACAAGCTGGCGACGCGACTTGCGTCAGAGTTCAACGCGGCGCATCCGGGCGAGAACGAGTACGCGCCGGAGATGGAGACAATGCGCACGGCCAGCGGTCTCGGTTCGATGTTCAGTCTCCTCGACTGGGCCGCGGCCCTCATCCTTATCATATTCATCGTTGCGATGTCGGTTGTGCTCTGGAACGCCGGCCTGATGGGCAGCCTGCGCCGCTATGGCGAAATCGGGGTCAGGCTCGCAATCGGCGAGTCGAAGGGGGCAGTCTACCGCTCGCTGCTGGCCGAGGCGTTCCTTGTCGGCCTGGTCGGTTCCGCAATCGGAACCGCCATCGGGCTCGGTTTCAGCTTCTACCTGCAGGAGGTCGGTTTCAATGTCGCCGGGATGATGCGCAACGCGACGATGGTAATCGGCGACGTAATCCGCGCGCGCATCGCGCCGATGAGCTACATCGTCGGATTTCTCCCCGGCCTGATTGCCACTTTCCTCGGCGCGGCGATATCCGGCCTCGGCGTGTACAAGCGGCAGACGGCGATGCTGGCCAAAGAGTTAGGTAGTTAGGAGTTAGCAGTTAGGAGTCAGAGGACAATGAGGTACTGGGTTTATGCTTTGTGCTTGAGCTTGTGCTTGTGCCTGGCCGCGGAGGCGCCGAGCGGCGAGTGGATATTGAACAAAGTAGACGAGAACAACTACGCGGACACCCGGATTGCGGTGTCCGAGATGGTCATTCATCTTACCCGAAACACGCGGACGGTACGGGCCAAGTCCTGGGTCGAGGGTGCGGACAAGTCATTCACCGAGTTCCTGTACCCGCCGCGCGACGCCGGCACCAAGATGCTCAAGCTAGGAAACGAACTCTGGGTCTACACGCCGTCGACCGACCGCACCATCAAGATATCCGGGCACATGCTCAGGCAGTCGGTGATGGGCTCCGACCTGTCGTACGAAGACATGATGGAAGACCACAAGCTCATTGACCAGTACTACGCTTCGGTCGCGGGAGAGGATACCGTGCTCGGGCGCAAGTGCTGGGTTGTCGAGCTGACGGCCAAGTCAACGGACGTCAGCTACCACTCGCGCAAGACATGGGTGGACAAGGAGCGGTACGTGCCGCTGCGGGAGAACCGCTATGCCAAGAGCGGCAAGCTGCTCAAGACCACGGAAGTGAAGAGCGTCTCACAGCACCAGGGCCGCTGGGTCGCTGACCGCGTTTCATTCAAGGATGCGCTCAAGGCCGGAGAGGGGACCGAGTTCGTCCTCGACTCCATCCGCTTCGACGTCCGGATCCCCGACATCATTTTCTCCAAAGCTTCGCTGCGCCGGTAGCAGGGCGCTACAGCGCCCGCTTGTACGGACAGGAACTGCCGCACCAGCCTGAATCCGACCCGCTCGTACACCAGCCGGGCGCAGGTTACGTTCTGGTCGTCCACGCTCAGCACCATGCGGCCTCCTGCTCGACGCGTTTGCCCTACGCGGCGCTACCCCGCCGCCCGCGGCCGAGATACTGCGCCGGGTCGACGCCAACCTCGGTTCGGAGAACAAGCTGTCCGTCGGCGAGATGGCCATCTGCGGCCGGCGGCGTCATGGCCAGAGGACGGCCGGGTTGACTACGGCCGAATGGTGTGGCAGACTTGCGGTGCAATACGGAGGCACAAGATGAAGCGATTCTCCTGTCTGTTAGTGCTGGCGCTCGTGGCGCCGGCGGTTGCCCACTGGTACGTGGACGTCGAGGCCGGGCCGGTATTCAGCGGCTACAACGACGTGCGGATTCCAGGTAATACCGGAACGCTCTTCTCGCTGACGGAAGACCTGCACGCCCGGACCGCGCTGGGGTTTCGGGCACGGCTGAGCAAGACCTTCGGGGACCGGCACTGGGTCAGCGTGCTGGTTGCGCCGCTGCGGGTGGAGTCCCGCGGAACCCTGAACCGTGACGTGCTCTTTGCGGGCACGCTTTTCCCCGCCGGGGAGAATGAGCTGAAGGGGCTGTACCGGTTTGACTCGTACCGGCTGACGTACCGCTACGGACTGGTGCGCGCCCGGCGGTTCCGGTTGGACCTCGGGCTGACGGCCAAGGTCCGGGACGCTGAAATCAGCCTCGACTACCGGCACGTCATGCTGCCGGGCGCAAGCAAGACGAACACCGGGTTCGTGCCGATTGTCAGCTTCCGGGCCGACTGGTCACTCGGTCCAAGGGTCGGGCTGGTGCTGGACGGCGATGCTCTCGGCGTACCCCAGGGGCGGGCCGAGGATGTGACTGCGGCCCTGAGAATCGGCTTCGGCGACCGGGTCGACGCGCGCGTCGGGTATCGGGTGCTCGAAGGCGGCTCGGACGCGGATGAGGTGTATGGCTTCGCGCTGTTCCACTACGCGGTCGCGGGCGTGACCGTGCGGCTGTAGTCCCGCCCCGGCTTCCGCTGTTTGGCCTTTGCCGCCCCGCGTCGGGTGGAGTCTATCCGCGTGGCGTTGGTCAGCGCCAGGAACGCGTCAGCCGGGCCGGAGCTATGCGGCCGTCGGCGCGGTATTCGACCGGCACGATGACGCTGTCGCGGAAGTACGGCGTAGCGCCCGGCCGGCTGAAGTCGTTGCCGATGAAGTACCAGCGGCCGTCATGGACGAAGAACGAGCCGTGCCGGTCCATGAAGAACTGCTGGGCCTCGGAGAATGGCGGTTCTGCCGTAGGACTGGCAGGCTTCGCATCGGCGAGGGACCGGTCAAGAAAGCAGCCGTCGCAGTCATAGGGGCCAGGAAGGGCACGCGACCGGGCAGCGAAGCAGCCCCACGTCAGGTGGTAGTAACCGCCGTGCCGATGCAGCGACGGCTTGTCGTCAGTCCGGCCCGGGCCGTAGGGTCCCTGCGGGCTTCGGATTTCGATGCGCTGCGGCGGCAAGGCTAGGGAGACACGGTCCGAAGACAGGCGGGCCAAGTAGTAGTCCCAGGTGCCGAACACCAACCATTCCGAGCCGTCGTCATCGGTGAACACGTGCGGGTCGCGAGCGCTGGACGAGACGAGACCCCGGTCCACCAACGGTCCGGGCCCGCCGTCACGCCAGGGGCCGGTCGGGCCGGCGCCGTGCACTACCCGGATGCGGTCCGGGCCGTCTGAGAGGTACCACCAGCACTGGCCGTCGGCCAAGAGCGCGTCGGTTGCCCAGCACGAACGCATGGGAAGTCCGATGGCGGTCTCCTCGGGCCGGAGCGCGCCTTCAAACGTCCATTCCTCGAGGTCGCGCGTGGACCATATCCACCAGTCGTGCATCTCGTAGTCCTGGTTTTCCGGAGCGAAGTCGTGGGTCGCGTAGACGAAGATGCGGCCGTCAGGGGCCCTTCGTGCGTGCGGGTCGCAGAAGCCAAGGCCGGGCAGCAACGGGTTGCAGGGGCTGCGCAGACGCTCGCCCGGCTCGATTACGCTCCGGCCGCTAACCGACGGACGAGACCGGCCGTCTATGGATTCCAGCGCATGGGCCGGGACCGAGGTCGCGCGCAACGGTATCGGGAAGGCCACAAGCCTCATCCTATGGGCTCTACCGGTGAAGTCAAGCGTCCGGATCCGCTGAGCAACGCCGCCGACAGGCGGGCTAGACGCGGGCGGGCAGGTGGCGGGGGCCGCGCAGCCGCTGCCACTGGCCGGCTGAGAACAGGCGCGGCGCCAGCAGTTTTCGTACCGTCTCGAGTGTCACTATCGCCAGCCCGGGCAGCAGTGCCCAGAGGAGTTCGACCGGCGACAGCGGCTGGGTGTGGAAGAACCCTGCCAAGGGCGGCAGGTAGACGGCCAGCGACTGCAGGCCGAGGCCGACCAGCATCGCCAGCATCAGCCAGCGGTTGCGGAGTGCGCCGACTTCCCATATGTTCTGTTCCGGCGAGCGGGCATGGAAGGCGAAGAGCCATTCAAAGATCACGATGCCCGTGAAGGCTATGGTTTGGCGGACGCCGTGCGCAGTCAGGGGATCGGCCGCCGGCGAGATCGGTGCATGGTGGAATACCAGTGTGATCGGGACGGACATGCATAGCCCGAAGACGAGTATGCGCAAGAGCATGCCCGGGAAGATCAGGCCGACCGCAGGGTCCCTGGGCGGCTGGCCCAATTCCCTGCCGGTTGCCGGCTCCAGCCCCAGCGGGATGGCGGCAAGACTGCCGGTCACCAGGTTTATCCAGAGGACGTGGATCGGCTCGAGCGGCGATTTGCCGTAGGCGGCCACGCTCAGCAAGATGGTCATCAACTCCGCCGTACAGGTCATCAGCAGGAAGAAGACCACGTTCCGCAGGCGGTTGAAAATCGCCCGTCCTTCTTCGACCGCCGCGACGATGGACGCGAAGTTGTCGTCGGCGAGCACCATGTCGGCCGCTTCCCTCGCGACATCGGTGCCGGTGATGCCCATCGCGATACCGATGCCCGCGGCCTCCAGGGCCGGCGCGTCGTTCACTCCGTCCCCGGTCATCGCGGCTACGTGGCCGTTCTGCTTAAAGGCGTTGACGATCCTGAGCTTGTGCAGGGGTTCAATTCTGGCGAAGACATCACGGTCGCGGCAGGCCGCCCGGAGTTCATCGTCGGACATTGACTCAATCTCGCGGCCGACCAGCGCGGGTTCGCCGGGCGGGCCGATGCCAAGCTGGGCCGCGATCGCCGATGCGGTGATGGGATTGTCCCCGGTTATCATTGCCACGCGGATGCCGGCTTGCTGGCACCGCTGGATCGCCCGGCGGGCTTCGTCGCGCGGCGGGTCCATCATCCCGACGAGTCCGAGCAGGACGAGCCGGCCGGCAAGGCGGTCCGTATTCAGGCGGCCGAGACTGACCGGGTAGGGCGCGGCCGCAATCGCCAGAACGCGCAACGCCTCACCGGCCATCGTCCGGTTGGCGTCCAGCACGGCGCGGCGTGCCTCCTCGTCGAGCGGCTGCTCGCCGCTGCCGGTATCAACCCGCGCGCACAGCGCGAGCAGCTTCTCGACCGAGCCCTTGACGTATGCGGTCCGCTGTCCGTCCTCGGAGTGCAGAGTTGCCATGAACTGCCGCTCGCTCTCGAACGGGATCTCGTCGAGCCGGGGTTGCTCCGATTCGACCGCTGCCTTGTGGAGTCCGGCCTTGGCCCCGACGGTGAGCAGGGCGCCTTCCGTGGGGTCGCCGAGCACGTCCCAGTCCGACTCCGTCCGGTTGAGCAGTGCGTCGTTGCAGAGCACGGCCACGCGCAGGAGGCGCTGCAGGGCCGGGTCGGAGTCGGGTGCGACCGACCTTCCTTCGAGACGGAACTCGCCGTCCGGCGCGTAGCCGCTGCCGGTCACGCTCAATTGCCGGCCGCCGAGCCACAAGCTGCGGACGGTCATCTTGTTCAGCGTCAGCGTCCCGGTCTTGTCCGAGCAGATGACGGTCGCGGTGCCGAGCGTCTCGACCGCGGTGAGTCTGCGGATAATGACGTTGCGCGCGGCCATGCGGCTGACACTGACGGCCAGGATTACGGTAACGGCGGCGGGCAGACCCTCAGGGATCGCGGACACGGCGGCGGCCACGGTCAGCAGCAGGACATCGGTCCAGGCCATACCCCGGAACAGGCCGGCAGCGACGATTACCAGGCAGGCACCGATGACTATCCAGATCAGGGAGCGCGCGAGGCGGTCGATGCTCTGCTGCAGTGGCGTCCGGTCTTTCTTAGCCCCGGCTACTGCTTCAGCGATCCGGCCGATTTCCGTCTGCATGCCGGTGGAGGTAACCACAGCCAGCCCGCGTCCGTGGCTGACCGTCGTACCCATGAACAGCATGTTGCTGCGGTCGTAAAGCGGAGCGTCGCCGGACACCGCAGGCAGTGTCTTCTCGACCGGCAACGATTCGCCGGTGAATGTGGATTCGTTGACTCTGAGGCTCGCGGCTTCCAGTAGGCGGGCGTCGGCGGCGATGCGGTCGCCCGCTTCGAGAACCAGTAGGTCGCCGGGCACCACATCCGTCGCATCATGCAGCGAGGTTCGGCCGTCACGCCGCACCTTTGCCTTGGGCGCACTCAATTTGAGCAGGGCGGCCATGGCCCGTTGTGCTTTCAGTTCCTGCAGCAGGCCGAGGAGGGCGATAAAGACGAGAACGGCGCCGATGACGGCCGCGTCCAGCAAACCTTTGAAGCAGGCCTTGACGACGGCAGCACCAATCAACAGGTAGACCATCGGATTCGTGAACTGATGGGCCAGGAGCTGGTACCAGGCCTTCTGGTCCCGTGCCCGCAGTGCGTTCGGGCCGTGCTTGAGCAGCCGCTCGGCGGCCTGCGCCGCGGTCAAGCCCTCGCGGCTGCCGGCCAGCGCCTGCAGGGTTTCCTCGGCACTGAGCGACCAGGGGTGGAGGTCGGCATTGCCGCCGGCGACCGCCACGGGTGGGGACTGCTGCATCGGCCGTTGAGTATAGCAGGATTCCGGGAACGCGGGAAGCTTCGTCTACACTCTGGCGGCGGCCTCGGCCAGGGCCGGCTTGCCGCCCCTGGTCTCCGACAGGCACAACACCCACAGGCTGGAACAACAGCGCGCGGGACATGAGGCGGAAAACAGGGACTGTACCGCGCGAAGTTCGACGCAGGCGCTGTAGACACATCCGCGACGCGTTCCTCGCGTCGCTCCGAGGACGTGTCCCCTCCCTGGGACTGCCCTCGTTTTCCGCCCGAGCCTGGACCGCGACGGCGGGGCGGCGTCGGCACTCCTCGGCGCTGCCGGACTGGAAGCGGCCGCCGCCAGCCTGTATAGTATGACTACTGAAGGCCCACGACCACTCCGTCACCGAACTGCTGCGCCGCCGCGGACTGCGGTCCACGCGGGCGAGCCGCCTCATACTGGCGCGGCTGCAGGACAGCAACGACCACCTTAGCGCCGAAGAAATACGGCTGTCACTTCGCCGCCGCGGACAGAAAGTCAGCATCGCCACGCTGTACCAGAACCTCAAACGACTGACCGCGAACGGGCTCCTGGTTGGTTTCGCCGACACCGACGGAATCGTCCGGTTCGATGCCAACACCGAGCCCCACGCCCATCTGGTCTGCACCGGTTGCGGCCGCATCCTCGACGTCGCGCCGGACTCCATGCCGACAGCGCGGGTCGCGGCCGCGCTACCGAAGTCGGCGCGCGGCTATCGCGGCTGGTCGGTAAGCAGCGCGCGGCTGGAGCTATGCGGACTGTGTCCGGACTGCCGGCGCCGGTTCCCGACAGCCTGATTTGACAGAGCCGGACCCGCGGCTATAATCAAGGCGCTCACAACTCATAATCATTATGAATAATGAATCAGTAGAAAGGAACCAGCCATGACTGAACCGAAGCGTCTGACTACCAACTTCGGCAAGCCGGTAGGGGACGACCAGAACAGCCAGACCGCCGGCAGCCCGGGCTACACGCTGCTGTCCGACGTCCACCTGCACGACAAGATGTCGCACTTCAACCGCGAGCGGATTCCCGAACGAGTGGTTCACGCCAAGGGCGCGGGCGCTCACGGCTACTTCGAAGTCACGGACGACGTGACGAAGTACACCTGCGCGGACTTCCTCTCCCGGATCGGGAAGAAGACCGAGGTGTTTGCGCGGTTCTCGACCGTGGGCGGGGAGAAGGGCTCGGCCGACGCCGAGCGCGACCCGCGCGGGTTCGCGGTCAAGTTCTACACCGAGGAAGGCAACTTCGACATGACCGGTAACAACACGCCGGTCTTCTTCATCCGCGACGCGATCAAATTCCCGGATTTCATCCATACCCAGAAGCGCAACCCGGCAACCAACGCCAAGGACCCGGACATGTTCTGGGACTTCCTCTCGCTGACGCCCGAGTCGGTCCACCAGGTGACGATTCTCTTCTCGGACCGCGGAACGCCCAGGACCTACCGGAACATGAACGGCTACTCGGGCCATGCGCTCAAGTGGTACACCGCGAAGGGCGACTACTTCTGGGTCAAGCTTCACTTCCAGACCGAGCAGGGAGTGAAGAACTTCACCCGCGACGAGGCGGCGGCAATGATATCAAAGGACCCGGACCATGCGACCCGGGACCTGTTCCAGTCCATCAAGAAGGGCGAGTTTCCATCGTGGCGCGTCTACATCCAGGTAATGAAACCCGGGGACGCGGCAACCTACCGGTTCGACCCGTTCGACATGACCAAGGTGCTGCCGCACGGCGACTATCCGCTCATCCCGGTCGGGAGGATGGTGCTCAATCGCAACCCGGAGAACTACTTCGCCGAGGTCGAGCAGTCGGCGTTCTGCCCGGGCAACCTGGTGCCGGGGTTCGCGCTCTCGCCGGACAAGATGCTGCAGGCGCGGGCGGTTTTCTACCGCGACGCGCACCTGCACCGGCTCGGACCCAACTACCACCTGTTGCCCATCAACGCGCCGCGCGGCGGGAAGATGGAGAACTACCAGCGTGACGGGACGATGCGCATTGACGGCAATCTGGGCGGCGGTCCCAACTACTGGCCGAACTCGTTCGGCGGGCCGGCGCCTGACTCCAAGGCGGGCGAGCCGGACATCGACTTCTCAGGTACCATCGGCCGGAAGCCGTACCCGAAGACCGAGGACGACTTTGTCCAGCCCGGCAACCTGTTCCGCAAGGTGATGGACGACACTGCGCGCGAGCACCTTGTCGGCAACATTGTGGCGCACCTGGGCAATGCCCAGCAGCGCATCCAACTGCGCCAGACCGCACTCTTCTACAAGGCGGACAAGGAGTACGGCACCCGCGTGGCTCAGGGCCTGAAGCTCGAACTCGCGCAGGTGGAGAGGCTGGCCGGGATGAGCCAGGAAGAGAGAGCGAGGCAAACGACGTAGATCGCGCTCAAGCGGCCGCGAAAGGAGTAAGACATGGAAAACGGAATGCCGCTCATCGGCGACAAGTTCCCCGACATCACCGTGCACACGACGCACGGTCCCAGAAACCTGCCCGGCGACTACAAGGACAAGTGGTTCCTGCTGTTCAGCCACCCCGGCGACTTCACGCCGGTCTGCACGACCGAGTTCGTCGCGTTCCAGCAACGCTCGGACGAGTTCCAGAAGCTCGGCTGCGAGCTCATCGGGCTGAGCGTCGACCAGGTCTTCTCCCACATGAAGTGGGTGCAGTGGATAAAAGAGAAGCTCGATGTCGAGATCAAGTTCCCGATTATCTCGGATGACCTCGGTAAGGTCGCGATGCGCCTGGGACTTATTCACCCGGCCAAGGGGCCGAGCACGGTCCGGGCCGTGTTCCTTGTCGACCCGGCGGGCGTGGTCCGGACTATCCTCTACTACCCGCAGGAACTGGGCCGGAACGTCGACGAGTTGCTGCGGATGGTCAAGGCGATGCAGGTGGCTGATACCCACAAAGTGGCGATGCCGGCGAACTGGCCGAACAACGCCCTGCTCAAGGACCACGTCATTATCCCGCCGGCCCGGGACGAGAAGACCGCGGCCGAGCGTATGAAGCAGTACGAGTGCTACGACTGGTGGTTCTGCCACAAGAAGCTCGGGTGAAGCCGGAAGTTGCGCGGCGGGGTTGCCCGGGTACAGTGTCAGGGATGAGCAGCAATTCTACAGGCGCACCTGCGGCGCGGGCTATTCGCAGTTGGAGGTAATGATGGCAGCGGAAGTGTCAATCAGGCGGTACGAACCGGGTCGAGATGACGAGATGTGGGTCGGCACCTACAACCGGGCGCGGGCCGGCGCTCCTGAGTTCGTGCCCGAGACGGTCGAGGAGCTCGGGCGGGAGCGCGAGCGGCCGTGGTTCTCGGCGGCCGGCCGGTTCCTCGCCGAGATGGACAGCGTCGTGGTGGCGCGGGTGGACGCTTCCTATCGTGACGAAGACCGGGAACTCGGGGTCGGGTTCATTGACGGGCCGTACGTGGTGCCGGAGGCGCAGCGCCGCGGCATCGGGAAAGCGTTGCTCGAACGGGCGCTGGCGAGCCTGCGCGAGCGCGGAGCACGGCGGGCCGAGAACGGCGCGGGCGACTGGAATATGGCGGCGCTGGCGTTCCTGCGCAAGCACGGGTTCGAGCCGTCACATACGTACAGCCGGATGGAGCGTGACCTCGCGCCGGTCTCAGGCATCGGCGAGAACCGGGAAGTCGAGCTCGCGCCGGTGCGGGTGAATGACGAGGACATCGCGGTGCTGTACCGGCTGATGGACTCGGCGTACGCCGAATACCACAACTTCACGATGGGCACGCTTGAGCACTTCAACTGGTTCGTGCGGCACCAGGGCGATGGCGGAACGTGCATCGAGCGTTACTTCGCGCTCGAGTCGGGCCGGCCGGTTGGCTACGTTGTGATGGCAATCGAGCACGAGGAGAACGGGCGGCTCGGAGTGAAGCGCGGCGGGGTGTACACCGTCGGCGTGCTGAAGGAGCACCGGGGCCGCGGCATCGGGACACGGCTGCTGCTCCACACGCTGGAGCGGTTGCGGGCGCTGGGCATGGAATCGGCGGTGCTGAGCGTTGACGACCAGAACGTCACCGGTGCGCGGCGGGTCTACGAGCGGGTCGGGTTCCGGGTGGTCCGACGCTTCACATCGTTCGAGCTCGCCCTGACGCCGAAGCGTGACAGCCCCGGCAGCGGTAAGTGATGATGGGCTGATTGCGGAAGCGGCTTCATTGAATCTGTGAGAAGCACAGCATCCTCGTGCTGAAGTAGCGCTGCGAGGGACATGACCGAAATCCATCGATGATTTCGGATCGTGTCCCAAGCCATAGACTGAAGAGGGGCGGCGTTGGGTCAGGCCGCGATGCGGTTGGAGGGCTGGAGCCAGACGATGAACGTCTCGATAATCATCCAGGCTTCGAGCAGGAGGCAGACCGCGCTTACCCCGAACAGCAGCCAGTTGCCGGCCCCGGCGTACTGGAGTATGCCCCTTACCAGCGCCCAACTGGTCATCACCAGCATGAACAATGCCGGGCCGAGCGCAAGCCAGTAGAACTTCGTGCGCGGCCGGAGCCACACGCTGATGACGAGGAGCGCCAGCCCGGCCAGGAGCTGGTTTAAGGCGCCGAACACCGGCCAGAGCCTGAGTGCGCCCGCGCCGTCCGCGCCGCTGGCAAAGGCCAGCGCGCCGGCGCTTACTACTGCTATCGACGTTGCCACCCATTTGTTGCCCAGCGGCCGCAGGCGCGCGGCCCCTGCTAGTTCTGCCACCACGTAGCGCTGGAGACGGGTCGCGGTATCGAGGGTCGTGCCGGCGAAGCTGACCACGAGTACGCCCATCACCGCGATGGCGGCGCCGATGGGGATGCCGTAGCTGGACAGGAGGTTGGCCGCGCCGGTGACGAAGGCGTCGAGGTTCGCGTTCATGCCCGACGCCGCGCCCCAGCTTGAGTAGTGATGGGTCCAGGCCACGACGCCTGTCAGCACTGACCCGTCGGGCAGGCGGTAGGCCATTCCGATGCCGGCGCAGCAGGCGATGATGACCAAAAGCGCCAGCACCGACTCGACAAGCATCGCCCCGTAGCCGACGAAGAGCGCGTCCGGTTCGCGCGCGACCTGCTTGGAGGACGTGCCGGACGAAACCAGCGAGTGGAATCCGGATATCGCGCCACAGGCGATGGTGATGAACAGCACCGGCCAGAGCGGCGGCGCGCCGGGCACCGCGGCCCGGAACGCCGGCGCTACCAGCGGCAGGCGGCCGCCAAACCCGGCGACGAGCACGCCGAGCGTCATCAGCACCAGCGCCACCGCCAGTTCCCAGGCATTGATGTAGTCACGCGGCTGTAGCAGCGTTGTCACCGGCAGGACCGAGGCGACGAACGCATAGACCAGCAGGATGATGGTCCAGACGCCGGTGGCCGGGATGCCGAACACGGCCGGCATCAACAGTGGAAAGCGCCAGCCGACGAGGATGGTCACGTACATCAGCAGGACAGCGGCGATGTCGAAGAGCAGGAGCTGCTTGCCGAGGCCGCGGCGGTAGACCAGCCAGCCGAGCGCGACCGCAATCGGTATCTCCAACCAGACCGGAATGACGGCAGCCGGAAATCGATTGAAGATGAGGGCCATCACCAGTCCGAAGATAGCGATGACTACCCAGAGGATGAGCATCACGACCAGGAAGAAGATGATGCGGACGCGGCGGCCGATGAGGTCGCCGGTGATGTCGGCAATCGAACGGCCCTGGTTGCGCAGGGAAATGACCAGCGACCCGAAGTCGTGGACTCCGCCCATTACGATTGAACCCACGAATACCCAGATGAAAGCCGGCACCCAGCCCCAGATAACGCCGATGGCCGGGCCGACAATCGGGCCGGTTCCGGCGATGGAAGTGAAGTGGTGGCCGAAGACGATGATGCGGCGGGTCGGCACGAAGTCCCGGTTGTCGCACTGGCCCACGGCGGGTACGCAGGCGTCAGGATTGATGCGGAAGATGCGCCGGGCGAGGAATCGCCCGTAGGTATTGTACGCCACGATGTAGCCGACAAATGCGGCAAGCATCAGCAGGACTGTCATCATGTCAGCCTAGTATAATTGCGCGGCATGGATGGTCAAGCTGCGGTGAGCCGCCGTTCGGTCCTGCCGTTCGCCCGCGCTTGTCTCGACCACGGAGCATCAGGGACACAGGCAATTGCTGACGCCAGTGCCGCCGGTCTCGGTGGGATGCGAGGAGGACAAGAGCTACGTGCTGAGGTAGCACGGCGCGGGACATGACCGAAATCCCCCGAGGATTTCGGATCGTGTCCCAAGCCTGGACGCACAAGGGGCGGCACGAGCTGCCCCGCTACTTCCCGCGTCCGCGGCTCAGGCGCCGGATGAGCCCAAGCAGGATGTTGTACCCCGGCACCTGCTCCATGTACCGGCGATAGTCGTCTCCGAACTTCTCGATGTTGGCTTCATCCTCTCCAATCAGCCCCGGGCCGTAGACAGCCGAGCCGACGACTCCGAGCAGGAAGAAGACCCAGTGCTGGCCGATGAGCGCCAGGCCGAATGCCAGCCAGAAGAAAGACGCGTACTGCGGATGGCGGACAATCGAGTAGATGCCGGTGGTCACGAGCTTCGTCGTATGGACGTAGCTCTTGCCTTTGGGCACGCCGGCCTTGCGGCTGAGGTAGAATACCGGCAACCAGGCTAGCACACAGCCGCCTGCCCATAACGCGTATCCCACGTACCGGAGGAGGAGGACGCAGTTCCGGGCGATGAAGAACAGGAGCACGAACTGGGCAACGAGCATGGCGCCGCCGATTGCGGACAAGACCATTCCCCGCCGGTGCAGTATCTTCTGTCGCACGGTCTGGCCTTCGCTCTCGTTTCCGTCGTTCCTCATGACCACATGATAGTCGCAGTTCATGCGGCTTCAAGCACGAGGATGGGCTGACCGTGACCACTGCCCGCACGCGTCGCGACTTGCGTAGCAGGACGTTGGCAGTGCTGCAGCGCGACACGTTCGAGGAACGTTATTCGGCCGATTCCCGCTTCGTCGTGCGGCTCAACGAAGGCCGCAGAGTAGCTGTCGAAGTTCGCCGGGAAGTACAGCCAGACGTGTTCCCACTTGCGTAGTCATCTGCTTGCGCATACGCGTCGTTCGCCCTATCCCAACCTGGACATCAAGCTTGGTCTCGACCTGCGTCCGCTCTTCGTCTACCGACTCTCGTCGGAGCCGTTGCTGTCCACTGCGCCACGGAAGCCCAACCTCGCTCCGGCGCGAGCGCACCGGGCTTCTGCGTAGAAGCCTGCGCAGAATGCCACATTTAACCAGGCACCGAACCAGGTGCAGAGAATGGCATTCCCGGGCTCAACTGCAGGTACAATCGTCAGTTCATCTGCCGGTTCAATCCAGAGCTGAGTCGGCGGTTCACCTAACGGTTCACCTCACGAATCGCCTCCCGGCTCACCTGTCGGTTTGTCTGCAGATTCATACTGCGGCTGACCCTACGGGTTATCTAGCCGGTGAATCATCGAATCATCCGTCAGCTCAACTGGCGGTTGAACCGCAGAATCAGTCATCGGTTCACCTGACGGTTCATCTGGAGATTCACCGTTCGGGTCAACCGTGGATACACCATAGGGGTCAATCGGGAGGTCAATAGGGGGGTCAATGGGGGAGTGACCCAGGGGGTGTATTTCAAGTAGCCGGGAGAGAGCATATCTGGAGCTAGCTAAGATGAATATTGTCATATTCTTATGCAGTCTGAATCACTTGCTTGACGGGATGACAATGGTAGCGTATGGTCAACGTCAGCGCTCGCTGGCCCCAGAGCCGCTTAGGGGGGCTGGAAAGCGCCGTATTCAAGAGGGGGATGGGGTACGGCCCAGGGGCGAGCATTGGTGCAAGCCTCGGGTTCGGGATGCTGGAAGGGTCAGGTGTATCTTACGAAGGGAGGAGCAAGATGAGTTACCCGGTGAAACGGACCGAACGCTGGCGGGTGAAGTATAACCTCGAACGCGTGAACAAGACGCTCGCCGACCTGCAGGGGAAGATGGCCGAGCACTACACGGCCGCGATGGTCGGGCTCTGCGCGATGGAGACCGACGTCAAACAGGTCATCAACGCCGCCGGCGTCTCGACCTCGCAGTACGTGCCGCACCTCAACTTCGGCAGGCAGCTCTACAAGCTCTCGCGCCAGCGGGGCATATCAGGTGAGAGCTTCGTGCTTGGAGCCCAGGTCCTGCTCGACAAATGGGCCGCCCGCGGATTGGATTCCGCCGTCCTCGCCCGAATCCGAACGGAAGTCTTCGACGCCCCTGCCCCGACGCCGTAGTCCGCCTGCTGCCGACAACCCTCTCCCCTTTGGGGAGAGGGTCTGGGTGAGGGGGAATCCCGCCGTCTCGAACTCAGGGGCGGGTTTTCGCCCGCCCCTTCTTCTCCTAACTGCTCTCTGCTAACTCCGCATCACCTAGTCACCACAACCTTGCGGATCCCTACTCCTCCCTCCTCACTCCTCTCTCCTCCCTCCTTCAGGAAGTACACCCCCGGCGCCAGCGCCCGCACGTCATTCGCGCCGGGCCTGAGTTCCATCACCTTCCTCCCCGCGATGTTCAGCAGGTCCGCCCTGTATGCCGTATTCTGTCTACTGTCTACTGCTCCCAGCACCAGCACCCCACGGACGATGGTCGGCATCGGCTTGCGGCTTGAGGCTCGGGGCCTGAAGCTCTCCTCCATGTCAACATAGCTGCTCGAATCGGCCAAGACAGAGATGCTGGAGCTCAGGAAGTTCGCAACGTAAACCCGGCTCTGGACCGGGTTCCACGCCAAGGCAGTCGGCTGCCTTCCGACCCCGATGGTCACAACGACGGCGTTGGTCGCACCGTCTATCACGGTCACGCTGCTGTCCTTGTTGTTCGCGCAGTAGACCTTGTTGTACGTCGCGTCATAGCAGAGAGCGCAAGGGTCACTACCTGTTCCTACTGCAGCAATGACGCTGTCGGTCGCGCCGTCTATCACGGTCACGCTGTGGTCCTTGTTGTTTGCGCAGTAGACCTTGTTGTACGTCGCGTCATAGCAGAGAGCACAAGGGTTACTACCTGTTCCTACTGCAGCAATGACGCTGTCGGTCGCGCCGTCTATCACGGTCACGCTGTGGTTGCCCATGTTCGCGCTGTAGATCTTGTTGTTGGTCCGGTTGTAGCAGAGAGCATAAGGCCAGTAACCCGCAGACACGTTGGCGATGACGCTGTCAGTCGCGCCGTCTATCACGGTCACGTCGTCGCTGTAGCGGTCAACGCAGTAGACCTTGTTGTTGGTCGGGTTGTAGCAGAGGGCAGAAGGTCGGCTACCCACAATCACAGTGGCGATGACGCTGTCGGTCGCGCCGTCTATTACGGTCACGGTCGAGTCGTCGTGGAACCAGCCCGAGTTCGCGCAGTAGACCTTGTTGTTGGTCGGGTTGTAGCAGAGGGCGGTGGGCCACCGGCCCACAGTCACGGTCGTGACGACGCTATCGGTTGCGCCGTTTATCACGGTCACGCTACCGCCTACCTGGTTCGCGCAGTAGACCTTGTTGCACATCGAGTTGTAGCAAAGTGCATAGGCGTAAATGCCTGCAGTCACGGTGGCGATAATTGAATCAGCTGCCCCGTCTATCACGGTCACGCTGCCGCCGTATTGGTTCGCGCTGTATACCTTGTTGTCGGTTGGGTTGTAGCAGACGGCTTTGGGGGCGGCGCCGACACCCAAGACGGCGGTGATGTCGTTAGTCGCCCCGTCTACCACGGCCACGCCTCCCCAGGAGGTATTCGCGCAGTAGGCCTTGTTGGTGGTCGGGTTGTAGCACAAGAGACCACAAGTGCCGGGCGTGGACACACGGGTGATGAGGCTGTCGGTCGCGCAGTCAATCACGCCCACGCCACTCGTCCAGCCCCCACAGTAGACCTTGTTGTCGGTCGGGTTGTAGCAAACGGCAATCACGTTGTAGACTCCCGTATTCACGGTCGCGGTGACGCTGTCGTTCGCGCCGTCAATCACGTACACGTAATTCCAGCTCCAGTCCGCACAGTAGACCTTGTTCTCGGTCGGGTTGTAGCAAAGGTCGCGCGGGTCCTGCACGGGCACGGTGGCGATGACGCTGTCGGTCGCACCGTCGATCACGGTCACGCTGTGGCCCCATCGTCTCGCGCAGTAGATCTTGTTGTTGGTCGGGTTGTAGCACAGGGCATAAGGGTAGCTGCCTACAGCCACAGTGGCGACGACGCTGTCAGTTGCGCCGTCTATCACCGTCAGGTTGCTTCCCAAGTAGTTCGCCGTGTAGACCTTGTTGTTGGTCGGGTTGTAGCAGAGAGCACGAGGGTTTGTACCCGTAGCCACGGTGGCGATGGCGCTGTCGTTCGCTCCGTCTATTACGGTCACGCTGCTGTCGCCGTTGTTCGCGCAGTAGACCTTATTCTCGGTCGGGTTCCAACAGAGGGCCGACGGGTGGCTCCCCACAGTCACAGTGGCGATGACGGTATTGGTGGCACCGCTAATCACCGTTACGGTGCTGTCGCTGTTGTGCGCGCAGTAGATCTTGTTCTCGGTCGGGTTGGTGCAGAGAGCCGACCCAGCCGACACGGTCGGTATACGGGCGATCTTCTGGTTCGTGGCCCCGTCAATTGCCAGCACGCAGTTGCCGTCAGAATTGCCGGCGACATAGAGGGTGTTGTTAGTCGAGTCGTATACCAAACCCGAAAGGGTCGTGAACCTGCCGAACGAGTCCGGCAGATAGATGGTCTTCTCCAACCACTGCGAGTGAGCCGCCGACAGGCAGCAGCAGATGCACACGACTATGCTTGTAGTCTTCACAGCGCCTCCCTACCTCGTGACGACGACCTTGCGGACCGCAAACCGTTGACCGTCAACCGCCAACCGTTCACGGACGAAATAGACACCGGGTGCGAAACGCGAGACATCATTCGCGCCGGGATGGAGATTGAGCACCTTCCGGCCGCTGATGTTCAGCAGGTCCGCCCTGTATGCTGTATTCTGTCTGCTGTCTACTGCTCCCAGCACCAGCACCCCACGGACGACGGTCGGCAACGGCTTGGCGCTTGCGCCCCGTGGCTTGAGGGCTTCCTCTACTCCGGGCATGAAGTCGCGCAGGACCGAGATGCTCAACCCATCGTGGTTGGCGACATAAACCCGGTTCTGAAACGGGTTCCACGCAAAGGCAATCGGCCCGGCACCGACTCCGATAGTCGCAACGACCAAGTTGCTCGTGCCGTCTATCACGGTCACGGTGCTGTCGCCGTTGTTCGCGCAGTAGACCTTGTTATTGGTCGGGTCGTAGCAGAGAGCACAAGGTTTCATGCCTGCCGGCACCGTAGCAATGACACTATCAGTCCCGCCGTCAATCACGATCACGTTGTCGCTGCTATAGTCATTACGATTTGCGCAGTAGACCTTGTTGTTGGTCGGGTTGTAGCAGAGGGCGTAGGGGTGTGTGCCTGCAATCACGGTGGCAATGACGCTGTCGGTCGCGCCATCAATCACAGTCACACTACCGCTGCCATAGTTGGCGCAGTAGACCTTGTTTTCCGTTGGGTTGTAGCACAAAGCCTGTGGTCGAAGGCCGGCAGCCACGGTAGCGATGACCCCGTTGCTCTCGCCGTCTATCACGGTCACCCTTCTACCGTCGGAAACCGCGCAGTAGACCTTGCCGTTGGTGGGGTTGCAGCAGAGGGCACAGGGTCCGCTGCCTACGGTCACGTTGGCGATGACTCCATTCGTCGTCCCGTCTATCACGCTCACATTGTTGCTGGCACGGTTCGCGCAGTAGATCTTGTTCTTGGCCGGGTTGTAGCAGAGGGCCTCAAGGGAGCTGCCTGCGGTCACGTTGGCGATGACTCCATCCGTCGTCCCGTCTATCACGGTCACACTGCTGCTGCCATGGTTCGCGCAGTAGACCTTGTTCTTGGCCGGGTTGTAGCAGAGGGCACAGGGATACCTGCCCACAGCTACGGTCGTGATCATGCTGTCGGTCGCACCGTCAATCACGGCCACGTTGCCTCTGGTGCAGTAGATCGCGCAGTAGACCTTGTTGTCGTGCGGGTTATGGCAGAGGGCAATGGGCCACTCGCCTGTTCTCATAGTCACGGTCGCGATGACGAGGTTGGTGGTGCAGTCCGTCACGGTTATGGGGCCGCCGTCCCAGTTCACGCAGTAGACCTTGTTGTTCTCCTGATTGTAGCAGAGAGCAAGGGGTTTTTCACCTGCAGCTACCGTAGCGATGACGCTATCGGTCGCGCAGTCAATCACGGCCAGGTACCCGCTGCCATTGTTATAGACCCCGCAGTAGATTCTGTTGTCCGTCGGATCGTAGCACAGGTCGCTGGGGCCGCTGCCCACACTCACTGTGGCCACAACTCCGTTGGTCGCACCGTCAATCACCGTCACGCCGCCTCCCACGCAGTAGACCTTGTTCTCGGTCGGATTGTAGCGGAGTGCGCCGCCGCCTGGTCCCACGTGGGCAATGACCTCGTTGGTCGCACCGTCTATCACTGTGACGTTGCCGGCGGCCTGGTTCGAGCAGTAGACCTTATTGTCGGTCGGATTGTAGCAGAGGGCACAGGGGCGTGCGACATCACCCACGGCAGTGATGACGCTGTCGGTTGCGCCGTCGATGACAGTCACGCCGCCATACCAGATGTTCGCGCAATAGACCTTGTTGTTGGTCGAATTGTAGCAGAGGGCGACAGGGCCCTCGCCTGCTCGCACGGTGGCGATGAGCCTGTCGGTCACGCCGCACACCACGGCCACGCTGCCGTTGCTGCCATAGCTATAGTTTGCGACGTAGATCTTGTTGTTCTTCGGGTTGTAGCAGAAGTCATGTGGGTCGACACCTGTGCCTATGGTGGTGATGACCGAGTTGGTCGCGCCGTCTATCACGGTGGTGCTGCCGCTGCCGTGGTTCGCGCAGTAGACCTTGTTGTTGGTCGGGTTGTAGCAGAGAGCCAGCACTTCTGGCCCGCTGGGGATTTGGGCAATCCTCTGGTTTGTGGTTCCGTCAATTGCGAGCACGCAGTCGCCGGCTGAGGCACCGACATAGATGGTATTGTTGGCCGAGTCGTACACCAGACACTGCGGCCAAGTCCATTTGCCGAGCATGTCCGGCAGCCAAATGGTCTCTTCCAGCCATTGGCCGCTGACCGCCGACAGGCAGCAGCACAAAGCCAACAGCACGGCCACGGGTCGCACGGCCCGAATTGGTGGAGTGTTGGCGCGAACGTACACACATCGGACACGGTCAGGTGACATATTGCACCTCCCCGAATCAGTCAGAATCTCAGGCTACCTGGCGCCTTCAGGGCTTGCGCGGCAGCTTCCCTTGCGCCACCGCGCCCGGCGTCGCCTCTACTATTATAGCCCGCCCCGGCAGAAGTCAAGCGGACTCGCTGCGACATCCTCCCGGACGGAAGTCTGCTCCTCAGTCGTGACCCGAAATGCCGGGTAGCTTCCGAACTCCCGCTTCGCCGCGCTGCGATGGCGTAGGCATCTCAGGCCGGGGATTCCGGGGACTGCTTAGCTCCACATCCCTCGAAACTGAGACCCGATAGCATACGACGTTGGTGCCTTCAGCATACCGCGCTGCGGTTCTGCCGCGTGCTGCCCCGGAGGTCATGTTCCGGGCGCATCGTGTCTTGCTCGCCGAAGTCGTTTCTTCGGCTGACTTTCACATGCTCAGGGCTGACGTGGTTTGTCGGAGACGACGACCGGCTCAGGTCGGGCCGGCTCTGCCTCGCGTTTCTTGAGATAGAGCCAGAGCGGGTCATCTTTGAGGAGTTCCCTCGTCTTGCAGGCGCGCTCCTTCCAGGACAGGCCTTCGTCTTCGCGGTCTATCTCTTCACGTCGGCGCCGCATGAAGGCGACGGCGTCAAAGCTCTTGTTCATAGTCCAGAGCCTGCGCGGCAGCTCGCTATGGCTCGGCGACTCGTGCCACGTCGCCCGTAACGTTCGTCGCCTTGGCCCGCTTCCTCAGACGTTCCCAGCGCGGATTCCCTTCCAGCAACGCGATTGTCTTGCGGCTGCGTTCCTCCCACGTGAGCCCCTCATCTTCCTTGTCTATCTCGGCTCTCCTGCGCCGCATCCACGCGACTGCGTCAAACGTCTTCTTCATACTCCAGCACCTCCTTGGGTGTGCGTATCTCCAGGGAACGATAGCCCTGCTGGAGATTGACGCCATTGAACAGCCTTATCCTGCCCAAGTTGACTATGTGACGGAAGTTCCAGCTCACGAGGACATCCACCTGCGCAACGGTAGCCAGCGCGATGTGCAGGGCATCCGCGTGGGAGCCCGGACCGAGGATACCTTGACGGAGATACTCAACGGCTAACTCCGAGGCCTCCTCAGAGTCCGGCAACAGCAATTGATAGACCTCAGGCACCTCGTCAAGATGAGCGGAGACTGCGTCCGGCGCCCCCTCCAGCTCACGCATTGTATGGGCCGAGAGCGCCAGCGTGTAACGCCCCTCAACAAAACGTCGCCACAGAGCGAGGCTATCTGCCTTGAACTCCTCGTCCTCGCAGCCACCGATGACCGAAGCATCCACGTAGACGAGGAGTCTTCGATACCGCATGGCTAGATTGTAGCTCTGAACTCAGTGAGCGCAAGCCGGCTCGATCCCCAGCCGACCTTGCCGGCGCACGGCATAGGCCGCACCTGCAATCCCAAAGACGTGCGCGGGTCGGACCGCTTGTCGTCCGCAAATCGATATCTCGGACTTGGCCGATCGGCACCCGTCAAGGAAACCAGTCACGGAACCGGGGTTTCGCACAGCACGTTGACTCGGTTAGCGCAACCGGCTACAATCCAGCGTCACCGTGAACCGACGCAATCGTCCTTTCCTCTCTGTGCTGGTCTTGCTCATGCTTGCCTTGTCTGAAATCATCCAGCCAGCCTTTGGCTGCCTGGACCCGGGCACCGCCAACCGCCCGCCGCAGCTCCTCATCTGCGTCCTGTTTGGTGGTCTGCTGGTAACAGGTCTGTTCAGGCAGAGATCCCCGGCTTCTTTGGAACCGCTGTTCAGACCGCTGGACAACGCTGTTGGAAATGCACACTGACGCGTCGGTGCCGGGCTCGTTCCGCGACCCCAGCGGGTTCCTGTTCCACCGCGACGGCAGGCTCTATCGTCAAATCAACCAGAGCTATCGCGCCGACTACAAGCAGCTCATGGAGTCGGGGCTGTACGACAGTCTGACCAGAGAAGGGCTGTTGATACCCCACGAAGAGACATCCGAACCGCAGATGTCCAGCGGCGGTAGTCTGGTCATAAGACCGGAGACGATTCCTTTCATCTCTTACGCCTATGAGTGGTCTTTCAGCCAACTCCAGGACGCGGCGCTGGCGACCCTGACGGTACAAAAGAGGGCCGTTGAACACGGAATGTCGCTCAAGGACGCCAGCGCCTACAACATTCAGTTCCGGGGATGCCGGCCGGTCATGATTGACACGCTGTCGTTCGAACGGTACCGCGAGGGCGAGCCCTGGGTCGCCTACCGCCAGTTCTGCCAGCACTTGCTCGCCCCGCTGGCGCTGATGAGCCATACCGACGTCCGGCTCAGCCAGTTGCTGCGCGTGAATATCGACGGCATCCCGCTCGACCTCGCCAGCCACCTGCTCCCATCGAAGACTCACCTCAATCTCGGCCTCGCAACCCACATCCATCTCCACGCGCAAGCCCAGCACAAGTACGCCGACAAACAGGCCAAGCCCGCCGGCCGCAAGATGAGCCAGATGGCGTTCCTGGGGTTGATTGATAACCTCGAGTCGACCTCGAGGAAGCTCTCGTGGAAACCGGAAGGCACCGAGTGGGGCGACTACTACTCTGCCAACAACTACACCGATGCATCGCTCGAACACAAGGCGCAACTCGTGGCCGACTATCTCGAGAGAGTTCGCCCGCAGACAGTGTGGGACCTCGGAGCAAATACCGGCCGGTTCAGCCGCGTCGCCGCGGAACGCGGAATCCCGATGGTCGCGTTCGACATCGACCCGGCCGCAGTGGAACTCAACTACCTCGACTGCCGCAAACGTGAAGAGAAAAGCATGCTACCCCTGCTCTCCGACCTGACCAATCCGAGCCCGGCTATAGGCTGGCAGAACCGCGAGCGCCAGTCGCTCATCGAACGCGGCCCGTGCGATACCGCTATGGCCCTTGCTCTCATCCATCACCTCGCCATCGGCAACAACCTGCCCTTTGACCACATCGTCGATTTCCTTGCCGGGATCTGCCGGACCCTTGTCATCGAGTTTGTGCCCAAGACGGACTCGCAGGTGCAGCGGCTGCTCGCGACCCGCGAAGACATCTTCCCGGGATACACCAGGGAGGCGTTCGAGCAGGTGTTCTCGACACGCTTTGCCATCCTGGCCTCGGCCCCGGTCCGGGATTCGGAGCGCACCGTCTACTTGATGGAGCTTCGCCAGCCGTGACCGCGCGCACGGCCGCCGCGCGCGCCCGCCCGTCGTGGCTGAGGCGCCCCTTCCCGTTCCACCACTTCCTGCTCGCCCTCGTCCCGACGCTCTTGCTCTACTCCGCCAGCTTTGCGAAGATCCCGATCGCTCCCGGAGAGCTGGTACTTCCCCTCGTCCTCTCGCTCATCATTGCCCTCGTTCTCTGGCTGCTGCTGTTGCTGTTCCTGGCCAACAGCCGGCGTGCTGCGCTCATCGTCACTCTGTTCCTTCTGCTGTTCTTCAACTACGGCCGCGCGGCCGGCGCAGTCGGCACCGATTTCCCGGCACAACTCCTGCCCGCCATCGCCGGCGCCATCCTGCTTCTGGGTGTCATTCTCCTCGGCCTGCGGCGCCGGGAGTTCGCCGGGCTGACCATCTTCCTGAACCTCGCCTCGCTGGCCCTGGTTCTGGTAAACACCGTCACCGCAGTCCCGGCACTGCAACGCAGCCGGGCCGCGGCGCTGAACGCGTCGCGGGCCGCAGCGACGCAGACCGCGGGCAAGCCCGATATCTACTACATCATCCTCGCCGGGTACGCCCGCCAGGACATCCTCGACTCGGTCTACGGCTGGGACAACTCCGAATTCACCGGCTGGCTCAAAGCCCGCGGCTTCGCGGTCGCGAACCGCAGCCGGTCGAACTACTCGCAGACCGACTTATCGCTCGCGTCGTCGCTCAACCTCACCTATCTCGACCTCGTGGCCGACAAGGTCGGTATGGAATGGGACGACCGCACGCCCCTCATCCGGATGATCGGAGACAGCCGGGTAGTGAAGGAACTCCGGCGGCAAGGATACACGATCGCGTCTTTCGCTTCCGGCTACGCGGGCACGGACCTCAGGAACGCCGACATCCACTTCGCCCCGGCCTGGGCTTTGAGCGAATTCCAGAACCTCCTCATCAGCACGACCGCGCTGCCGCTGGTTCTGGGCCAAGTCCTGAAGCGGGCCCAGGGCGACCTGCACCGTGAGCGTATCCTCTACGCCTTCGAACATCTGGCCGACGCCGCGCGGCTGAAGCACCCGGTGTTTGTATTCTGCCATATCCTGAGCCCGCATCCGCCGTTTGTCTTCGGAGCGCGCGGCGAGAGAACGCAGCCGCTGGGTTACTTCACAATGACCGAAGGCGGCACGTTCCAGACATTGGACCGGGAAAAGGTCCGGCGCGAGTATGCCGAGAAGTACCGCGCGCAACTGCAGTTCGTCAACGCCAGGGCAAAGACGATGGTCGAGCGCATCCTCGCGGCCTCGCCGCAGCCCCCTGTCATCATCCTCCAGGCCGACCACGGCCCGGGCTTAGTGCTCGACTGTAACGACCCCGAGCCGCAGGACCTGGTTGAACGATTCGCGATTCTGAACGCGTACCACATCCCGGGTAAGGCCGATGCTCAAATCGAATCGCCGGTCGCCAATCGCCAATCGCCGATTTCGGACTCAATCTCGCCGGTGAACAGCTTCCGCCTCCTCTTCAACCAGCTCTTTGCGGCCGACTACCCCGCGTTGCCGAGCAGAAGCCTGTTCTCGACCATCGCCAACCCCTGGCGCTTCTACGACGCAGACCATCTGGACGAATACGCGAAGAGCGGCACGAGACTGAGTGTCTCCATCGTGGCGCATCGCGGGGAGCTCCAGTTGCCGGACCCGGCGACCTACTGCCGAAGGCTGACCGCAATGCTGTACCCGGGCAAAACGGTCACCATCGAACGGTTCTACGTCCAGGGACTGCACCTGCCTCCGGAGTCCGCAGAAGATGCCTGCCGGCTCTACCGGGATTACGTCGCGAGCAATGAGCTTCCCGACCTCGGCACGGAGTACGAATCATATTGCGGCCCCGGCCCGGACCGCGTCCCGGTCACCGCTCTCTTCTTCTCAGACAGCACTCCGTAGACCGTACGCCGCATACCGCTGACCGCTAACCGCTGCGGCCAATGACGAAACCCGAATGAGGAGATGTCCGATCCGGACTTCGAGTCTTGCCCGCATTCAATCGTCATTCTGGTTTCGGATTTCGGACTTTTGCGCTAAAAAGGCCCCGGGCCCGAGCGGTTCTTCGCCGCCCGAGCCCGGAGGCCCTTCGTTGCGAAAGTACTAGAACAGCTTGTGCTTCTTAATGTAGACCCAGAGCAGCTTCATCATCTCGCCGATCTTGACTGTCGCCTTGGAGCCGAACACCGGCTTCATGTCCTCGGTTACCTTGATGGAGCGCTTCATCAACGGGCCTTCGCCCGTCATCAGCTTGTGCTTCTTGATGTAGGCCCAGAGCTTCTTGTTCAGGTCACTGACTTTGATGACCTTGCCCGGGCCGAACACCGGCTGCATCTCGTCGGTCAGCTTCACGGTCCTCTTCATGAGGGCCTGTCCTCTCGGCATATACGAGTCCTTTCTGCCCTTCCGGGGCAATTCTCGGTTCTTTCAGACCCCTGACGGCCGCCTTTGGTCGGCCATTGATGGCTCATTCTCGGCCTGGTTTTCCCTCTGTCAAGCATTACTTACAGGCGGTTAGAGGGGAGAACACCGCCGCAAACCGGCCGAAGTCGCAAGGCAGAAGCCCGGTTGCGGAGTGCGGAAGTCCCTCTCCGTTCGTGTTTGTCGCAGTCGCGTGCAGGATTCGCGCAAACTCCTGGCTCCGGAATAGCAGGAGTGGTATGATTGTATGTGTCTAAAAGAATGGCAAAGTGAAGGGCGGGGCCGCAAATCCGAGCCTCCGCAGAGGGTGCCCTGCGGCCCTGTCCGAGATTCACGAAGCAGTATCGTTAGGCGGAAACTCCTGAACGGGTGGCAGGTACAATCCACCCGGAAGAGGTGACTATGAAGAACTCCAGGCGAGCGCTGGTGGTACTGGCGCTGGCATTGGTTGTCGTGACGGCGTGGGCCGGCGGCAGCGCCGTCGCGGACAACTCAAGGTCGGAGAAGAAGGACCAGGCTCCGACCGTGCGGGCCCAATCTCCCGACGAAGACAAGAAGCCCGACCAGACGACCCAATCTCGACCGGCTGAAGGCCAGACCTCCCAATCCGGAGACAGGGATACCAGATCCCCGGAGGCCAGGTCCGATGACGCTAGGACTCCCGCGTCTGAGCGCAGCACGCCCCAGACATCGGGTTCTTACGAACAGCGGGACCGAACCACTTCCGAGCCCGTCCGAACTCAGTCAGGGCAGAGCGCCCGCGGTGCTGACAGCCAGGGTCAAACCAATATCCCTCGGACCGGCGGCGAACCCCGCCGTCCGCGTGACGGCGGCTACCAGGGCGGACACAGGCCCGGCCCGTTCGACCGTCGCCCTACGTACTATCACGGCGGACGCCCCCGGCGTGGCCCGCACGACCACTGGCGATACCGGCATTACAGTGGTTCGTGGCGGTTTCTCTTCTACCTTGGCCCGGTTATCTACTACCCCCCGATCCACTATCCCCATGTCATCCGGGTTCCTCGTGCGCGGGTCGGAGTCTACGTGCGCTACAGAGGTGACGACGCCGTCGGCTCGGCGTTCGCCAACTCGGTCCGCGAGCAGCTTCGCGACCAGGGGCTGCGCGTTGTCTACTCACAGGACAATGCCCGACTCGAGCTCTACATCATCTCGATGGAACGCGACCCGGACGACCCGGGCTACAACTCGGCGATATCGGTTTCCTATGTCTGGTATCCCGGCCACCGGTTCATCACCGCGCAGATGGTCGATGCCGGCATCAACGAGGTCGATGACCTCGCCGCGTCGGTTGCCGCCTACTCCGACGACCTTATCGACCAGTATCGCTGACAGACACGACTGACCGAAGCGGCGGCCGGCTCGCCTCGCGCCGGCCGCCTTCTTATGCCTGGAGCGACAGGCCTGCGCCGTTTGACAATGCGCCCGCTGACAATAACATTCAGGTCGAAAGGTGATAATGACTGACACAAAACCAAAGGTGCTCGTTGCCTACGCGACCTGGGCCGGCTCTACCGCCGGCATCGCCGAACGGATAGCGGAAGTCCTGAACCGGAACGGCTGCGCCGCTGAGGCGATGCGCGCCCGAGACGTACGTGACGCTGCAGCCTACGAGGCGGTCGTGCTCGGCAGTCCGGTCCACGCCGGCAGGCTCCACCCGAACGCGCTCAAGTTCGCCGGCCGGAACGCTACCGACCTCAAATCAAAGCCCTTCGCCGCCTTTGTCGTCTGCCTGGCGATGACCGCGACCGATGAAAAAGGCCCGGCTCAGGCCGCAGGCTATCTCGAGCCGGTGCGCCAGAAGGTCATGCCGGTGTGCGAGGGCCGGTTCGCCGGAGCCTATGACCCGCAGAAGGCCGGGTTCCTCGCGCGGCAGATCATGAAGATGATCAAGGCGTCGCCGGGTGACTTCCGCAAATGGGACGAAATCGAGTCCTGGGCCACAAGCCTGGTACCGCTCCTCAGCCAACGACCGGCGACTTCGGGCTGACGCCCGGACGCGTGGTCAAGTCCGAGCCAGCTTCCCGAATACGACTGGGCCTGGATGACGTTGTTGCGCTGCTGGATGCCGGCAGCCGTCAGCGAACCTGAGCCGGCGTCGGACCGGATCGGTGACGAGTCAGGACTCAGTCAGCGAGCAGGTCAGACGTCCTGGCTCCGGCCAGGACGGCAGCAGAGACTTCTGGCCGTACCGTGGCGGCTGGTCTTGACTCGGCCATGCTGTCGCCATGGTCGAGGCTGTCCAGAAGGCCCCACAGGGCAGCGTGGAAGTTCTCCTCTGTGACTGCCTTCTGCCGGTACTGAAGCTGGTACCCGGCCACCGCTTCCAGTACGCGGTTCGCCGCGTCGGCAGCCAGGTCACCCAGCTTCTCGGCCAGCTTGCGGAATTCGGGGTCGGTCATCGGGCCCTGCCTCTTCAGTTCCTCGAGCCGCTCGGTCTGTCGGCTTGGTGCCGGCGTCGGGCATTCGGTCTCGCCCTCAACCGCGGCCGACATGTCGGCTATCTCCTTCCTGACCTTCGCGACATAGGCAGCGTCCTTGCCCCAACCGGAGTCCGGCCGACTGCCGAGAAGTTCCAGGCACTCCGACTGGAGCTTGGCGAAGCGCTCGAGCTCGGCCGCATCGGCCGGTGATTCCTTGAGCGCGGCGTGCGCCGACCGGAGTCGCGCGAAATAGGCCATGAGTTGCAGCCACGCCTTCTTCGGATCGTTGACGCGTCTCTCGCGAAGGTGGGGACTGAACGCAAGCAGGACTGTCCCCGTCACCAGCACTGCCAGAGTGACCCATATCGGCAGACCCAGGATGACGGTGAGAATCGGCAGGGCCACGACAATGACTATCGGCCAGGGGCTTTGCCGCCGCGATTGGCGGACCGCGGGCAGTTTCACAGAAGCAGGTCTAGCTTTCTCAGTCACGTCAACACTCCTTTGGCGATTTCTGGCTCGCCCGGCGTCGGCCCGGACACGCACGCTCTATGCGGCAGACCTCTGCCCGAATCACGGTGCAACAGGGCCGGGGCCGGCTCACCCATGATTGGATTTTATGACTGGTCAGCCGTTTGTCAACGGGTCGGGGTTACGTGATTCAATAATCGGGTCAGAGCATGCCCCGGACGGACCGGCTTGCCTGCCGTCTCTCCTCGGGCCCGGCCGAAGACGTAATAGCGCAACGGGCACTCCCGCCTTTGTGGACCCTGCATAAGTACCGGCAGTCTGAGATCATTCAGCATCCGTGCCGTCAGTATCCCTCAACGCTCAACCCGACCACCTCGACTACCTGCTCAGGCGCCGGCTTCGTTCCGCAGGTTCGTGATGCCAAGTCGACTCGGGAAGCTGCGTTTCACACCTTCCCGGTTTCGAAACTGGAAACAGGGCCTCTGACAGGCCCTGTTGAAGTCCTCAAGTTCGACTACCTCTAACAGCAGTAGTCGTAGTCGTAGCAGCCGCAGCAGTCGCAGTAGCTGACCCTCCGGCAGCACGCCTGCTCCTGCTTCTCCTCCGCGGCGCACTCTTTCTTCTCCATTCTTCGGTTCTTCCGGTTCTTCATCGCTCTCACCTTCTTTCCGACCCGGATTAGACGCCGGCCGGAGCGAAGCGGTGCGGGAAGACGGCGGGCCGGTACGAAAGCGCGATGTGCACGTCCGGGGTATGTCGGGGTCAGCGCTGTAGCCGGGACTCGACCGACCTCAGGGCGATACGAGCAGCGTCGTTGGTCGGCTCGAGCGCAGCGGCGTAGACAAACCACCGACGTGCCTCGTCAAGACGGCCCATCCTCACGTAGACCATTCCAAGCAGTAAACTGGCTTCAAAATCGCTCGAGTCCTGTGCCAGCGACAAGCAGTACAGCGACTCGGCTTTGGCGTGCTTTCCATCCGCGACGGCAATCCACGCATCGGCCAGTCGACGCGCCGGCCTCCAAGCCGGGTCGGCGGTGCTGATGGCATTTGCCACAGCGACGCGGGCCGCAGCCAGGCTCAGGAGCGTCTTGCGGTCGTTCGAGCCGGCGGTCGCCTGCTCGATTCGCCGCACCTCAGCCTCAGCGTCGGAGGTCTGCCCTGCGCCGGCAAGGGCAAGAACGAGCGAGTAGCGCGCGTAGTTGTATGACGGTAGCGCGACCAGCGCCCGGCGGAATGCGCCGGCGGCCTTGCCGAAGTCCTGCTGTTCAAGGTAGATGTTGCCGGTCTGGGTCCATGCCTGCGCCGAGTAGCTCTGCCGTTTGACCGGAATGATATTGGACACGAGATAGACGACAGCCACAACCGCCAGGCCGACGACGGTCCGCGCAGTGCGGCGCTGCCGGAGTGCGTCGTCCAGCTCGCTCAGGCCGTAGCCCGCGAACATCAGCAAGAACGGAATCGCGGGCGCGCGCAGCCGCGAAAGCACATAGAAGAGCAGGGCGGATATGAGGTACACGGCGGCGAACAGGTACGCGGGCAAAGCCTGCCCACGCCTCGGCCAAGCCCAAATCATCCCAGGAAGCGCAAGGGCAAGCACCAGCCCGAACCCGACAAGAGCCAGCTTCAGAGGAAGCGACGCGGCGCGCGCGGTTTCCGGGTAGTAGTTGTTCGGCACCTCGTAGTTGCTGAGGAAGAGCAGGAACTTGCGGCCGAGCAGCTTGAGGTACGCGAGCGGCTGCCCGGTGATGAATTCCAGCCCCTGCCGGGTCCAGTGGGCCGACGCCTCCGAGGCCTTCACCTCTCTCCGGTCGATGGTGCGGCTGATCTCCCGCAGCCTATCGTGGGAGAAGCCGCCGCCCTTCTCGAATTCGCGGGTCGGCTGCCACGTCCCATCAGCCGACAGGTTGTTTCCATAGTAAAAGTTGATGCCCGAGTGCGCCGTGAACAGCACCGGGTCCCGCGCGACGATATAGTTACGGATCGGAACAACGGCACTCACCATCAGCGCCGCAACCGCCATCGCGACGATCCCGCGATGCGTGACCGGGGACAAAGGACTAAGGACCAGGGACTTCTTCCACATCCAGATAAGCAGGAACGGCGCCGCAACCAGCATCTCCGGCCGGCAGACAACCAGCAGCCCGAAACAGACGCCCGCCAGTATCCAGAGCCAGATACGACGGCCCGCGATGAGAATCAGCCAGAGGAAGAGGAGGCTGAGCAGGACCGTGACCTCGACGTAGAGCAAGGCACCAGTGTAGAGTACGAGGATGCCGGTCAGGGCGAAACCGAAGGACGCGAAGATGGCGGGACGGCTGCCGAAGATGCGACGGGTCGTATCGTACAGCAGGAAGCACGAGACGGTGGCGAGCACGGTCTGGATGTACTGAACCGCGAGGATGTGCTGGCCGAAGACGGCGTAGACCACCGCGAGCAAGTATGGATAGAGCGGACGTAGAAAAAAGACGTCCGAGCCCCAGAAGTTGCCGGAGATGATGTCGATTGCCCAACGGTGATAGTAGTACGAATCGAGCATCTGCGGGCCGATGGTCGAGAACGGCTGCCCGCGCATGCTGAGCACGAACCAGAGACGGACGAGGAACGTCAGCGAGAGGGCGACGAACAGCCAGAGGCGGCTCGCGCGCTCAGTAGGTCTCACTTCAGAGGACTCTGGCATGGCGGGCCAGTATAAGAGTGGGCAGGGACGTGGTCAAGTGGTCAAGTGTTCAAGTGCAGAGCAATCGAGTTCGGGCCGGGATTGGCTGCCCGCACTAGACCACTAGATCACTCGATCACTGGATCACTCTCTTTCTTCCTCCCGGTCCCTTGCCCGGGACGCGGCCGATGTGCGCCAGCGTAGCGAGCAGATTCTGGTGAAACTCCTCGGCGGTGTCGATGACCTTGGCTTTGCCGGGGTAGATCTCATACAGTATTCGATACTTGAGTGGCGTAAGGTTCGGCATCCAGACATTCGCCCCGCGCTCCAGCCCCAACTCGCGTCCATGCTCCCGATTAACCGTGGCAAGCGCCGTGGTCGAAGGGATGTTGGCGTCCGGACAGACCAGCCGCGTCAGCGCCACGACCTTCGTCGTCATCGTGTCGGTAGCCGGCACCTGCGACCGGCCATCGGCGAATCCGGGGACTGTCCCGTTGTGGACTGTCCCCATGGATTCGCCGGCCTGGCGGCCGAGTGGCGTTTCCGGGTGCGGGACGAACGGGCCGCAGCCAATCATCTCCAAGTCGAGTTCGCGGAATAGCATTATGTCATCGGCCAGAGATTCGTAGCTCTGGCCCGGGATGCCGACCATCACGCCCGAGCCGATTTCGTAGCCGAGTTCGCGAAGCCGCATGAGTAGTTCGACCCGGGGGTTGGACGAACCTTCGGGAAGAGCGGGTACAGTCCCTGGGAGTCGCACAGGGCCCTGCGAAGGGACAGTCCCCGTTTTCCCTCGGCTCTGCACTGGAAAGGCCCGGTCTTCCGGGTGAATGCGGCGGAACAGCTCGGGGTCGGACGTCTCGTGTTTGAGCAGATACCGGTCCGCGCCTGCCATGCGCCATTCCTTCATCTCGTCGAGGCTGCGCTCGCCCAGCGACAGCGTTACAGCAAGAGGCGTTTCGGTCTTTATGCGGCGCACGACTCGCGTGATGAAGTCGCTTGTCAGGCCAAGGTCCTCGCCTGACTGGAGCACGACCGTGCCGTATTCGAGCTTCTGCGCGGTTCGCACGCACTCCATCACCTCTTCCTCGGTCATGCGGTAGCGCTCTATCTTCCGGCTGGCGCGGATGCCGCAGTAGAGGCAGTCGCGCCGGCAGTAACTCGACAGCTCGATGAGCCCGCGCAGGTGGACTTCGTCGCCGACGTGCTCGCGCCGCACCCGGTCTGCCTCTTCCCAGAGAAAGCTGAGCTTCCAGTCGTCGTCTTCCTTCAGCCAGGCCAGCACCTCGTCGCGGGAAAACGGGCACGGAGGGGACACGTCCACGGAGCGACGCGAGGAACGCGTCGCGGATGTGTCCCCAGCGCCTGCGTCCGATGTGGCTTCGCCACCGTAGGAACGAACAGCGCGGGACAGTCCCCGTTTTCCCTGCAATAGTCTGAAGACCGCGCCCGCGGCCTGCATTCCCGGTCAGCCGCCTTCCCAGGGATTGAATTGAGAACCGCTCATAGTGATACCTCTTCCTCAAACGGGAAAACAGGGGACAGTCCCTGGGAGTCGCACAGGGCCCTGCGAAGGGACAGTCCCCGTTTTCCGGTTATCTTGCCACCTTCCTTTCGCGGTATGCCTGGAGCGCGGCCGGGAACGGCTCCAGCGCCCGCTCGAAGATGCCGAGCGAATAGGCGATGCTCAATCCGTAGTTGGTTATGGACACGCCCGCCTCGCGGCACTTCACCACCCGGTTCAGCACCGCGCGCCGGTTGGTCATGCACGCGCCGCAGTGAATCACAAGGCGGAACTCGGACAGGTCCGGAGGGAAGTCGTGCCCCTGGTGCGTGGTGAACTCCAACTTGCCACCGACCCGCTGCTGCAGCCAGTTCGGTATCTTCACCCGGCCGATGTCGTCTTCAATCGGGTGGTGTGTACAACTCTCCGCTACGAGCACGCGGTCACCGGGCCTCAGTCTGCCAATCGCGGTGGCGCCGCACACCATCTCGGTCAGCTCACCTTTGAACCGCGCGAAGAGAATCGAGAAAGAAGTGAGTTTCACTTCGGCCGGCGTATCGGACGCGACCTGGGCGAACGCCTGCGAGTCAGTGACAACGATGTCGGGCTTGCGGCTCAGCCGCGCCAACGCGGTTTTCAGTTCGTGCTCGCGCACCACGAGCGAAAGCTGGCCGTGGTCGAGCAGGTCGCGGATGGTCTGCACCTGCGGCAGGATGATTCGACCCTTGGGCGCTTCCTTGTCAATCGGCACGACCAGCACCGCCAGCCCGCCCTCGGGCAGCAGGTCGCCGATAATCGGGTCAGGCGCAAGGAAGTCGTCGGGCGCTGCGGCAATCAGCGCGTCACGAACCGCCGGCACACCTTCGCCGCGCCCGACCGCAGTCTGCACTGAGCGGATGCCCTCGCGACGCAGCCGAGTCTCCAGTTCCGGCGCGGGCCGACCCAGGTCGCTCTTGTTGAACACAACCAGCACCGGGACCTTGCGTTTCTTCAGCTCGGCAGCGATGCCTTCCTCGAACCCGCCCCACTCGCCCGAATCGGCCACGATGATGCCGAGGTCGGTCCGGTCGAGCACCTTACGTGTCTTCGCCACCCGCTCCGCTCCCAGCGCGCCGACGTCATCCACGCCTGCCGTGTCGATGAACAGCACCGGACCGAGAGGCAGCAGTTCCATCGGCTTCTCGACCGGGTCGGTAGTTGTACCGGCAACATCGGACACTATCGAGACATGCTGGCGCGTAAGGGCGTTGAGCAGCGACGACTTGCCCACATTGCGGCGTCCGAAGATGCCGATGTGCAGCCGCATGGACTTGGGTGTGCGTTCCATCACGGTAGTTTATGGTTCATGGTTTCTGGTTTCCAGCTTCCGACAACCAAGAACCATGCGCGAGAAACCAAGAACTAGAAGCAAAGGTCGCGTTCATCGGTTGTCCTTATCTTCTCAATCCGGGCCTGCACCTGCTCACGCCTCTTTTCGTCGGGTATCTGCGCAGCTTCTCTCTCAATCAGGGCGAAGCCGGCGCGCTTCGTTTCTTCCGACGCGTAGTCGGTCAGGTACTCGGCCAGCGTGGTCAGGGCGTTGGGCGTGCAGTAGCGCTTGATGAAACCGGGAATCGAGAACTCCATGAAATGCTCGCCGGTGCGGCCGAGCCGATAGCAGGAGGTGCACCAGCTCGGGATGTAGCCGTCCTGAATCAGCTCGCGGACCACCGCGTCGAGCGGTCGCGTGTCGTGCAGCTCGAACTGCTCGCGGTTCAGTTCCTGGCACTCTCCTTCCCGGCACTCCTGGTAGGAGCCGAGCTCGATGCGCGAGCCCGCGTCAATCTGTGATACCCCGAGTTGCAGCCCCTCGCGCCGCATCTCCGGCGTCTCGCGCGCGGTGAGAATCATGCCCGTATAGGGCACACTCAAACGCAGGACGGCAATCACCTTCTTGAAATCCTCATCCGACACAAAGTGCGAACGGTCGATCTCGACGTTCGATGCCACATTGACGCGCGGGAAGCTTATCGTGTGCGGCCCGACGCCCCAGAGCTGCTCCAGGTGAATGGTGTGCGCAAGCAGCCCCATCACCTCGAATCGCCAGTCATAGAGCCCGAACAACGCGCCTATGCCCACGTCGTCAACGCCGCCTTCCATCGCCCGGTCATGCGAAGTCAGCCGCCACACATAGTCGCCCTTGCGCGTCTTCTCCGGATGCACCTTCCGATAAGTCGGGTGGTGGTACGTCTCCTGAAATACCTGGTACGTGCCGATACCGACCGCCTTCATGGTCCGGTAGCCCTCGACATCGAGCGGAGCGGCGTTGATGTTCACGCGCCTTATCTCACCCTTGCCTACCTTGGTCGTGTAGGCAATCTTGACGACACGCGCCATCTCCTCGGCCGAATAGTCCGGATGCTCGCCCCAGACGAGAATCAGCCGCTTGTGCCCCTGCCCTTCGAGCGCAACCAACTCGGAGTGAAGCTCGTCGTCGGAGAGCGTCTTGCGGACCACGTCGCGGTTCGAGCACTTGAACCCGCAATAAGCGCAGTCGTTGACGCACTTGTCGCCAACGTATAGCGGGGCGAAGAGCACGATGCGGTTGCCGTAGACTTCGGTCTTCAACCTCCGGGCCGCGGCAAACACCTCCTGCCACAGGTCCGGGTCCTTGACGGCAAGCAGCGCCGCAGTCTCCTCCGGCTCCAGCCTCTTCTTCGAAAGCGACTTCGCCAGCACCTCGCGCACGCGCACCACGTCCGGCCTTGCCGCCGCCAGCGTCTCCTCTAACTTCCGGTCGTCGATAAAGTCAGCGGCCTCGGTTGTCCTTGTTGCGCTCACGTTGACTCCTTACTCCTGGCGCAGCCGGCTAGCTCGCGCGAGACCGGGTCTCTCGGTCCCTCGATCCCTTGATCTCTCGATCCCTCGACCCCTTCCTTCTTTCTTAACGCCGCCTTCACACTCACGCCCGGAATCGCCCCCAGCTTCCCGGTCATGGCGCCGATGTCGTCGTTCGAACCGTCAACGATGACGGAAATGACCGACAGGTTTCGTTCCCGGTAAGGAACGCCCATCCGGCCGACAAGAATCCGGCCGTACTGGCTCAGTATCTCGTTCACCCTGGGCGCGGTGTCGAGACGATTCTCGACGAACACGGCAACGACGCCCAGCCGGTGCTCATGGACAGCATCTGACTCATTCATGGTCATTACCTCTAAGTTAGGAGTTAGCTGTTAGGAGTTAGGAGACGGAACTGCTACCTGTTAACTCCTAACTGCTAACTAATCTCAGATGAAGCGTTCCCTCAAGACTCAGGCCTGACAAGTTAGCAGTTAGCGGTTAGGAGTTAGGAGCCTGAAACGCTGACTGCTAACTGCTCACTCCTAACTGCTAACTGGCCTCAGAGGCCCTGGTCCGGGAAAAAGCTCCGATTCTGATTCCTCCGGGCCGGCAAAGCCTGCCCGTCAGACGCAGAGAGGTTAATATGAAAAGCCCTATAAGTCAACGATAGCGGCGGGCCAACTGAGAGCCCTCGCGTCTCGCTCTGGAAGTCACGCCGCAAACCACGGCGCAAACCGGCCTGCAAGTCGTCATCGAAGTCACGGCGGCAATCCCTTCCAGATTCGCATGGCAACTCGCCATCACAGTCGCAAAGCAGGTCAATTCCTGAATCGGCTACAGAATCGTGGTACCAATCGCCATGCAAACCACCTGCGAAATCGGGACGAGAATCGACCTGCATGTGCCCTTCGGAATCGCATTCCGAACTACCCCCCGAACCGTTCCGGGAACGGTTCCCAGGGCGATTCCCGAAGCGCCGCTTTCGGCCATTTCTGCGGCCTAACGTACTTGGCCTAGGTGACTTACGTCGGCCTGGGCTGAAAATGGGTAGCGTCCCCATTTAGGGGCGCGGGGTTCGGACCCCCGAGGCCTGCGGCTACCGCGTGATGACGACTTTCCGGATGGCTTGCGCTTGAGCTTGCGCCTGGGCTGTCCTGACGAAGTACACCCCCGGCGCCAGCGCCCGCACATCGTTCGCGCCTAACCTCAGGTCCATCACCTTCCGCCCGCTGATGTCGAGCAACGTAGCGCGGGACATGACCGAATTGTGCTCCTGCAATTCGGATCGTGTCCCAAGCGGGTCCAGCAAAAGCACGCCGCGGACGACGGAGGCTGCGTTCATCGTTCCGCGTCCATCGTTCATCGTTTCCTCAATCCCCCCACCCGAATCCCGCAGCACCGAGACGCTGGATCCGTAGTAGTTCGCCACGTAGACTCGGTTCTGGATTGGATTCTGACAGAAGCCAAGTGGACAGCTTCCGACTGCGATGGTCGCGACCACCGCGCTGGTCGCGCAGTCTATTACGGTCACACTCTCGCCCGAGCAGAAGACTTTGTTGTCCTGAGGGTTGTATAAGATGGCTATGGGCGTCGAAGCTACCTCGACCGTGGTCACGACCTCGTTAGTCGCGCCATCGATCACGGTCACGTCACTGCTGTTCCTGTTCGCGCAGTAGATCCTACTCCCAATCGAGCTGTAACAGAGCCCGGCAGGACTACTGCCAACAGTCACAGTCGCGATCACGCCGTCCGTCGCGCCGTCTATAATGGTGACGTTATTGCTGCCGTAGTTTGCACAGTAGATCTTGTCCTCCCGCCCATTGTAGCACAGAGCGAGGGGGTCGCGGCCCGCGGGTACCAACGCGATGGTGCTGTCAGTCCGGCCATCGATTACCGCCACATTGTCGGTCCCCCGGTTCGCGCTGTAGATCTTGTTATTGATCGAGTTGTAGCAGAGTGCCCAGCAGCCGGCACCTATGCCGACTCTTGTGATGACGCTGTCAGTCGCGCCGTCAATCACGGTGACGGTATCTGCGTCAAGATAGGCGTACGTCGCGCAGTAGACCTTGTTGTTCGAGGAGCCGTGACAGAGCGCGCGAGGGTGATCCCGCGAGGCCACAGTCGCAACGACGTCATTGGTTGTCCCATCAATCACGGTGACGTCGTGGCTGGAGTAGTTGGCGCAGTAGACCTTGTTGCCAGTCGGGTTGTAACAGAGGGCGTAGGGCGCCTCGCCAGTGGCCACAGTCGTGATGATCCCGTTGGTCGCGCCGTCAATCACGGTCACGTTGTCGCCCACTTCATTCGCGGAGTAGATCTTGTTGTTGGTCGAGTTGTAACACAGGACGCGCGAACCGTAACCCACAGACACGGTCGTGGTGACGCTGTCGCTCGCCCCGTCGATCACAGAGACGTCGTAGCTCTCGCAGTTCGCGCAGCAGACTCTATTGTCGGTCGAATTGTAACAGAGGGCACGAGGATATTCGCCTGCGGTCACCGTCGCGACAACAACGTTGGTCGAACCGTTGATGACCGTCACTGCGTTGTCGTAGTCGAAGCTGGCGCAGTACACCTTGTTGTTCGCCTGGCTGTAACAGAGGGCGAAGGGATTGGCGCCAGCCGCCACATTGGCAAGGACCTCGTTCGTGGCACCGTCGATCACGGTCACATAGCCGCTTCCATTCGCGCAGTATACCCTGTTGTCGGTCGGATTATGGCACACGGCCTGGGGGCAGTCCCCCGTGGCAACCGTCGCGATGACTGTGTCAGCAGCGCAATCGACAATGGTCAGGTTGTCGCCGTTCTGGTTCGCGCAGTACAATCTGTCGGAAACCAAGCTGTAACACAGGGCAGAAGGAAGGTTGCCTGTCGCAATCACAGCGATTGCCGAGTCGTTCGTCCCGTCGATCACGGTTATGTCCCTACTCGCGGAGTTCGCGCAATAGACCTTGTTGCCAGTGAAATCATGACATACGGCGACAGGGTGGTAGCCCACGTCCACGGTCGCAATGACTCCGTCAGTTGTGCCGTCAATCACTGTAACGTTGTCCGTGCCTTCGTTAGCGCAATACACCTTGTTACTGGTCGGGTTGTAGCTGAGCGCTACGGGATTCACGCCCACAACCACGGTCGTGATGACGCCATTGGTTGCTCCGTCAATCACAATCACACTACTGCCACCGCTGCTTGCGCAATAGATCTTGTTATTTGTGGGGTTGTAGCAGAGGGCCGTCACCTCTGACCCGGTCTTGATCCGGGCGATCCTCTGGCTCGTGGCTCCGTCGATCGCGATCACGCAATCGCGGCCGCCGACGTAGATGGTATTGTTGGCAGAGTCGTACACTAGGCACTGTGGGATTGCCAGCCCGCCGAACGAATCCGGTAGATAGATGGTCTTCTCCAACCACTGCCCGCCTGCGGTCGACAGGCAGCAAATCGCCAACAAGAGGGCCACGGGGCGTGCGGCCCGGTTGTGGGAAAGGGCTCTACGGTTGTGCGGACCGCGGGCGCGGCTGGCTTTCACAGTACCTCCTTTGCGCAAACGCGGACTGTGACGCTATCTTCGGACGTATGATTATACTCCGTCTCGGACGCTGTCAACAACCGCCGTCGAGCCGAGGCGTCGGACAATCCAGAAATCAGAATCCAGAGACCAGAATGCAGAAGTCCGGAGTTCGGAGCCTTGGCGATCTTGGCGTCCTTGGCGGTTCTCCATTGCCGGGTCCGGGCGACGAGCATCCGTGGTTGGCTTCTCGCGCGCCCGGCGTCTTGTTGTCTTTGGTGGGGTTAGCCCGGGTCCGCGGTTCTACGCGGCGGGCTCGGGCTTCGGAGCGGAGGTCTGGAAAGCGACGATGTCGCCGAGCTGGGTTCTGGTTGTGGCGATGACGCCGACCGGGAGCTCAATCGTCTTGACACCGCGCCAGGACCAGGCCATGCCCCATGGCTTCACGTTCCGCTTCAGACCGACGACCCGGTTCTTCTTGTCGAGGAAGATGACGTCTATCGGGAAGCGCATGAACCACATGTGCATCGACGAGCAGGGGTCAATCAGCAGTCCCTGCTCTGGCCGCAGCCTACTTCGTCAGAACGACCTTCCGGATTTCGACTCCTCCCTGCTCTCTGCTCCCTCCTCCCTGGCAGATGAAGTACACCCCCGGTGCCAGCGCCCGCACGTCATTCGCGCCGGGCATCAGGTCGAGCACCTTCCGACCAGTCGCGTCCAGCAGCTCCGCCATGTATCCTATCTGCTGTCTACTGTCTACTGCTGCTAGCACCAGCACTCCACGGACGACGGTCGGCATCGGCTTGCGGCTTGAGGCTCGGGGCCTGAAGCTCTCCTCCATGTCAACGTAGCTGCTCGAATCGGCCAAGACCGAGATGCTGGAGCCCAGGAAGTTCGCAACGTAGACCCGATTCTGGACCGGGTTCCACGCCAAGGCAATCGGCCCAGCACCAACCCCGATGGTCGTAACGACGGCGTTGGTTCCACCGTCTATCACGGTAACGTTGCTGTCCCTGTAGTTCGCGCAGTAGACCTTGTTGTATGTCGTGTCACAGCCGAGAGCACAAGGCTGAGCGCCCGTCGCCACTGTTGCAAGGACACTGTCGGCCGCACCGTCTATCACGGTCACGCCTCCGTAGTAGTAGTAGCGCGCACTATATATCTTGTCGTCGGTCGGGTTGTGGCATAGAGCATATGCGCTTCTCGAACCCACGGTAGCGACGATGCTGTCGCCCGCGCCGTCTATCACGATCACATTATCGCTGTTGTAGTGCGCGCAGTACACCTTGTTGTCGGTCGGGTTGTAGCAAAGAGCAAGAAGAGGGAAGTAACCTGCGTCCACCGTGGCGATGACGCTATCGCTCGCACCGTCTATCATGGTCACGTAGCCACCGTGCGCGCAGTACGCCTTGTTCTCGGCCGGATTGTAGCAGAGGGCGTGTGGTTTGACTCCCACCGTCACGGTGGCGACGACGCTGTCAGTCTTGCCGTCTATTACGGTCACGGTCGAGTCGTCGTGGAACCAGCCCGAGTTCGCGCAGTAGACCTTGTTGTTGGTCGGGTTGTAGCAGAGGGCGGTGGGCCACCGGCCCACAGTCACGGTCGTGACGACGCTATCGGTTGCGCCGTTTATCACGGTCACGCTACCGCCTACCTGGTTCGCGCAGTAGACCTTGTTGCACATCGAGTTGTAGCAAAGCGCATAGGCGTAAATGCCTGCAGTCACGGTGGCGATGATTGAATCGGCTGCCCCGTCTATCACGGACACGTTGCCGCTGTATTGGTTCCCGGTGTAGGTCTTGTTCTCGGTCGGGTTATAGCAAAGAGCACGAGGGCCGGCGCCGCCACCCAGGACGGCGATGATGTCGTTGGTCGCTCCGTCTACCACGGCCACACCAAAGATGCCGTTCGCGCAGTAGACCTTGTTGTTGGTCGAGTTGTAGCAGAAGGCACCACAATCGCCGGGGGTAGCCACACGGGTGATGAGGCTGTCGGTCGCGCAGTCAATCACGGCCGCGGCCGAGGTGTAGCCCCCACAGTATACCTTGTTGCTGGTCAGGTTGTAACAAACGTGAGCAACGTTGGGGACTCCCGTACTCACCTTCGCAACGACGCTGTCGGTTACACAATCTATCACGTACACGTAGTACCAACTGTAGTCCGCGCAGTAGACCTTGTTGTTGGTCGCGTTGTAGCAGAGAGCACGAACGGCCTGCCCTGCGGACACGGAGGCGAGGACGCTGTCGGTCGCGCCGTCTATCACGGTCACCTTGCCGCTGTGGTACTTCCCACAGTAGACCTTGTTGTTGGTCGGGTTGTAGCACAGGACACAAGGGTAGTTGCCGGCGGCCACGGTGGCGAGAACTGTGTCGGCCGCGCCGTCTATCACGGTCACGCTGCTGCCGTAGTAGTTGGCGCAGTAGACCTTGTTGTCGGTCGGGTTGTAGCAGAGGGCGTATGGTTTGCTTCCAGCTGCCACGGTGGCGATGACGCTGTCGGTCGCACCGTCGATCACGGTCACGCTGCTGTCGCCGTTGTTCGCGCAGTAGACCTTATTCTCGGTCGGGTTGTGGCAGAGAGCACGGGGGTGACTACCCGTGGTCACGGTGGCGATGACACTATTGGTGGCACCGCTAATCACCGTCACATTGTTGCTGCTATAGTTCGCGCAGTAGATCTTGTTCTCGGTCGGGTTGGTGCAGAGAGCCGACCCGGCCGACGCGGTCGGGATACAGGCGATCTTCTGGTTCGTGGCCCCATCAACTGCCAGTACGCAGTTGCCGTCAGAATTGCCGGCGACATAGAGGGTGTTGTTAGTCGAGTGGTATACGAAACCCGTGAGACTCGTGAACCTGCCGAACGAGTCCGGCAGATAGATGGTCTTCTCCAGCCACTGTGAGTGAGCCGCCGACAGGCAGCAGCAGACGGCCAACAGCACGGCCACGGGGCATGCTGCCCGGTTGTGAGAGAGAGTGCTGCGGTTGTACGGACCACCGTCGCGGCGGACGTTCACAGGTCCTCCTTTGGGCATAGCCCGAACTGCGACCCTGCTGACTATGTACTATTATACTCCCGCCCCGTCCTTGTCAACAACCGCCATGATAGCGCCATGATAGCGATCGCCTTTCGCATCTGTCCGGCCATCTTGTGTCCATCTGTGGTTGGAACCCTCAGGTCTTCGTGGCAGTGGTCTGGAAGGCAACGATGTCGCCGACCTGCGTGCGCGTCGTGGCGATGACGCCGACCGGCAACTCCAGAGTCTTCACGCCCCGCCAGGACCAGGCCATGCCCCATGGCTTTACGTTGCGCCTGAGGCCGACGACGCGGTTCTTGCTGTCGAGGAAGACAACATCGATGGGGAAGCGCATGAACCACATGTGAATCGATGAGCAGGGGTCAATCAACATTCCCTGCTCTGGTCGCAGGCCGTCCCGCCCGAGCAGCCCCTTGGTACGCGCGCCAAGCGACTTGGCGACCTCCAGTTCGGAGGCCAGCGCGACGCCCTTGGTGATGTTTACCGCTGCCGTATTCGACTTCTCAGGTACTGCCACGGTCAGTCAGAATATCCGCGACACCAGCCGTGTCAAACGGCAGAAGAGGAATCACACCACGAAGTCACAAAGACACGAAGAGGAAGGATTTGTCACCCCGAGCCTGTCGAGGGGTCTCTCACGCGAGATTGTTGAGCCATCGGATGGCACCTGCGAGGACGCAGAGCGACTCCGCTTCGCTGCCCTCGGAATGACATCTTCTGCTTTGTGTCTTGGTGTCCTTGTGGCAACGCCCGGCGTATGTCACCCTCACCCTTCCCTCCCCCTCAAGGGGGAGGGAATAGAAGGAAGGGGGAGGTCGCTAGTCGAGTTTGACGAGTTTCTTGATGGCCCGGAACTCGCCCGCGGCCATGCGGCAGTAGTAGACGCCGCGCGACACGGTCGCTCCCCGGTCGTCGCGGCCATCCCAGGTCAGGGAATAGGTGTCAGGGGTCAGGGGTTGGGGTGAGGAAAGCACTCGGACCAGAGCGCCGGTTGCTGAGTAGATGCATACGCTTGTCTGAGTCGTGCGCGGGATGCTGAAGCGGATGGTGGTAGTTCCCGAGAACGGCGTGGGCCGCGCCCGGTCCAGCGCGAACACGGTGGGAAGCTTGCCCTGCTCTTCGATGCCCGTCGCCGGCCAGACGACGACAGTGCCGGTCAGCGTGTCGTTCCTCGGATTCTCATCGCCGGCCAGCTCGCTGTAGCAGATGATGTCGAAAGCGTCGACCGAGTCCGCTGCCCATCTCCCGAATACGACCGTGTCCTGTTCCCCGGCCGCGAGTATGGCCTCAGCCGCGTCGGCGTAGACGGTGCCGATGTTCATCCGGACCACGAAGGCTTCGTCGAACGTACCGAAGTTCCGGACCACGACCCTGGGAACCACGACCGTGCCCGAGTCAACGCTGTCAACCGGCGCGATGATACTCAAGACCCCCACGTCACGTGATGCGGCAGGCTGCACCGCACCGGTAATGACCACGGCATAGGGCTGGAGCGCCGTAACCACGTTCTGCGCCTCAACCCGCAGCCGCCACCGGCCCGAGTCCGGCTGGTTCACGCGAAACATCTCCAGTGGGTTCTTGTTGTCGTAGTCTTCGCTCGGGTTGGGCGTAGACTGGCCGCTGGTGTAGAGGTCGCCCTTGTAGAAGTCGGCGTTGGGCGCGGTGAGCCGGCAGTCGAGGTTGTTGATGAGCGCGGGGTTCGCGCCGGACGCGGCCGCGGTGTCGGTCCAGACCACGGCGGCGCGCAGCGGCATCGTCGAGTCGTACACGTCAAACGCAAACTCGCTGTAGTCGCCGGTAGAAAGGCCGGTCGTGTCGTCGTAGGCGAGCAGCTTGCGCGTGTCACCGGCAAAGAAGAGCACCGAGTCAAGGTCAATCCGGCCCCAGCCGATGTGGTCGCTCGGCACGACATAGCTCTCGACGTTCGGGTCGGCCGACACGAGTATCATGGCCCTGAGGATGGCGCTTGAAACGTAACCCCAGGTGTCGGCCGGTGTGGCGGTACCCGACGGGTAGTAACCGTTCCGCAGGTACGACCGGCAGAGCCCGACGCTGCCGTTGGTCGCCGGCGCAGCCATCGAGGTGCCGCTCATCAACTGGTATCCATTCTGCGTGCCGCCGTTGGCGGACATGATGTCCTCGCCGGGAATCGCGATATCGGGTTTGATGCGGCCGTCCGGCGCCGGACCTGACGACGAGAAACTCGAGAGCAGCGTGGCGCTGTCGCCGTTCAGGAGCGATGCGGCCGAGAGGATGTTCTTCGCGTTCCCGGGCTCGGTTATCTGGTACTGCGACGAGTGCCCCTGGTTGCCGCATGACTTGATGGTCTGGATGTCCTTGTTCTTCCAGGAGAAACGGTCGAACGTGGCCGCGGCATTCGAGTACTGCCCCTTGGTGCCGGTCCACCATGAGTTGCTGATGGTGCTCGGTCGGAGTTCAGGGTTGTTGAGGTCGTTCGTAATCATGTTCAGCGGGACGGTGAAATCGTCGCCGGGCGGCTGGGGAATCGGCGACAACTGAACCAGCCGCGCCGACCTGGCGTGGCCGTCGTTTGCGCTGCTGCCGCCGTTGACTGAATCGTCGCCGGCAATGGTCCCGCCCACATGCGTACCGTGGTCATTGACACCGCCCACGCCGCCGGCCGGCGGGTAGTGCTTCACCACCACCAGCTTGCGGTGGGTGGGAAACTCGCCCGTGTCAGTGATGGGAACGGCCGGGTCTTTGAACGCCCAGTGGTTGACGTCTATCTGCCCGTCCGAGTATCCCAGAATCTCGCCCGCCCCGAGCACGCCCTGGTCCCAGACCCGGCGCTGGTTCTCGGTCCAGGTCTGCGCGACCCATTGGCAGTCCACGTTCTCCGGCTCGGCCGGATGCCATTCCTCGATTGATGAAACCCAGCCCAGCCGCGCGATGTCAACGAGCTGCTCCCGCGAGCAGTCGACCTCAATGACCTTCATCGCCTCCGATACGCCGCTGCGAACAACACTGAGCCCCATCGACTCAAGCTCGACCTTGGCCGCCTCGCTGTCCTCCGGGTAGAACAACGCAACCGACACGCGCCCGTATCCGGTCTCGGCAAGCGTACGCGACCAGAGCTTGTACCCGGGCTGGTACACGCCGACCCAGCGTACGAACGGCAGCGCCGCAACGTCTCCGGCGACGCTGCGGCTCATCTTCACGAAAGTCAGGTAGCGCGAATGGAAGCCGACGAAATCACCGCCGACGCGTTGCAGTCTGTCAACCTGCCAACCGTACACCGGTCCGCCGAACTGCACCAGATAATAGCCAGTGCCATCACCGGGGTATTCGTCGATCCTGAGTTCTCCGGGCAGTGGGAGCTGCTCGCTCAACGGGTCAAACAGCCTGCTGTCCCAGAACCCGAACTGAAAGTCAACCGGGCTCGCCTGCGGCGCAAATCTGCCTCTGTGCGCGGGACGAAGTGGGTTGGCCGCGAATGCCGCGGCTGCCAATACGAACACTACAATCACCGTCTTCTTCATTACTGGTTGTTCCTTTTCAGGCGCGGACATCCGGGCCCGCGCAACAGAGCATACTGCTCCACATCCTGCGGCCATGACACCGGTCACGGCCGGACCGGTGGCGCGCAGTCGCGGTATACCGGCCCCGAGAGTTTACACCATTCGCGCCTCGGAGCAACTGCGTCCGGACTTGTTGACAGCAGCTTCGACATCGACATACTGACGGGCGTGCAAACGTTCGTCAGCATCATGCCGCTGCAGCGACTGCCGCCCGAGGCAGGCGCATCGGCCGGCGCCAAGGCCCTGAACCTCGCCGCGCTGATGCGGGCCGGCCTGCCGGTGCCCGACGGTTTCTGCGTCATGGCCGAGGCGTATCGCGCGCACGTTTCGACACTCGAGCTCGGCGAAGTCCTGCGTGCACTGTCGGACAGGAGCCGCAGAGGCCAAGGCCTGGCCGAGATCCGACAGATGATAACCACCGCCGAGCTGGCCCGGGACACGGCCGCCGGGATCCGCTACTCCTTCACCAGGCTGCGTACGCCGCTGGTCGCGGTCCGTTCTTCCGGCACCGCCGAGGACCTGCCCGGCCACTCGTTTGCCGGGCTCTACGACACCTATCTGCGCTCGACCGACGCCAATGGCTGCATCGAACTCGTCAAGCAGTGCTGGGCCTCGCTCTGGACCGAACGGGCGTTCGACTACCGCGAAAAGAACGGGTTGGCCTCGGCGGCCCCTGTCGGACAGTGCGCGCACGAGCAGGCGGCGATGGCCGTGGTCGTGCAGCGGCTCGTGGCTGCCGATGCGGCCGGCGTGGTTTTCACCGCCGACCCGCTGACCGGCAATCCCGAACGCATCATCGTCGAATCCTGCTGGGGACTGGGCGAGGCACTTGTTTCCGGCAAGGTCACGCCGGACCGGTACGTGATAAAGCGGGATACGGAACAGGTCGTGGACAGCTCCATCGCCAATAAGTCGGTCGCGACCGTCTTCTCTCCGACCGGGACAAGCGTGGAGCAACCGGTGCCGCCGGAACGGGCGGCGCAGCCTTCCATCTCTATGGCCACTGCGCAGAAGATTGCGCGGCTCGCGCTCCGGGTCGAACGCCGGTTCGGTACGCCGCAGGACGTCGAATGGGCGCTGGCCGGCCCCAACCTGTTCCTGCTGCAATCGCGGCCGATCACCACGATTGAACCGCCCAAATCCTGGGAAGAACGCCAGGTCTGGTCCACGACCAACGCGGCCGAAGTCCTGCCCGGCGTGCTCACGCCGATGGTCTGGTCTACGGTCGGCGAATACGTGGGCAAGCTGCTCGGCGGCATCGTCGAGCGCCTCGGCGTCTCACTGGGCGAGTACCCGCTTTTCGACAACATCGCCGGGCGCATCTACATGAACCTGAACACGTTCACCGGCATGGTCCGCCTGATGCCGTTCGCCGGCCGCATGAGCCAGGCCCAGATGTTCGGCGGCCAGAACCTCAAGCCCGAGGACCGTGCCAAACTTGAGCTCGGACCCAGCGACGTGCCGGACATCAAGGTCAGCCCGGTGAAGACGATGCTCAAGCTGCCCGGCTTCCTTATCTGGATACTCCAACACGGGCCGGGTCGCGGCCGGGAGTGGATAACCGCTGCCCGCACCGCTTACGAGAAGAAAGAACGGCCTGACCTGACCCGCTTCTCCGAAGCGGAGCTGGTCGCGAAGGCGACAGCAACGATGGAACAAATGGGCGTGGGCGGCGACGGACTGGGCTTTGCCCTTGCCGGGATGATGTTCACATCGGTGCTCTACGACCTCTGCCGCAAGTGGTTCCGGGACAAGACCGGGGCTAACGCAAGCCGCATGCTTGCCGGCACCGGCGAACTGCAGAGCGCGGAAGCGGGAATTGCGCTCTGGCGACTCGCGCGTGACGCAGCCGCGCTGCCTGACATTCGCGCTATCCTGCGTTCGCCTGCCGCGTGGAATGAGGTCCGACCGCAGCTCGAAGCGCTGCCGGCGGGACAAGAGTTCCTGACCCGTTGGGACCGGCTCATGCACCGGCACGGGCACCATGCCCGCGGCGAGATGGATATGTACAACCCGCGCTGGCGCGAGCAGCCGGACTACTTGCTCGAGGTCGTCCGCAACTTCATGAGAGCTGAGGGCAAGACTGACCCGGAGGCCGACCAGTGCCGCCATGCGGAAGAGCGCGAGCGCGTGAAGGCCAGGATGCTCGCTCTCATGGGTAACCCGGTCAAGCGCTGGGTATTCAGCTACGTTGTACGGCAGGCCCAGTTGTCTGCGGCCATCCGCGAGAACGTTAAGGATGCGGGCATCCGTATTATCGCCGACACACGGGAGGTAGTACTGGAATTGGGAAATCGGCTGGCTTCGCGCGGCGTACTCGCCGATGCCGACGACATCTTCTTTCTCCGCTTCCCCGAGGTCGAGCCAGTCGTCAGCGGCAACGCCGGATTCAACGTGCGCACCAGAATTGCGGAACGCAGAGCGGAGTACGAGAAGAACCTGGCTCTGTCCCCGCCTGCCATCATCGTCGGCCGGTACAACCCGGACAAACACAAGCCGGACACTATTGATGCCTCGGCAGAACTCAAAGGTCTTGCTGTCAGCCCGGGCGTCGTGACCGGCCCGGCGCGCGTCATTCTCCACGCCGGCACCGAGCAGGTGCTGCCCGGCGAGATCCTCGTCGCGCCATTCACCGACCCGGGCTGGACGCCCTACTTCATTCCCGCGGCCGGAATCGTGATGGACCAGGGCGGGCTACTCAGCCACGGCAGCATCGTGGCGCGGGAATACGGCATCCCGGCAGTTGTGAATGTCGGCCCGGCCACCAAGCTCATCAAGACCGGCCAGTTGATTCAGGTCGACGGGGATAATGGCATTGTCAGAATAGTGGCGACGCCCGGGTCTCTAACCCCCAATTCCTAGTGCCCAACGCATGACCAAGCGTGGGCAGGCTCGAACTGGACAGACACATCGGCCACGCCCGGCTCCAGGCCTTCACCACTGCGTTGGCGGTGCTATACTGGCGTTGAGGCAATCTACGAGCACTAGAATACTTCGGAAGGCTGCACCAGCCGGACGCGCCGGCTCGCGGAGAACACGAGGCGGACGCACCGTCAAGTACATCTACTGGCAGGAAGACGGGACTTGGCTGGGCTATCTCGCGGAGTACCCTGATTACATGACCCAGGGCGAGTCGCTGACCGAGTTGCAGCAAAACCTAAGGGACATCTACACTGACATCACGCGGGGACACATACCCGGCGTGAGGAAGCTGGCCGAGCTTCAGGTCTAGTGAAACGAACCGACCTGGTTCGTGAAATCACAAAGACGTGCTGCCTGCTGATTCGCCACGGTGGTCGGCGCGACTGGTTTCAGGATACCCGGACTCGAGTCTGTCAGCCGGTGCCGAGACACCGTGAGATCGCGGAGCCCCTCGCCCGTCACACCCTCAAGAAACTGAAGGACTAGAGCGTCCCTGCGACGCAACATCCGTTCCTACCGGTGCAGAGCTTCGTAGAGCTTGGCCGCGAGCGCTGGGCCGAAACCCCGCACCTTGGCAATCTCATCGACGCTCGCGAGCCTGAGCTTGTCCAGCGATCCGAAGTGCTGGATGAGAGCTTTCTTCCGTGCCGGCCCGAGCCCGGGAATCTCATCCAGTTCCGACTCGACCATCTTCTTGCCTCGCAGCTTGCGGTGGAAGGTAATGGCGAAGCGGTGCGACTCGTCGCGGATACGCTTCAGCAGCTTCAGAGCAGGCGACGTGACGGGAATCGTGATTTCCCGGCCGTCGTCGTAGTAGAGCGTGTCCGTTCTCTTGGCCAGCCCGAGAATCGGAATCTCGGCGTCAAACTGCCCGTAGGCCTTGACCGCTGACGAAAGCTGCCCCTTGCCGCCGTCAACCAGTACGAGGTCGGGCAGCGGCCGGTTCTTCTCCAGGAGCCCGCGCACCCGTCGGGCCAGCACCTCTTCCATCATCGCGAAGTCGTTGGACCCGGTTACGGTGCGGATCTTGAATAGCCGGTACTGCTGCTTGGTCGGTCGGTCATCGCGGAACACGACAATCGAGCCGACCGCATTCGTGCCCTGCGTGTTTGATATGTCGACGCCCTCAATCAGCCGCGGCACCGATGGCAGCCCGAGAATCTCCGATAGTTCGCGGCTGCCCGCCGGCACACGCTCCTCCGGACGGAGTTCAACCAGAGCCTTCTCGGCATTCGCCCGTGCGAGCTCCATCAGCCGCACCTTCTCTCCCCGCTCCGGCACGATGATGCGCACCTTCCGTCCCGGCCTCTCGGCAAACAACGCCTCAAGCACGGCCGCATCCTCGATAGGAGCGGGCAGGATTATCTCCTCGGGGATGTCATGCGTGTGAGTGTGGACCGAACGCACCACGGTTGAGAGCAACTCGGAATCGGGCGCGTTCTCGCCCGCAGTCAGCGGGTATTCCTCACGCGAGACGATCTTACCTTCACGTACCCGGAAAAGGGCTGCAACCGCCGACTTCTTTCCGCGAGCGAGGCCGACGATGTCACGGCTGGTCTGATCCTGCAATATAGCCTGCTGATTCCTGCTGATGTCACGTAGCGCCAGCAACTGGTCGCGCAGGGTCGCCGCGACCTCGAAGTCCTGGGATTGCGATGCCGCCCACATCCGCTGCTCGACCTGCTCGGTCAGCTCGTCCGAACGGCCGGAAAGGAACCGGACCACGTCCTTCACCTGTTCTGCATACTGCACCTGAGTCACCTTGTCCGCGCACGGGCCGGAGCAGCGGTTCAACTCGAAGTCGAGGCACGGCCGGCTCGGACGGTCTTCGGGCAGCCGGTACTTGCAGGTCCGCATCCGGAAGATGCGCTTCACGGCCTTCAACGCCTTCCTTAGTTCCTTGGCCGACGTGTACGGCCCGAAGAAGACACTCCCGTCGCCCTTCCGACCGAGCGACAGAGCAGCCGCCGATACACGCCGATTAGCGCCGATGGGCTTCCTGTGTTCGGAGCCGAATCTGCGTCCATCGGCGTCCATCTGCGGTTCCATGAGGTTCCGGGTAACGAAGATGCGCGGGTAGGCCTCGGCGGTTATCTTTAGATATGGGAACTTCTTGTCGTCGCGAAGTCGCACGTTGTAGCGCGGCTTCTTGAACTTGATGAAGTTCTCTTCGAGAACCAGCGCCTCGACCTCGGAACGGGTGATGACCGTTTCCAGGTCGGTGACCTTGCTTACGAGTGAGCTCAGTCGCGGGTTCTCCTGCAGCTGAGTGTACGCCTTCAGCCGTTCGCGCAGACTTCTCGCCTTGCCTACGTAGAGCACTCGGCCCTTGGCGTCCTTGAGCAGATAGACGCCAGGGCACTCGGGTGCCGCGGATACTTTCTCCGCGAAGCTCACAGCGCTACGTGCAAACCCGAAGCTCGAAACCCGAATGACGAATCAACTCGGAAATGACCCAATGACCGAAGTCCGGACCGACACTCGGACTTCGGGCTTCAATCGTCATTCGAGCTTCTGAATTCGTCATTCCGCGCCCAAGGCGCGGCTCATCCTTTGACCACGCCCAGCGGCCTCATCCGTGCTACCTTGCGGCAGATGCCGGCCCGCGCGCAGACGTCCACCACCTTGTCCACGTCCTTGTACGCGTCCGGCACTTCCTCACGCAGGACTTCACGGCTGGCAGCCATCACGGTTATGCCCTTGGCCCGCAACTCCGCAGCTACGTTCCTGTGCTCGGTCTCCTTAAGTGCACGCGTGCGGGACCAGACCCGCCCGGCGCCGTGGCAGGCCGAACCGAAAGTCTCGGCCTCTGCCTTTTCGGTTCCGAGCAACAGGTAGGAGCAGGTTCCCATGTCACCGGGTATGAGCACAGGCTGACCAAGATGTCGATAACGTGAAGGCAGGGCGTGGCTGCCGGTCTGGTTGTGGCACTGGGTTCCAGAGCCGGGCTTGGCCGGGCCGAAAGCACGGGTTGCACCCTTCCGGTGGACACAGACCTTCACGCAGTCCTTGCCGATCGCGTGAGTCTCCATCTTGGCGATGTTGTGGGCCACGTCGTAGACCTGGCTCATCCCCAGCCGCTCGACCGAGAACCCCAGCACCTGTCCGAACGCCTCGCGCACCCAATGCGCAATCGCCTGCCGGTTCGCCCATGCGTAGTTGGCCGCGCAGACCATTGCGCCGAAGTACCGCTTGCCCTCCGGCGACTCAATCGGCGCGCACGCAAGCTGGCGGTCAACCAATTCGATGCCGTACTTCTTCGAGACCGCGCCGAGCATCTTGACGTTGTCGTCGCATATCTGGTAGCCGAGCCCGCGCGAGCCGGTGTGAATCATTACGGTTATCTGACCCTCGGCAATCCCGAGGTCGCGCGCCGCGCCCAGGTCGTAGACCTCAGCCACCTCCTGGACTTCGAGGAAGTGGTTGCCCGCACCGAGCGTGCCGAGCTGCGGCATCCCGCGCTCAAGCGCTCGCTCCGATACGCCGGTCAGGTCGGCGCCGGCCATCGCACCGTGCTCTTCCGTATACTCGAGGTCCTCTTCGGTTCCGTAGCCCTTCTCAACTGCCCAGCGCGCGCCGCGGGTCAGCACCATTGCGACCTCTGCCGAGGAGATGCGAATCTTCCCCTTGGAGCCGACACCGGACGGCACGTTCTCGTACATCGCCCGAACCAGCTTCTCAAGCAGCGGCTGAGTGAGGTCCACCCGTGCAAGTTTGGTCCGGAGCAGCCGCACCCCGCAGTTGATGTCATAGCCCACGCCGCCCGGCGAGATGACCCCGTCGTCCATCTCGAACGCAGCCACTCCGCCGATGGGAAAGCCATAACCCCAATGGATGTCAGGCATCGCCATTGACTTGCCGACAATCCCGGGCAAGGTCGCGACATTCGCCACCTGTTCCGGCGCCTGGTCCTGCTTGATGTCTTCGAGCAGGGCCGCGTCGGCATAGATGATGCCGTCAACCCGCATCTTCGGATTGTAGCTCTTCGGTATGAGCAGCCGCGTGTCGTCTATCCGCTCCAGCGGTCCGTTCCAGGTAGGCATGGATGAGTATAGGCTCGAAGCAGCCGGTTTCAACCGCCAAGGTTAAAGACACAAGGACGGCCGCGACGTCCGGCTCGTCATGGAGAAGCTGAAACCCGGCTACTCCAGCCTGCTGGCTGGACGGGACCTCGCCGGGGAGCACAAGGTGACCGGGTACCCTACGCTCTTCATCGTGGACAAGAAGGGCAACGTCGCGGACGTTCACGTCCGCTACTCCAAGAGCCCGGCCGCCGACCTGTCGAAGAAGCTCGACACGCTGATCGAGCTCTGACTGAAGGCAGGCACCGCCCACTCGTCCGACCCGCCTGGGGCCAACGGTGGCACCGCCGGGACTGGCGGATCGCTGGCCAGGACGGACACATCACGCGTCGTTTTGAACCGGCCTGTTGTCAATTCTTGACAGTGTCGGGAGGGGTGGTATTCTTCTGCCAAGAGTGTCCTAACTTACGTGTTCCGCAGACTCCGCAGTCCCCGGGACGCGAAAAAGGAGGTCTGGTGGCAGATAGTGATAGTGCGAAGGCGCAGACGTCCGTGCCGGCCGCATCGACGAAGCGCTCGAAGACGATAGGCGGCCTTGCCGTCGTGGCCGGAGTACTGGCCGCCGTGGTCGGGCTTATCAGTGTCCTGGGCAACAACCGGGACTTCGTGGACATCTTGCTTCTGGTTGGAGGTCTGCTGGTGAGCGTGGCCGGTCTGCGCATGCTCCGCCGCGCCCGCGCGAGCTAGCGCCAGGCTACTTCCAACTCCGTCGCAGTCTTTGAGTGCGCTGCACCAGCGGCGCATTCATCTTTGTCGCCGACTGCGGCCCTTGCGCACCGTCAGCCATCCTCGTCCGGCTTCGCCAATCTGCAGTCTGAAATCGTCGATCTGGAATGATCTGGTCGGGTGACTGCCCGTAGTTCTTGGCCGTATCAATAGCCGCTCACTGTGTCCCGGAATTGGATGAGATCAGCGAATCGAGAAGCCGGATTGGTGTCGGTGAGGGAGCGTTGACACGCAGACAGGATTCGCTAATCTCGGGCATGTCTACAGTGCGTTGCCTGGCGTTTGCAGCCGCCATCTGGGGATTGACCGTCGCCGCGCCGACGCCGGTCAGGCCGGACGCGTACCTGGGGTTTCGCTTCGAGCCGGGCGTCGAGACGAAGCTCGTTCTCGCCGGCGGGGCCGAGTGGGACTTCGTCGAGCGCGCCACTCTGTTCGGTGGCCTCGCCCTCGCGGCGATAGACAATCCCGGGGTCGCCCGTTACGGCATCGGCGCGTCGGTGCGGGTCGTCGACCTGGCGGACATCCGCCTGCAGGCCCAGGCGAACCACGATGAGTGGTCGGACTGGCAGGTCGGGGAGAACCGCGTCGCCGCGATGGTAGCGGCCGAACCGCTGTGTGGACTCGAAGTCGGGGCGGGCATGGCGTGGCGGGCGCCGATCTATGACCCGAGGCGATACCACTCGCCTTTCAGTTGGAAGAGCGAAGCCCCGGAGTGGAACCTGGTCTACCGGCTCGACTGGACCTTCCTTGACCGCGAACGCTACGAGGCCGCATTCTGGTTCGCCAACATCGACCGCCTGACCATTCATAATCCGCAGCAGTTCCCGGCCGGACTACGCGCGAGCTATGCAGCATGGCCGCGATGGCGACTGACCGCGCAACTGGGCACCGGCATCAAGGGGCTATCGGCCCTGCTGTTCGCATTCACGGAGATGGACCTGCGACTGGGAGTGACCGGTGAGCTCTAGACGATGGCTGGCGTGTAGCCTCCTGCTTGCGTTGCTCGCCGTCAGCGGGTGCGACCTTGACTGGGGCCAGTTCTTCTTCCATCCCACGATTGCGGACCGGATGCGCGACAACCTGTCCGGAGAGCTGCAGGCGCCGGCACCGGTTGCGGTCAACCCGGACTCGTTCCGGTTCGCGATGTTCGGAGACGCGCATGTTCGGGCCGACGGCAGTTCACTTCTCGGCTGGTTCCGCCAGGATGCGGTGGCAAGGGGCATCGATTTCTTCTGCGTGCTCGGCGACCTGACCAACGACGCGACGGTGGAAGAGCAGGTATTCGCCAAGGCCCAGCTCGACTCGGTCGGGCGCCCTTACTACTGCACGCTCGGCAATCACGACCTCTATCAGGCGGGTGGCTGGGAGTGGTTCAAGGCCACGTTCGGTCCGAGCTGCTACACGGTGGTCATTGGTGACCGGGTGAAGCTCCTGTTCATCGACACGGCAGAAGGAATGCTCGGTCAGCAGCAGTTCGACTGGCTGGAAGCAGAGCTCGGCCGCGGCCAGGGATTGGAGCAGATTGTCTGTACCCACTTCGCAATCTATGACGGGACCGCGCCGATCATGTTCCGGGTGCCGAGTACCGAGGAGCGTGCCAAGCTCATCGGTCTGTTACGGCGGTACGGGGTCCATTCAATGGTGAGCGGTCACCTCCACGGCTGGCGCCATGTCCGCATCGAAGGCACCAACTACTTCATATCCGCGATGCCTTCCGAGGGCATGGACTACGGCAACCCCGGCTATGTCCTTTTCTCGTGGGCCAACGACAGCCTGAGCTGGGAACGCCACGAGCACAAACTCGGCGCTGACTAGCTAAGGGGCGGCACGGTGGCTGCCCCGATCAGTGGCGGGTAGCAGGGCCGGGCTTACTTCACGTCATACTCGGACAAGCGCATCACCTCGTCGCCGTCCGGGTCGACCACTTTCACCAATCCCACGCCCGGAGCATAGTAGGAGTCGAAAGTATCCGGGTCCGTGACCTTAAGACACACGCTGAAGTTGCCCGCAGGAGTCGCGACGCCGGCCTCGGTGTCGGTGATTCGGAACGCCGCGCCTTTCCATGTCCACGTCGCCCCGACTTCAAACGGTTCACTCAGAATGATGGGCCCGGCCGTATCGTTGGGATTGCTGAGCGCGATGACCTTGCCACCGGTGTAGGCGAAGTACACGGCACCCGGGCCATCAGACACGCGCTTGTAGACCCGGACGTTGGACGCGTTCAGAAAGCTCTCGGCAATCGACAGTGTCTCGGCCGCCGTGTCGCCTTCCGTGGTGTATATCCACTGATTACCGACCGCCAGCGGGAAGTAGTTCTCTACCGTCTGCGCCGGCCCTTTGGGTCCGCAACCCGCCGCAGCCAAGAGAAAAGAGAGGAGCACAAACCTGTTCATCATCAGCGTTCCTTTCTGCCGTTGGGGATTTCGCCCGCTCGTCGGGAGCATGCTGTCCGAAGGGTCGTCATCGGAGGACGGAGGGGCGTCGGGGTCGGGTTCGTAGCGCGTCTCAGCCTCGACCTTAGCCTCAACCTCTCCTATGTCCTGCTTCAGCTTCCTGAGATAGTCATCAGGGAGCAAACAAGGGTGCCAACGGTTCGGTTTGGGTGTCGGCACGGGCCTTTATCGGGTGTCGAGCCTCAGAGTCAACTGAAAACCGGGAGCTGGATACCGGGACCTAGTCACTCGCGGCCCACGGCCGCTGCTGATGGCCGCGAAGACACCGCGCGCGTCAGGAACCTCCGGTTGTGACCTGGATATGCGGTCAGTGTCGGTGCACTCTCTACGGCAGGTCGGCAGACACAAGGTTGTACTCGACGTCGTAGATGACCTCGTACCCCTTGACGATACCCACGCCCGGCGCGAACCAGATGTACCAATCGAGCTCTCCGCCATAGTAGTAGGCCACTTTGGCGCAGTTTTCAAACGCACCTGCCGGCACGGTCACTTCTTCCTTGCCCAGGACACGAACCGAGTCGAAGTAATCATCTGTCCAGGTTGCACCGGCAACAGGTGGTTGAATTATCACTATTGAGTTGCCGGCGCCGTAACGAACGGTGTCGCCGGACTCAGTATAGTAGACGCCAGTATCTCCATCGGCTTCGCTGAAGGGCCATACATCCTGAAGGCTCTCGTCGGACTCGCCTTTCACGGTGTACTTGGCGCCAGCGACATCGATGACCCTGATGGAGAAGCTCCCTTCATACGGGACAACGTAGTTCCACGTGTGGCCGAGTCCAAGCGGGAAACAGTCCGCATTCTCATGCCCACAGGACGCGACCAACAGGGCTGCGGCCGCAACCCAGAGCATGATCTGTCTGGTCAGCGCGTAGGTGAGTGCCCGCCTGGTCACGGATAGATTCTAGAACCCGCTGGCGGGCGTGTCAAATCTGTGGGCGGAATCAGTGTCGGAGCGCCCCGCCAATCTGCAATCTGAAATGCCGCTGTTCCGCGCCTTGACATCGCTCAGTAATAGGTGAATCTCCTTGATTCTCCGTTGTCCGGCAGACCACGACCGGGGTATGGCCCCGGCTGGGGTTCTCTGGCGCGGTCTGACTATGGCCGGAGTCTGGTCGAAGGGTGGTCGGCGAGGCGAATCCTCCGCAATTCGGGCGGCGATCTGCGAGGAAGCCGGTCAGGGCAGGTTCTCCAGGACCTGAGACATGCTGCGCTTGTAGGCCCGGAAGGCGTTGCGGCCTTTCCTGGTGATGCTCATCAGGGTCCGCGGCATCCGTTCCACGAACTCCTTCTTCACTTCGACGTAGCCCGATTCTTCGAGCTTGCTCATGTGTGACGATAGGTTGCCGCGCGTGAGCCCGGTCTGGTTCGCTACGAACAGGAAGTCGGCGCCCTCGACCGCCATCAGGCAGGCGAGGATCATCAGGCGCGCCGGTTCGTGGACGACGCGGTCGATCCCGGCCAGCGGCTGCAGGTCTTCGTTTTCAGCTTCGGGCGTTGCCATCAACTGTCTCCGCTGGCGCGGGCTTCGGGTGGCGGCACAGGAACCGGGCGAGCGCGACTGCGCCGAGGATGATCATCGCCAGCCCCGGTATGCTCATAGCGAGCAGGGGCTGGGTTTCGCGCGCCAGGCGCAGCAGCCATGCGACCCCAGCGGACACGGGGAAGAGGGCTGCGTAGATGTAGAACCGCGCCAGCCCGGTCCGCCACGCGGTCAGCGCGGCGCTGACCGCGGCGACCAGGCCGAGTGCCCGCATCGCCCAAAGGTAGAAGTCCCGGATGTGAACCGGGCCGCCGTGCCGGCCGTACACAAGGTAGGCGCCGGCCGCGGACACCAGTAGGCCGATTGTCACGATTATCACTGCCAGGTCCGTGCCGCTGGTCCGCGGCCGGGCGAAGCCGACACGCGGGTAGACGAGCTTGCGCCGCAAAGCCGCCGCCGTCCCCAGCGCCAGGGCAGCGGTGATGGCAGGGGAGATGGCGACGCCGGCGCCGGTGAGCCTCCCCGCCGCGGAGTAGAGGCCGGCAGACACAAAGACCGCGCCCGCCGCAATCTCGGCCAGCCCGTCCTCACTGAGAGCACGCCGCACCCGTCGCCGGGAATCAGTCGCGCCGCAGACAGCACTCATTGGTGCCTCCTGTCGTAGCTTCTGCATACTAGTTTGTATCGCAAACTGGTCTATATTAGCGCGGCCGCGGTTTGCTGTCAAGCAGTTCTTGAGTGGGACGAGTTCTAGCCTGGGTACATGGTGACCCCCTGAGAGAGGTAAGACGGTCGGCGGGAATTGCTCCACGGAGGTGGAGAGAGATGAAACGGAACGTTCGTGAGATTTGCCGGTCGGCAGGGGGATTTCGGGGACACTATATTTAATTCCCTTGACTTGAGGGCGGGCGGTGTCTAGAATGGGGCATGGCGAGATTTGCACGTGCAGTGGCCGCGCATGTACCGCACCATGTGGTGCAGCGCGGGAACCGGCGCCAGCCGGTGTTCTTTTCTAACGCGGACTACAAGTCGTATCTTCAGTTGATGAGCACCTGGTGCGCCGAGGAGCGGGTGGATATCTGGGCCTACTGCCTGATGCCCGACCACGTCCACTTGATAGCGGTGCCGGCGCGGGAGATCGGTCTGGCGCGGGCGATCGGCGAGGCGCACCGGCGGTACACGTCGCGGGTGAATCAGCGCGAGAACTGGCGCGGGTATCTGTGGCAGGGGCGGTTTTCGTCGTGCCCCTTGGATGAGCAGTATCTCCTGGCGGCCGTACGCTACGTTGAGCTGAACCCGGTCCGAGCCGGGTTGGTGGAGCGGGCCTGGCGGTATCCGTGGTCGAGCGCGGGGCCGCACATGCGGAAGCGGGACGACGTCCTTGTGACGGTGAAGCCGATGCTTGAGCGGGTCGCGGACTGGCGCAGGCATCTGGCGAGTGAACTCGATAGCACCGATATCGAGATACTGCGTCGTCACACGCGGACCGGGCGGCCGCTGGGGAGTCCCAAGTTCGTGAAACGGCTGGAGGCGAGGCTGAGGCGAGAGTTGGCACCGGGCAAGCCTGGTCCCAAGCCGCACGAGGTGCGAAGGCTGAGGACGCGCTGAGAGCAGCCTCAAGCCACAAGCTTCAAGCCGCAAGCTGCAAGCCCGAAGCCGGACAGGGCGCAAGTACAAGCGGCTCCGACACAACCACAAGCCGCAAGCTTCAGTAGGAAGAACAGCCCAAGCGCAAGCTCAAGCACAAGCAGTACGGAAGGTCGTGGTGACTAGGTGATGCGGAGTTAGCAGAGAGCAGTTAGGAGAAGAAGGGGCGGGCGAAAACCCGCCCCTGAGTTCGAGACGGCGGGATTCCCCCTCACCCAGACCCTCTCCCCAAAGGGGAGAGGGTTGTCGGCATCAGGCGGACTACGGCGTCGGGGCAGAGGCGTCGAAGACTTCGGTCCGGATGCGGGCGAGGACGGCGGAGTCCAAGCCACGGGCGGACCATTTGTCGAGCAGAACTTGTGCTGACATCGCGAAGGTCTCGCCTGAGATGCCTTGCTGACGCGAGAGTTTGTAGAGCTGCCGAGCGTAGTTGAGGTACGGGACGTACATGATGGTATGTACACCTGCCGCGTTGAGCGTCTGCCGGGCCTTCACTTCCATCTCGCAGAGGCTCGCCACTGCGGACTCGTAGTGTTTGAGCATATCCGGTCGCAGGTCATCCAGTACTGCCTTCACCTTGCCGGTGTCAGTCTTGATCTGCCAGTTCATCCGTCGCTGATTCGGGTCAGTCATTGCTTCTCCTTCTTCATCTGTCTGGGTACAGCCACCGTCTTCCTCAGAGGAAAGCGGTGGCAGTCCCTTGAGTTAGCGGTCATTCCGGACCTGCCGCGCTGTGCGGCTACAGCCCTTCATATAGTTGTATGTCCGCTGGAGCACGATTTGCTCAAGAATCTTCGTCCTCTTCGGATCCTTCTTTGTAACCTGTTGTTTCACAGGACGTTATCAAAACCGTCTGCCTGCAAGTGGCTGGAAACGACGCCTCGCGAGTCGCCCTGGGAACCGTTCCGGGAACGGTTCGGGAGGTGGTTCGGAGGGCCTCTCGGATCGCGATTTGCACCGGGATTCTGGCGGGCACGGTCAGGGCCAGTTGCAGAGCGATTTGCGGAGGCACGTGCAGGGTGGTTCTTGCGGCGGTTTGCGGGTTGGATAGGAACGTGACCCGCACGGGGACTGTCGCGGCGGCTCGCCGTCTGACTCTGACCGCGATTTGCAGGGGGACTCTGGCGGTGAATTTCACGGTGAATTGCGAGGCGACTTTCACGACCCCTTTGCGGGGAGGAGGGAGGAGAGAGGAGAGAGGAGGGAGGAGCTGGCCTGTAAGTTCATATCGGGATTGACGTTAGGTGGGACATCGTCTTTGCGATTATTCCCTTGCGCTCTTGGGATTGGTGTGTATAATAACCTCTGACTTTCAGCGAGGGCTGACTACCGCACAATCGTAGGCAGTGGCTCTCGCTTCGATGGTTCTTGCTCTTTTACAATTTGGAGAAGAGGCAGGCTGATATTCATCTCAAGCTACTAAGAGCGCATGGTGAATGCCTTGGCAGTTGGAGGCTATGAAGGGCGCAGTCAGCTGCGATAATCGCCGGTGAGCTGCAAACAAGCTTTGACCCGGCGGTACCCGAATGGGAGAACCCGTACGGAGTCATGTCCGTACATCGCCGAGTGAATACATAGCTCGGCGAAGCCAACCCGGCGAAGTGAAACATCTCAGTAACCGGAGGAAAAGAAAGAAAACTCGATTCCCTAAGTAGTGGCGAGCGAACGGGGAACAGCCTAAACCGATTCCAGTGTCAAGCCGGCAGGCGTTGCTGGAGCGGTGTCGCGGGAGCGGCTTGGTCTACTGCCGTGAGATCAAGGAGTTACAAAGGTTGTCGGCTAGTCGAAGACCCCTGGAAAGGGACACCAAAGACGGTGACAGTCCGGTAGGCGAAAACTGACAACTCTCCTGGCCGTTTCCCAAGTACCACGGGACACGAGAAATCTTGTGGGAATTTCGGACGACCACGTCCAAAGGCTAAACACTACCAACTGACCGATAGTGCACTAGTACCGNNGTACCGTGAGGGAAAGGTGAAAAGAACCCCTGGCGGGGAGTGAAATAGAACCTGAAACCATGTGCTTACAATCAGCGGGAGCGGTGGCTGTCTTTCCGCAAGGTTTGGCAGCAGCCGTGACCGCGTGCCTTTTGCATAATGATCCGGCGAGTGTGCGTGTGCAGCAAGGCTAAGGCTCAATGAGCCGTAACCGTAGCGAAAGCGAGTCCTAATTGGGCGTCAGTTGCATGCGCCCGGCCCGAAACCCGGTGATCTACCCATGGCCAGGTTGAACTCTCAGTAACATGAGAGGGAGGACCGAACCGGTGAACCTTGCAATATTCTCGGATGAGCTGTGGGTTGGAGTGAAAGGCTAATCAAACCGGGTGATAGCTGGTTCTCTCCGAAATGCCTTTAGGGGCAGTCTGTCGCGTTCAGTTGCGGAGGTAGAGCACTGGATGGGCGCTCTTTCACAATGTGGAAGAAAACCCGACCAAACTCCGAATGCCGTAACTCCAGAGCGATGGAAAGAGGCTATGAGCTCTAAGGTCCATGGCCGAGAGGGGAATAACCCAGACCGCCGGCTAAGGCCCCGAAGTGTATGCTAAGTCGAAAAAGAGGTGAGACTACTCAGACAGCTGGGATGTTGGCTTAGAAGCAGCAATCATTTAAAGAGTGCGTAACAGCTCACCAGTCGAGTGGTTTTGCGCTGAAAATTTATCGGGGGTCAAGCATACCGCCGAAGCCGCGGACTCGTAGCAATACGAGTGGTAGGAGAGCGTTCTGTTGTAGGTCGAAGGCGTACGGCGACGTGCGCTGGACGAACCAGAAGTGATGATGCCGGAACGAGTAGCGTTAAACCAGGTGAAAAACCTGGTCACCGAAAGCCCAAGGTTTTCTGGGGAAGGTTAATCCTCCCAGAGTTAGTCGGTACCTAAGCCGAGGCTGAAAAGCGTNNTGAGCTAAGGGGTGACGCAGAAGGAAAGGCCCGGCCCCGTGTTGGATCGGGGTCTAAGCCATGGCGATGGGGCGTTGGCAAATCCGCGCCCGTAAGTCGCTGTGGCGAATGGGACGCCCTCGCAAGGGGGCGGAACCGGGCCGGCCCGACTGCCGAGAAAACCCTCTGTGCCAGGCGTCCGGGTGACCGTACCGTAAACCGACAC
>DDXO01000003.1 GCA_002347155.1 Caldifarciminota bacterium UBA2258
TGACTATGCGGTTAGCTCAGCAGACGACAGGGCGGTCGTGGAGCCTGTCCTCACTGGTACAGCGCTCATGGAGGCCCTGCAAGCTGACACGGCGGCGCGGTACATGTCGCTTTTCGAGCGATACTGGGGCGTGCGTTCTCGGAACCGCTTAATTCCGAAGCACTTGCGTGATGAGTAAACCGCATAGTCATATAGCCGAAAGAACCTCCAAGAGAAGGCTGACCGCGGCGGCGCCTGCAGCCTGCCGTCATGCGAAAGCGCGTGGTCACACTGAATGGCTCGCGGACGGCCGTACTAAAGGTGGATGGGCTGATTTGGATACAGAATCGAGCCCTACGCCGTCCACCTTCATTTCCAATACAGGAGTATATATAGTAACGGTCGACACAAGCGGATCGACTGCGACGCAGTAGTTCGCAGTCGGACGCCCGACTGCAGGAGAAGAGCCGGGCAGCCGCCAAGTAGTAGGCCGGCAGTGATGCACTAGGGTTAGCAGCCAAAGGAGGAGACCGATGCGGTACAATGTCTGTCTCATACTGCTGGTGCCGATTCTGGCACTGGCCGCGGGTCCGGCCCGGTTCACAATCGGCACCGTTGATACAGTCGGCGGAACGACCTATGACAATCAGTTCGGCGGACCATCCTGGCGGACGCTCGCCAATTCGGCCGGCCATGGAATCTACGTCGTCTGGATGTACTCCGCCAGCATGTCGGGCAGCACCTTCCCGGACCGTAATATCCGATTCAACTACTACGACCGTGCATTGCAGAAGTGGGTCTATGCTGACTCTGTGGACTTCTTGTTACGGGGGGTGAACGCGTTCGCGAGGCGCACGGGCTACGGCGGCATCGACGTTGATACGGGTGGGACTCCCTACATCAGTTGTCACACGACGCTTGGCGGCGCAACCAGACCTTGGATTGCCAAGGGACAGACGGGCGGCTACTCAGATTCGATCGGTCTCCCTGCCTGCTTGTGGCCACCGGTCGCAGTGGGCCAGAATGGCGCTGTCCACATTCTACCGCTGACCAGTAGTTATGACCTCGTCTACTGCCGCATCGCGCCGGACAGTTGGCCGCACTGGTCCACTCCGCTGACTGGGATCACTCCCAGTCCGGGTTTTCCGTCGCAGAACATCGCCGCCTCGAAGGTGTCGAGCAAGGTCGCGCTGGTCTGGGAAGTGAGCCAGTCCCGTCAGGCGTACCAGATGCACAGCACCGATGGCGGCTTGACCTGGGGTAGTTCGGCCGCACTAACGCCACCCGACGCCTACGGCGGCGACACGCTGACCGGCTTCGGCATCCAGTCGCTCTACCCGTTCTACGACCGGCACGACCGGCTGCACATCGTTGCGAACCTGTGGCCGGTGGTGAACGACACCGCTTTGGTCATGCCGTCGCAGATATGGCACTATTGCCCGGACAACTTGCCGCAATGGAGTCGAATCCAGGTCGCGGGCTGCAACCCGGCCCACATGAGCGGCTCAGTCGGCGACAATGCGACGTACGCCTGCCGACCGACCATCGGCGAAGACCAGACCGGCAGTCTCTACGTGGTCTGGGAGCAGTTCGATTCGTTGAATGTCGAACCGACCACCTCCCGTCTGCGGGCGGACATCTTCATGGCGCAGGATAGCGGCGACAACGGTACGGGCTGGCAGCCGAGCGTGAGAATCACGGACCAGGGGACTTGGAGCTGTCGCTTTCCGTCGGCTATCGACTACTTCGAGGACGACACCTTCCGATTGTCCTACCTGATTGACCAGGTCGCTGGGTTCTACCCCGCCCAAGGTGCGGTGTCGAGGAACCCGGTCGTCGTCCAGAAGGTCTCACTTCCGCTTGGCATCGTGGAGGGCAAGCGACCAGCGGTTCCGAGCCTCGAGCTCTCGGCCGCACCCAATCCGTTCGGCAGGAAGACCACAATCAACTACCAGCTCGTGCGCGCCGGGTCGGTGGCGCTGACCGTCCATGATGTCGCAGGCAAAGCCGTCCGGCGGCTGGCATGCGGGCCGCAGCCTGCCGGGCTCCACTCTGTCCTCTGGGACGGCAAGGATGTCCGTGGCAGCGTGCTACCAGCTGGGATCTACTTCTGCACACTGGAGAACGGCGCGAAGAGAATCAGCAGGAAGCTTGTCCTGACCGAATAGGCCGTTCATCGCTCTACCCAAAGGCTGCCCGCATCTCTGCGGGCAGCCTCTTTAGACGTCATGCGGGCATCTGAATTCCACGGCCCGCCCCGCCGCGCCCGGCTCGGGTTTACGGTCGGATTCTAGGAGACGGCCATCGTGGAGAATGACGAAACCCGAAGCGCGAAATCCGAATCAAGCTCGAAAGCAGGCAAATCACGGATTCGGGATTCGGGCTTCAGTCGTCATTCGTGCTTCGGACTTCGGGCTTCGGCCGTGGACTACCGTTGACGACAGCCGCACCCGTTCTACAATGATTCCATGAAGTGGTGGTTAGTCCCAGTTGCGGTGCTCTGTCTCCTGGCATGCCGGGACCCGAACTCATACCAGCCATTCGACCCGACCAACCCTGACCCGCCGGACCCGCCTGTACTCATCTATCCCGCCAGTGGTTGGGTGAGCGGCGACTTCGCCTATCCTCAGGACGTGAATCTCAAATGGAATGAAGTGTTCGGTGCTCAGTTCTACCAGGTTGAGGTCTATCGAGATTCGCTGCTGCGCAGCCAGTACCTCTTCTACTCGGACCCGCGCGCTACGCATACCTTGGTGACCGCGACGCTGCCATACTACGGCCTCTACTTCTGGCGGGTGCGTGCGGCCAGCAGGAACTGGAACAACTACACGGACTGGTCAGCAGTGTTCCACTTCGCGCTGCCAAACCCGGCCCGGTAGCTCCCCGATAGCGGATGGGGCCAGGGGCAGGGAATAGCTGGAAGCCGTCAGCCGGCTTGCGCTGCACCGCAGTTCCGCTCCGTCTCTCTACCTCGACCTCAGCCCTGGCCAATCTGCAATCTAGAATCTGCAATGCCTACGGATGGGCGGGGATGTTAAATGGAATGTCGAACGCCGAACTCCGAACGACAATCTACGGTCTGCGATTCGGGTATCGACCTCAACCTCAACCTGAGCTTCGACCTCGGGCAATCTGGAATCATCAGTCTGGAATCTTGAATGGATTTGGTGCCCGAGGCTTCCCGCGATAGGCTGCCTATCCCCAGGTCCCTCCGGGACGAATACTCCTCGTCGTTGCTCGGCGCAGCGGGGAGGGATCTCCGGGGCACCTTGGGACAGCGGAGCGTGTCAATTGGCACGGATGTTGAGGGGGTAGATATTCTGCCTTTGTCGCGCGGTCATGGTGGATACCAGTACGGGCAGTAATTGTCGTTGACAGACACCGGCAGCCGCCGTATCATGATGAAGACCGACGACAGGGGATGGTAGACCAAAGGCCTGCCGCGCATGAAGCCCCCGCCGCCGATTCATCAGGTTCTGCGAGTACAAAGGAGTGAACCTATGGCAATCGGTAGCAAACGACCGTTAGGACCGAACTCAGCCGCCCGCGACCGGGCCGTGAAGGCCAGGGCATTCCTGTGCCTACAAACGGTGGGGCTGGGCATAGGTCTTGGGTGGAACCCGCCGGTTCCTGATACAATCCTGCTGCCGGATTCGCTCGGGCCGCTGCATGGCGGCGAGGTTCCGGCTAGCGTCTGTGTGGCGACGAACGCCTCCAGACCAGAGAATAGAACCAGCGTTGTGAAACTCGGGTGGTCGGAAGAAGGAGGGTTGAGATGAGACCTATTATAGCAGTGGTTATGGTACTCTCAACGAGTATCGCTTCGGCCGAATGGATACAGGTCGGCAAGGGCACAGGACCTGCGAAGGTGTCCGTCGGTGCAGCAAGCGCATCCGGCGCGACCGTCACGGTCGAAATCCCGGGCGTTCAGACCGAATCGGTGGCAATCGACGGCGTACAATACCTGAAGCTGACCATTCCCGGGGCGGTGTCAGCCGTATTGGACGTCGGCAAGCCGGAGGTGCCTGCCGTACCCGTGCTCCTGGCAAGACCAACGGGTTCGGCCGTCACGCTCACGATACTCAGCATCAAGACTGAGACGCTCGACGTAGCGAGGGTTTACCCCATGCAGCGTCCGCAGAAGTATGGCGAGCAGGCGGAACCTCTGACGGTCGACAACTCGTTCTACGCCAGCGACGTCGAATATCCGTCCGACCGGCTGAGCAGTCCCCGGACTGCCACGTGGCGTGACCTGGATGTGGTCAACGTTCATGTCTATCCCGTGACAGTTCGGCCCGCACAGCACCAAGTCATTGTCACGTCCCGTATCAAGTTCAGGGTCGACTTCAGTGGCGGACACTATCCGAAGACCGTCGCAAGCTGGATGGTGCCGATGTACCGGCGCCTGGTTCAGAACTACGATAGGCTCAGGCTGACCACCACCGCTCAAGAACCGCCCGGCACCAAGTGCCTGGTGTTCTGCGATACTGCCTATACAGCTAATCCAGCCTTGGATAGCCTTCTCAGTCTGATGACCGTGCTCGGGGATAGCGCTGAGACCATCCACGTGTCATCTAGCTGGCAACCTGAGGACATAAAGAGCGCGATAATCGACCGATACGACACCACCCAGGTCATCCATGCTCTGCATTGGGTTTTTCTCGTCGGGAGATACGACCAAATTCGACCGAAACCCAACTACAGGGGGTCCCCGTACAGCGACTACTGGTATTCCGACCTGTCCGGGGATTCACAGGGTCCTCTTGGCTGCGACAACTACCCCGAGGTAGGAATTGCCAGGCTGTCGCCTGACAACAACACAGATCTCTCCCATCAGATTGCGAAGATAAGAGACTACATGATGGGAACGGACGCCGACACCTGGCTGAACAGGATGACCCTTGTTGCACACAAAGATTCGCAGCCAACTCATGCTTGCACGCTAGCCGCGCAACAGACCTTGGGTTTCTACAAGGACATCACGCGTGAGACGATCTTGGGGGTGAACCTCGAGGTCGATAACACAGACGTAACGTACAGCATAGAACAGGGCACCGGGGTCCTGATTTATCTCGGTCATGGCTTAAGCGACCGGTGGGACCATTGGTACCACGATACGCTCGTGGACTATGGCTGGACGACTGAGGACGTCCATAAACTCCACAATGAACACACGCCCGTGGTGTTCAACCTGGCCTGCAACTGCGGTGCGGTTGACTCAGGAACCTGCTTGTCCCAGAAGTGGATGAGCACGTACGACTCCGACTCATCCAAAGGCGCGGTTGCCAGCTTCGCCTCCTATTCCAGTGTCCACTCATATTCCGCTGATGACCAATGCATGGTTGCGGTCAAGGCCATAGCAGACTACGATACGGTGACAGAAACGCCGAGGTATTATGGGGCTCCCGTCTTCGACTTGGGCGGTATCCAGATGCTCATGGATGCGTATATCGCGACAAACTGGCCAGACACGCTGGACAACATCTACAGCTTCTACTGGCTCGGCAACCCGGCGATGCCGGTCTGGTCGGGTGGAGCGCCGGTATCTGCGGACGTGAGCTATCCGTCGTGGATAACGACGGGTGATACCTCCTTCCAGGTCAGCGTCGAAATCGACGGCGAGTCCGTCGAAGGCGCGCAGGTCTGCGCGTACAAGCCGGACGACTTCTATGTCGTGGGCCTGACGGATGGCTCTGGCAAAGTCACGCTATCCCTGACTGCCAACGATACGGGGTCGTTCTTCGTGTCAGTAAGCAAAGGCCATGTGAATCTCAGCAACCGTGGTTGGCGGCCACATACTCCCATGCTGCCGTACTTCGGGACGTCGGTTGTCTGCAAGCCCGACTCGGTCATGACGTATCCGAACTGGGGCCGCAAGCTGGTCCGCGACCCCGGCGACGCCAGCAAGCTGCACGTTGTCTACACCGCCAGGGACTCAGTCTTCTACACGCAGTCTACCGACGCCGGTGACAGTTGGTCTACGGCTGAGCCCATCGGTGCCGGGGCGTACCCGGCAGTCGGCCTGCCTGAGGCAGCGTTGGGCCAACCATGGGTTGTCTACCTGGCTTCCGACGGCAGCATTGTGCGAGCCATCAGGAACGCCGCAGAGTTTGCCCCGGTTTGGGGCACTGACACTGTCTTCCAGAGCACTGACAGCTCGAGAGCCGGGGCGCCATCCTTGGCGGCAGACGTATCGCTAATCATTCTCGCCAACGCTGGCGTGACGTACCCCGTATACGTCGACGGTTCGCCGACCCAAAGCTACATATACTACAACTTCCTCACCCAGAACAGCATGTCACCGCCTGAGGTCGTTGACGGGCCCCGAGCCGAGAGCTGCTATGGCGCCTCGATAGCCGCGACCCCAGGCTCCTATGTTCACGTTGCGTGGGCCAGGGGAGAGAGCATCTACTATCGCCAGCGGGACACGGCGTGGTCAGCGCCAAGCCGGATTTCACAGTCAGACTCGCTTCACATCACCGAGCCTGCCTCGAATCCATCCGTGGAGGCCTACGGTGAGTACGTATACTGCGTCTGGTGCGGACCGGATACGCTCGGCAACTTCCCTGGCGACGTCTGGCGCCGCTCGCGCTGGCTGGACCGTCCGCCGGATTGGTGGGCTGCCCCTTCGAACCAGAGCGAGTCGCCAGAGCTCGAGTCGGACTTCCCTGTGATGACGACGGACTTCGCTACGGTGTGGCAGGAGCAGGTGTCACCGGACAGCACCGAAATCTGGGGCAGATTACTCACAGACATGGGACCTCATCCGATCTATCAAACGCAGTTGCCGTCCCGCTATCCGCACGTGGATGGCTACTGGCCTTTCCCAAACACATGGTTGTTTAGGCTCAGAACGGTCTGGACGGAACAAGAATCTCTTAGCCCACCAAAGTACAAGCGGAGCTTCGGGTCGCACGACTATCTCCCGATGTTTGGCAAGGGCCTCGGTCCAGATCCGCGCAGGGATTACGAGCCTGCTTCGTACTACGCGGCCGAGCTGGGACAGCCCAAGCAATCGCCCTACTGCCTCTCGCGCGGCGGCTATGCGCAGTTCGAGTCCTGGAACACCGATACCAGTGCAACCGCTCTGACCTACCAACTGCCGTACCTCGACCCGCGCCGGGTATACAAGCTCCGCGCCGTGCTGTATCACGAAGGCGACGGTACATGGAAAGCGGACCTGCGATGTGACTCGGGCCCGTGGTTCCACGTGAAGGTGGCCCCGCGCGTTCCCGAAACAGTCTGGGTGCAAGTGCCCAAACGGATGTACAACCGCGACGCCCGGGTTATCGTTGAGTTGGCGCGAGTGACCGGCGGCTACGTATCGCTTGCGAAGCTGAAGCTGTTCCAGGTTGAGGAACAGCCGGGCGATGAGGGGGGCGTACAGAGCTGGGGTACCGGCATGACGTTTGTCACTCGTCTCCGCGGGTGCACGCCGAATCCGTTCGCCCGAGGGACCTCGATCAACTACGAACTCGCGCAGTATGGGACCGTGGAACTCACGGTACACGATGTATCAGGCAGAATGGTAAGCCGGCTGGAAAGCGGTCCTCGCCAGAGGGGTTTCCATGCCGTGCGTTGGGATGGTACCGACGGCCGTGGTCGCGTCTTACCTGCCGGCGTGTATTTCGTCCGCTTCTCCGCCGGCGGCAAAGTCTCGACTGGACGCGTGACGCTGATAAGGTAGAATGGAACAGGCGGGGAGGCGGATACCGCCTCCCCGCCGCCTTCTATGACCAAGCGTCTAGTTCTCCTCATGACCGGCTGGGCCGCCGCGCTCACCGCCACCAATATGAGACGAGTGGTTCAGATCCAGTCCGGTCCATATGCAGATTTCGACGGGAGAGTTGTGTGTTGCGACAGCGATCACGATTCGCTGCCGGAGATGATGTTCGTCACCGGCACAATCCATCCTAGCGACCCGTTGCGACACGAGTTCTGGGAACATCAGAGTTGGAATCGTTTCTCGCTTGTCTTCGCCGACACCGGCGAATACCCGGAGCCTCCCGGTATCACGACCGGTAATGCCATTCCCTTCGCGGCCGGGGACATTGACGGAGACGGTCTGACTGACATCGTGTGCATTACAGTAGAGCCCGACTCGTCCGACCCTGACAAGTTCTACAATGTCGTCATTACGATAGAGAGCCCGGACAGCTTCAGCTATCCGTGCTCACTCTCTTGGTACTTCCGCTATGACAGCAACACGGCCATTCCCGATCCGGTCTACTACGCGCCCGACCTCGACCAGGATGGCCACAAAGAAATCATCAAGGCAGGTGGCTGGGTCTGGGAGAATACCGGCAACAACCAGAACAGCTTCGTTTGGCGTGGGTTCGGGTATAGATACGCTTTCGGTGACTTCGACATGGATGGGAAGATGAACTTCGCTTCTGCCTCGCTCAACAGCAACGGAATCATGGTGGTCTGGGAATGCACCGGCGATGACCAGTATGAGACGGTATTCCGGGATACTGTCCGGCAGCCGAATGGGGCCGATGTGTTCATGACCAATGACATCGACGGTGACGGTTTGCCGGAGTTCTACGTGGCCTACGAGAACGTCCCGCGCGGGAAG
>DDXO01000095.1 GCA_002347155.1 Caldifarciminota bacterium UBA2258
ACCCACACAGAATAGCGAGGAACCCTCTGAAAGTTGCCATCAGAGTTACTCCGAGGTTCTCCCTGAGAATCGGTCCGAGAATCTCGTCAGCAATCACGCAGCAGGTCTAATCGCAAACCGCCGTGACAATCCGGCCGTATGTTTTCTTGCGAATCCTCTCGTCTATCACGGCGGAAACCGGCTTGGGAATAGCCGCGAACGTCCGCCTGCAGATCTCCGTCCAAACCACTCCGCGAACCGTTCCCGGGACGGTTCACAGGGCGATCCCCAAGATCCCGCAAGATGTCGTTTGCTCCGTTCGCCTCCGGTATCCGCTTGCTGTCAACTGAAACCGGCAAACTGGAGACTCGCGGCCACTGGCCGCGCCAATCTGCAAGATGGCGGACCGGAGTCCGGCAGCAGAAGAGGCAGTCCGGCGGTCAGCTACCCGGGTTCTTCTCCGGTGAGTTCGGGAGCTTGTGACCCGAACTGCGGCCGAGACAACAGCGCGAGTTATGTGCGGGCCAGTCTCCCGGTTGCCTGCCGGTCTACTCGCCGACCGCAGTTTGAGACGTAGTAGGCGACGCTATGGCCGGTGCTCTCCGGCGAGCAATGAGCCGTGCTTTGACCGACCTAATCGCGCTTCCAGAACAGCGTGCGGTCGTCGGTCGCTGACTAGCGCGATATGACGACCCTGGTCACGACGCTTGAGGCATCACGCTTCACGCCAGACGCCGGACACACGAAGTAGACGCCGGGGGCGAGGGATCGCACGTCGTTCGGGCCGGGGCGCAGATCGACTACCTTGCGGCCGGAGACGTCGAGCAGCCTACCAGGGCTTGAGCTTGCGCTTGGGCTCGGTGCCAGCCAGAGCACGCCGCGGACGATGGTAGCTACGCGGTTCGGCGTTCGGAGTCCGGCGCCGGGCGTTTCCTCGACGCCCGGGTTGCCGGTCAGATTCCGCTTGTAGTATATCTCCCAGTTGCCGTCTCGGTTGTCGTGCCAGAGCAGGTGGACCGCGGTGCCGGATACTGCCACCGTGTTGTAGCTGGAGTGCCCGGTGCTGTTGGTCAGCCGTGTGTCATCACTCCAGGTCTGACCGTAGTCCGTAGAACGCTTGTAGTACTCCTCGATGTTGGCGTCGCGGGCATCTTCCCAGGTGATGTGGACGCAGTTGCCGGCGGCAGCGATTGAGGCGAAGTACGAGTCGGCGACGTTGTTGGTCAGCCGTGTGTCGGAACCCCAGCTCGCGCCGGCGTCGGTCGAGCGTTTGCTGTAGATTTCCCAATTGCCGTCACGGTTGTCATCAAAGGCCGCGTACGCGTACTGGCCGACCGCCGCAACCACGCCGTTGAACGAGGAACCGTCCGCGTTCGTGAGTCGCGTCTCGGCGTTCCAGGTTGCGCCGCCATCGGTAGACCGGCGGTAGTAGATTTCCGCGTTCAGCCCGTGCCGACTATCGTCCCAGACCACATGCACGAGGTCACCCGCCACAGCTATGGCCGGCTGCCGCGTGCTGGTTTGGCCGGTAGAGAGTCGGTTCTCGCCCAGCCAGGTGGCGCCACCGTCGGTCGAGCGCCGGTAGTAGACCTCTGGCAGGTAGTTCGTCGCCGGCCGAGCGTCAATCCAGACCACGTGGACGTTATCGTCCTCGGCCGCGACCGAGGGGTAGAGCGTGTAGGTTGACCCGCTGGTCAGCGGAACGACGCTTGCCCAGTTGGACCCGCCATCTGTGGAGCGAAGATAGTGTATTTGGAGGTCGGTATTGTTCGCCCAGACGACGTGCACCGCCTGGTCCGCGGCGGCCACTGCCGGTGCTTCAGACGAGTCGCCGACCGTGGTGAGGCGGGTGTCGCTGCCCCAGTTCGTGCCGTTGTCGGTGGAGCGCTTGTAGTAGATGTCGCCGCTGCCGTCGCGAAAGTCGTACCAGACCGCGTGCAGCACACTACCGCTCGCAGCCAGGCAGCGGCCGTTCGGGAACGAAGTCAGGGAAGCGGCACCGTCATTGGTGAGCCGGGTATCTGCTTCCCACTGGGCATAGCAAACGGACAGAGTCAGGATTGAGATGGCAGACATCAGAATGCAGAGCTTCATCTCTGCCTCCTATCTTGTTACGAGCACTTTGCGGAACGCTGACCGCTTGCCGCCGTCTGTCGGCCGCAGAAAGTAGACGCCGGGCGTGAGGTGGCTCACGTCATTCGGACCCGGCCTGAGGTCGAGCACCTTGCGGCCGTCAATAGAGAGGAGTGAGAAGTTAGCAGTGAGCAGTGAGGATGGCATGAGAAGCACACCGCGGACGAAAGCCGTGCTCGCCCTTGTTCCTCCGCTCTCACCCTTCGTCTCTTCCTCAATGCCGGGCGACTGGACGTACTTGATTGTTACATAGTCGAAGCCTTGCGCATTGCTCATGCTGAACCCGGTGACGTAGACGTTGCGCGCTGCATCAAGGCCGATAGCGACCGGCTGGTCCCAGTCGTCGGCGTACCCGTTGTAGCGGACCTGCCAGCGCGGGATGCCGTCCGGCGACAGGCTGATGGTGTGGAAGTCGTACTGCGTGGCCGGGTCAAAGCCGTAGCCGGTGACGTAGCTGTTACCGTCCCCGTCTACCGTCAGTGCTGTGGGCCAGTTGCCGTAGCCGGAGTAGTCCCAGCGATACGCCCAGAGCGACTCGCCCAGCGGGCTGTAGCAGATGACGCAGTAGTCTGCAAAAGTGCCGGTCCCGGTGCTGTAGCCGGCGACGTAGACCCGGCCCCGGTCGTCGGTTCCGATGCCGACAACCTCGTCGTCGCCGTCGGCCGTACCGTTGTAGCGCCGGGACCAGAGGGTATCGCCGTGTCGGCTGTACTTCACTACCGCGAAGTCCCGGCCCGTGCCCCAGCCCTCGGTGTAGCCGCCGACGTAGATGTTCTGCGAAGCATCAACCAGCAGGCAGGCCGGCTTGTCCTCGGCGTAGGCACCGGTCCCATTCCAGCTCCGTACCCAAAGCGTTTCGCCGGCCGGGCTGTATTTCACCGTGACGAAGTCCTGGCTCGTGGCACCGCCGTAGCTTGTGCCGGTCACGTAAATGTTACCGGCCGTGTCCAGCGCCAGCGCGCCGGCTTCGTCGCCTGAGTTGCCGGTACCGTTTGTGGTACGCCGCCCAGAGCGTGTCGCCGGCAGCCGAATAGCGGATCGTGGTGAAGTCCCAGTTGCCCGCGGGACCGAACGAGGCGCCGGTCACGACGACCCCGCCGCCCGGATAGGCGACCGCCGCACGCGGTTCGTCGTTCTCAGCCAGTGTTCCCGAGTGGTAGGTCGTCCACTCGACGATGCCCTCGGTGTCGTGCTTCGCAGTCATCCAGTCGTAGCGGCCGCCGGCCAGCCAGGTCTTGCCGGTGACGTAGCAGTTGTTCTCGCCGTCCACCGCCAGGGCGACTGCCCGTGAGCTCGTGTCACCGCGACCGTCGTAGCGGCGTGCCCAGGCTACCGTACCGTGGGTATCATAGTAGAGAGTCATGAAGTCGTCGACCGTGTCGTCGGCAAAGCTGTACCCGGTCACATAGACCCCGCCCTCACTCGTCACCGCCAGACCCGCCGGCCAGTCGGTCGAGTCTCCCGCGCCGTTGAACCGGCGCACCCACGCCGTGTCGACCTGCGCCAGGGCAGCCGTGGCAGCGAGAACCGCCGAAGCTAGGACAGACTTTGCTCTCACCGAATCCTCCTACCTGGTTACGTTGACCTTGCGGACAGCCGTCCTCCCTGAATGCTGACTACTGTGTGCTGAGTGCTCTCTGGTATAGCGGGCGCCCGGCGCAAGGCACGATACGCCGTTCGCACCGGCGACCAAGGTAGCGCATCTCATGGCGCCTCCTTGGTGATATTGTAGCGCCCGACCGGCAGGCGTCAAGCGGCCGAAAGCCCAGGCCTTGGCGCGAATCCCCGCGCCTTTCGCCGCTATCTAATATAGGGGAAGATGAATGTAGCTAGATTCACCGAGAAGGCGCAGGAGGCGCTTGCCTCCGCGCAAGGGATTGCCCAACGGTTTCAGCACAACGAGATTGACGCCGAGCATATACTGCTGGCTCTCGTTGAGCAATCCGACGGGCTGGTTCCGGAGTTGCTGAAGAAGGTCGGTGCCGATCCGGCCGTAATCCACCAGCAGATCCAGGCCGCGCTGGCCGACCGCCCGCGCGTCACCGGCGGAGACAGCCAGGTCTACACGTCGGCACGTGCCCGGCAGTTGCTGGCCGACGCGGAGAATCAGGCTAAGCGGTTCAAGGACGAATACGTCTCTACCGAGCACCTTTTCCTCGCGATTCTCGGGCTCACGGACGGCGACTGCGCGCGGGTCTTCAAAGCCTTCGGCATCGACCCGGCCAAGGTGCTTGCTGCACTGAAAGAGGTCCGCGGGTCCCAGCGCGTCACCGACCAGGCTGCCGAGGAACGGTACCAGCCGTTGGAGAAGTTCGGCCGCGACGTGACTCAGCTTGCCCGCGACGGCAAGCTCGACCCGGTCATCGGTCGCGACGACGAGATCAGACGCGTCATGACGGTGCTCTCCCGTCGGACCAAGAACAATCCGGTGATGATCGGCGAGGCGGGCGTGGGTAAGACCGCCATCGTCGAGGGACTGGCTCAGCGTATCGTGAGAGGCGACGTGCCCGAGTCGCTCAAGGACCGGAAGCTCGTGGCGCTCGACATGGGCGCGCTGATTGCCGGGACCAAGTACCGCGGCGAGTTCGAGAACCGGCTGAAGGCGGTGCTTAAGGAAGTAGCCTCGTCCGAAGGCCGCATCATTCTGTTCATCGACGAGCTCCATACCGTGGTCGGTGCAGGTAAGGCTGAGGGCGCGGTGGACGCGGGCAATATACTCAAGCCGATGCTGGCGCGTGGGGAGCTGCGCTGCATCGGCGCAACCACGCTCGACGAGTACCGCCAGTACATCGAAAAGGACAAGGCGCTTGAGCGCAGATTCCAGCCGGTCTTCGTTGACCAGCCCACGGTCGAGGAGACGATCTCGATTCTGCGCGGGTTGAAGGAGCGGTATGAAGTCCACCATGGCGTGCAGATTACCGATGCGGCTCTGGTTGCGGCGGCGACCATGTCCAACCGCTACATCGCGGACCGGTTCCAGCCGGACAAGGCGATTGACCTCGTGGACGAGGCCGCGGCCAAGCTGAAGATGGAGATCACCTCCAAGCCGGTCGAGCTCGACGACGTTGATCGGAAGCTGATGCAACTGGAGATGGAGAAGCTCTCGCTGAAGCGCGACAAGGATGAGGCCTCGCAGAAGCGGCTGATGGAGATTGAGAAGGAGATTGGCGGGCTCAAAGAGGACCAGCACCGGCTGAGCGCGCAGTGGGAGACCGAGCGGAAGGAAGTTGAGGGAAGGCAGAAGCTGCAGGAGGAGATTGAGAAGGTCACAGCCGAGGTGGACGCGGCCAAGCGGAAGTACGACCTGAACAAGGCGGCCGAGCTCGAGTACGGCAGGCTGGCGGATATGAAGAAGCAGTTCGCCAAACTTGCCGGCAAGGAGAAGGGCAATCGGCTGCTGCGCGAGCAGGTTACCGAAGAGGACATCGCCGAGGTCGTGGCCAAGTGGACCGGGATTCCTCTGAAGAACCTGATGGAGTCGGAGCGGGAGAAGCTGCTCAGGCTGGAGGACGAGATTCACAAGCGGGTCGTGGGCCAGGACGAGGCGGTGAGTGCGGTGGCGAACGCCATCCGGCGGGCGCGCGCGGGCATCGGGGACCGGAAGCGGCCAATCGGCAGCTTCATCTTTCTGGGGCCGACCGGCGTGGGTAAGACCGAGCTGGCGCGGGCCCTGGCCAGGGTCCTGTTCGACACCGAGGAGGCGATTGTCCGTATTGACATGTCTGAGTACGGCGAGCGCCACACCGTGTCGCGGCTCATCGGCGCGCCGCCCGGATACGTCGGGTTCGAAGAAGGCGGGCAGTTGACCGAGGGGGTGAGACGGCGGCCCTACCGGGTGGTGCTGCTCGACGAGATCGAGAAGGCGCACGCCGATGTCTTCAACGTGCTGCTGCAGATACTCGATGACGGCCGGCTGACCGACGGCCACGGCCGGACCGTGGACTTCAAGAACACCATTATCATCATGACGTCGAACCTCGGCACCGAGTTGGCGCGCCAGGGCCGGTTCGACCGGGAGGAGTTGATGGCCCTGCTCCGGCGGAGCTTCCGGCCCGAGTTCCTCAACCGGATCGACGACATCGTGGTTTTCAACCCGCTGTCGCGGGAGGACATCAGAGACATAGTAGACATCCAGTTGGCCCGCGTCAGGGATATGTTGACAGAGCAGGGCGTGGGTCTTATACTTAAATCGAGTGTTGAGGATGTACTTGCACAGGAAGGTTACGACCCCGACTACGGGGCCCGACCGCTCAAGCGAGTCATTCAGCGTCTCATCGAGAATCCGATTGCGGAATTGATTCTCAGAACCAGACCTGCGAAGGTCTCGGTGTCGGTTAAAGACGGCAAGATTGTTCTTTCACAATCTGGAGATTGAGTCTCATTCAAGGGTGAGCAGCTGGGCTAAGGGCCAGCAGATGAAGGACTTGGGTGAGACATGGAATTGTCGGGAGCGGGTATCCCTCCTTCCCAACCCACCAAAATAACCCCCTTGTTTCCCCGCTCCCGACGCCAATTGAGACCGCTAGCTGCCTGATGACTTAAGCTCGGGTGCATGGCAGTCCCGGGGACAGGGTCCTCGAGGAATGCCGGGAAAGGCAGAGATGCCCTTCTCAGCGGTGATTATTGAACCCTGATGCCCGCCGGTTTCCGGCGGGCATCTCTTTGTGCGCCCAGCATGGGCGCTGACTTGAGAGTGAAAGTCTCTACGACGGAGGTTGATTGCACCAACCCTTCGACTACGCTCAGGGCTAGCCAAAGGCAAGTGCGTCACCGCGAGGTGGGGTGCGAAGGAAGCCGGAGGCAAACCTGCGACTTGAGGGACACAAACCCCATGCGAGGCCGGGCCAGCCGGGCGAGTCGGCAAGGAACGACGAAGCCCGATGCAATCAAAGGCTGACAAGGTAAATGGGGCGAGGGTGCAGGGAAAGTCAGCGTTC
>DDXO01000091.1 GCA_002347155.1 Caldifarciminota bacterium UBA2258
GGTGGGCGGCGGCTGCATCGCGACCGTCATGAACACGCGGTACGGCTACGGCGCCTACATCAACGGCGTCGGCTACGTACCGGGTCCGTCCGAGCGTCTGGACACGACCTTCTTCGCAGGCGTGCTGCAATACGGCAAGCCCCACACCGGCCAGGCGCTCGGGTACTCCAAGGCCTGCTGGGTGCCGTACGCGGATTCGCTGTACCAGTACGACATGCAGCGCTACTGCATCTACGACCTGAACCTGATCGGCGACCCGGAGACGCCGCTCTGGACCGAGGAACCGACGGCGCTGGACGTGTCGCACTCCGGAGTTGTGAACATCGGCAACAACATCCCGTACCCGGTCACGGTGACGACCGCAATGGATGCGCCGGTGGAGTCGGCCCTGGTGTACTTGAGGAAGGGCACCGAGGTGGACGTCAAAGGCTGGACGAATGCGAGCGGGCAGGCGACGCTCTACGTGTCGCCGACGACGCCGGGGCAGATGTTTTTGACGGTAAACGCCCGAGACCACTACATCTTCCAGGATACGGTGCTGGTGATTGCCAGCGACCGGTACGTGTCCTACCTGCGTTCGAGCATCTCGGACCCGGGACCGGGCGGCAACAACGACTCGATTCTCAACCCGGGCGAGACTGTGAAGATACCGATGTGGGTGAAGAACTGGGGCCAGTTGACCGCGAATTCGGTGACGGCGAAGCTCCGGACCTTTGACCCGAACGCCCAGGTGACCGACTCGTCCAAGTCATTCGGCAACATCGCTGCCGGAGACTCGGTCTACACGGGTTCGAACGGGTTCGGCCTGCGCGTGAACTCCGGACTGGGCAACGGCTACACGGTGGTCTGTTCGCTCTACTGCCGGGATGCGCTCGACTCGACCTGGATATCGGTTGCGAGCTTCACGGTCGGGGCTCCGATACTGGGCAAGCAGGCAGTGACGGTAGTGGACACGGCCCACGGCGGCAACAAGAACGGCCGCATCGACCCGGGTGAGACGGCGGACCTGATGGTGCGCATCGGCAACACGGGTATGGGACACGGATACAACTGCAGCGCCGTGCTCAGGTCCGGTGATGCGCGTTTCACAGTTTCCCATTCCACCGCGAGCTATGGCCTGATCCGCAAGGGCGACAGCGCCAGCAACTCCGCCGATCTCTTCACCGTCCAAGCCGATGCCTCGATCCCGCCGGAAACGCCGGTGGCCTGCACGCTGCACTACTCCGCCGGCGGCGGGTACGCCAGAACCGAGGCGTTCACGATTATCGTGGGCGAGCTGCGCGCGAGCGACCCGATTCCGGACGGCCCGCGCACACCCACGCGCTACTACGCCTATGACGAATGCGACACGCTCTACGCCCAGCGCCCGACCTACGACTGGGTTGAGGTGAACGCCGTAGGTACCCGGATAACGTTCTCCCAGAACGATGCTGTTGTTCTGGTTTCTCTGCCGGCTTCGTTCGGGCCGCTCAAGTTCTACGGCCAGCGTTTCACGCAGGTCTCGGTTTCCGCGGACGGCTGGATCTGTCCGGGCAACTACACCACCGGCAACTACGAGAACGCGGGACTGCCCGACCCGGCCGACCCGCCGGGAATGATCTGCGCGAACTGGGACGACCTGTATCCGGTATCGGGCGGCGGCGGAGCCGGGTATGTCTATTACTACAATGACACTGCCAACCACCGCTTCGTCATCGAGTACGACAGCGTCCGGTACTGGTCAAGCTCGACCCGGGACAAGTTCGAGGTCATCATCTACGATACCACAGTCGTCACATCCACCGGCGACAACGCTTTCCTGGTCCAGTACATGACCGCGAACGGATACACGAGCTCGACGCTGGGAGTCGAGGACCCGACTGAGGCAATCGCCATCCAGGCTCTGTACAACGGCACCTACCACAAGGCCTGCGCGCCGATCGCTGCCGGCCGGGCGATCCTCTACACGACCGACCCGCCGACGGCCGGAGTGGCGGATGGATACTACTCGGCCACCGAGCCGGGCAGGCTCGCGCTCGCGGTCTACCCGAACCCGCTGCGGTCCCGGGCGACGATCGCCTGGGCGTTGCCGGCCGCGGGGCGAGTGAGCGTGAAGGTCTATGACGCCTCGGGCCGGGTCGTCCGCGACCTTGTCGGCGAATACATGAACGCGGGCCAGTACTCGGTCACGTGGGATGGGCGCGCCGCCGACGGCAGGCGGATAGCGAACGGCGTGTACTTCTGCAAGCTCACGACAGCCGACGGATCCCGGCAGCAGAAGGTGGTCATCGCCAAGCGCTAGGACTGCGAAGAAAACCGAGGGGCGGGCAGGTGCTCGCCCCTTTCTTGTTGCCGGATCGAAGACGCCTCGCGGTGCCGCATGCGCAGCCATTCGGTCTCTGTGTACCGGACCCGCTGCCGACGAGGTCTTGAAAGGCGCGGCGGGAGTGGTATCATTACAGGTCTGATAATGAGAAAAGGAGTCCTCGTGAGACAATTGTTCGCACTGCTGGTTCTGGTTTCCGTTCCGCTGATGGCGGCGACGATAACGAGAACAGCGGTTTTTGACCGCGGTGACCTGCTCATCTCGACCGCAAACGGCTTCGACAACGTCGAGCTTCGCGGCGGGGCGGGGCTCGGACAGCTCGGAGCGCCGCGCGTGCCCCGCATGGTCGAGCGGGTGCTGATTCCTGCCGGCGCTGAGCCGTCCGGGGTCGAACTCGTAGCCGTGGACTGGACCACGATTCCCGGTCGCTACAACCTGCGACCGGCTCAGCCCGAAGTTCCGCTTGCGATGCCGGGCAGGATTTTCACGCCGCCGAACTATGCGCCGGACAAGGCAGTCTATTCGGCCGATGCGTACTTCCCGGCGAGCTACGTCCAACTGCTCGAGTCAGGCACTCTCGCCGGATACCGGATGGCGTTCGTCGAGCTGCGGCCGGTACGCGTCAATCCGGTTACCGGTGAGCTGCAGCTCGCGACGCGGGTCGAGTACCGAGTCAGCTACAAGGCCGGCAGCCGCGACGGGTTTGTGCCTTCGGTTGAGCAGCGGGACTTCTACGCCGGGATGGTGCGGGCGATGGTGGCAAATCCCAAGGACGCCATTCGATTCGCGCCATCGGTGCACCGTTCCGCAACTCTGAGCCTGCCTTCCGGACACTATGAGTACGTTGTCATCAGTGCGCCGCCGCTCGACACCTGTTTTGACCGGCTCGTCGCGTGGAAGACGGCAAAGGGCGTTCCCGCCACGACCGTGACGCTCTCGTACATCACGGCGAACTACTCGGGCTACGATACGCCGGAGAAGATCCGCAACTTCATCAAGGATGCCTATCAGAACTGGGGTACGCGCTACGTGCTGCTCGGCGGCTCGGCCGACCACAAGACCAGCGGGCAGAACATCATTCCGACACGTGACTGCTGGTACCTTACCCAGGGCATCGGCTACTACAACGACGAAGACACGATTCCCTGCGACCTCTACTACGGCGGACTGGACGGTACCTGGGACGCAGACAATGACCACGTATACGGTGAAACGGGCGACGAGGCCGACATGGTGAGCGAGGTGTTTGTGGGCCGGGCAACGGTCTATAACGTAACTCAGGCCCAGAACTTCGTGAACAAGACACTCACGTACGAGCAGAACCCGCCGTCCGGGTACCTGAAGAAGATGTTGCTGCCAACCGCTATCCTCTGGTCGAGCTACGAGGAGCGGCCGATGCAGGAGTCGATTGCCCGGATGACACCGTCCGGCTGGGTCGACGGCAAGCTGTATGAGCGGGCCGGCACTCTGTCGCGCCAGCGGATGCGCGATTCGATGAACGCCGGCTTCGGCCTCGGCAACTGGGTGGGCCACGGCAACGAGAACGGCATCTACATGGGTGGTTCGGCCTTCCTCAACTCCAGCGACGCCGATGCGCTGACCAATGGAGACAAGCAGGGCATACACAGCTCGATCGCCTGCTTCACCGGTGCCTGGGACGAGGTGCCGGGCGGCGACTGCTTCTCTGAGCGCCTGATGAACCGGGTTGGCGGCGGCTGCGTGGGTGTCGCGATGAACTCCCGCTACGGCTATGGAGCGCCGCCCAACCCGGGCCCTTCCGAGGTGCTGGACACGCTTTTCCACTCCCGGATGCTGAATCATACCGAGTGCCATGCCGGACAGGCGCTGGCCTTCTCGCGCGCATACTGGTCGGCCTACGCGAATCAGGGCATGATGCGTTTCTGCATCTACGAGCTCAATTACCACGGTGACCCGGAGCTCTCGGTCTGGACTGAAGAACCGACTGCGCTCAGCGCATCGCATGCCGGGGACGTCTACATTGGCAACAACCGTCCTTACTCGGTCACGGTGACGACTGCTACCGATGCGCCTGTGGAATCGGCCCTGGTGTACTTGAGGAAGGGCACCGAGGTGGACATCAAAGGCTGGACCAATGCGAGTGGACAGGTAACGCTCTACGTGTCACCTCAGACCCCCGGTGAGATGTCGATGGCGGTGAACGCGCGTAATCACTATGTCCTCCAGGACACAGTGGACGTGGTCGTTCCCGCCCGATACGTGGCGTACATGCGCTCCAGCATCTCTGACCCGGGGCCGGGCGGCAATGGCGACGCGACGCTGAACCCGGGCGAGACCGTCAGAATACCCACGTGGGTGAAGAACTGGGGCACAGAGCGGACGGACGCGGTCACGGCCAAGCTCAGGACGTTCAGTTCGAACGTCGGCGTCACCGACTCGGTCAAGTCGTTCGGCAACATCAACGCCGGCGACTCGGCCTACACCGGGACGAACGGTTTTGGCTTCCAGGTGAACCCCGGCTTGCCCGACCGGTACGCGGTGATTTGCTCGCTCTACTGCAGTGACGCGCTCGACTCGAACTGGGTTTCGCCGGTTACGTTTGTGGTCAGTGCACCGGTGCTGGCCATGCAGACTGCGGCCGTGATTGACTCGGCCCACGGCGGCAACAACGACGGTGTCTTTGACCCGGGTGAGACTGCGGACCTGATGGTTACGCTCGGCAACTCCGGCTCCGGGCATGCATACAACTGCCATGCCGTGCTCAGGTCCGGTGACGCGCGGGTCACGGTACTGGACTCGACCGCGAGCTACGGGCTGATCCACAGCAACGACAGCGCCGCCAACTCCGCAGACCTGTTCACGGTACATGCCGCCGGCAGTATTTTCCCGGAGACTCCGATACCGTGCACACTCTACTACTACGCGGACGGCGGCTACGCCGGGTCCGAGCCGGTCACGCTCGTGGTCGGTGTACTGCGGGCGAGCGACCCGATACCGGACGGCCCGCGCATGCCCGCGCGCTACTACGCCTACGACGATTGCGACACGCTCTATCCGGCGCACCCGACCTATGAGTGGGTCGAGGTGAACGCGGTGGGGACGCCGATAACCTTCGTGCACCACAACTCCGTTGTCCTGGTAACGCTGCCGGTCGCGTTCGGGCCCTTGAAGTTCTACGGCCAGCGGTTCACCCAGATCTCGGTCTCTGCGGACGGCTGGATCTGCCCCGGGAACCGGCGGTATGCCAACGCCGAGAACACCGAACTGCCTGACCCGGACAATCCGCCGGGCATGATCTGCGCCAACTGGGACGACCTGTACCCGGTGGTCGGCGACAGCGGGGCCGGCCGGGTCTACTACTACCATGACGCGGCCAACCGCCGGTTCATCGTCGAGTACGACAGCGTCCGCTACTACTGGGATGCCAGACGTGACAAGTTCCAGGTCATAATCTACGATACGACCCTCGTCACCCATACCGGCGACAATGCCATACTGGTTCAGTACATGACCGCGAACGGCTACGCCGGTTCGACAGTCGGAATCGAGGACCCAGGCGAGACTGTTGCCATCCAGGCCTTGTTCGACGGCCAGTACCACCGGGGTTCCGCGCCGATTATCCCGGGCAGGGCTATCCTCTACACGACCGACGCGCCGCTCGGGGCCGGCGTGGCAGAGGGAAGCGGCACGAGCGCGAAGCCGGTCAGCCTGGCGCTCGTCGTCCGGCCCAGCCCGCTACGCTCGCGCGCCGCGATTGAATACGCGGTTCCGGTTGCGGGAAAAGTCGGCGTCAAGGTGTACGACGCCGCGGGCAGGGTCGTCCGCGATCTGGTGAGCCAGTACATGGATGCGGGTTCGTACTCGGTCACGTGGGACGGCCGTTCGGCTGACGGCAGGCGGGTCGCCAGGGGTGTCTACTTCTGCAAGCTGTCCACTCCGGCCGGGGCAATGCAGCAGAAGCTGGTCGTGACCGAATAGCAGAAGGGACTGACACTGCTTTCCGCCGAGGAGAACAGTGCATGTACCCAAAGCCTACGAGGGGCGGGCCTTGGCCCGCCCCTGCATTCTCCGGCACGCGACGAGCAAACCCCGTTGCAGGTGGTGGCCCGGTGAGTGGTGATGTTGACGGGCACCGCGAAGGGGGTATCATCTTAGAATCCAGACGAAGTCAGACGTCAGAAATCAGAAGACGGAAGTCAGAGTCTTCGGTAAGAAGAGGCTGCTTAGGTTAGGTGCAAGGCTCGAATTGAGAATTCCCG
>DDXO01000002.1 GCA_002347155.1 Caldifarciminota bacterium UBA2258
CGGGAATTCTCAATTCGAGCCTTGTACCTAACCTATGCAGCCTCTTCCTGCCGAAGACTCTGACTTCCAGCTTCTGACGCCTAAACTCTGACTTAGTCTGGATTCTAAAATGATACCCCCTTCATCCTACCGGTCAATATCAACCGGCGCCGGAGACCGAACACCGGCTCACACGCAGGCGCGGGCCATTCCCCGGACTCAACTCCCCAACCGAGCCGTTGTAGAATCGCGCCGGCGAAAACTGTATGCTCCTCCCGTGACACATTATTCCTTGTGCACGATGCGGGGCTAGCGCTGTGAACTTGCGGGAACGCCTCGCCCCGCCGCTCAAAGCACGCGAGCGGCATCAGTTGCGCAAGCGCTCGTTCGACGCCGGCGCGCGGCTGTACGACAAGTTCCGCCCCGGCTATCCTGAACCGTTATTCGACGACCTTGTACGGTTGTCCGGAATCCCGGCAGGTGGCCGCATTCTGGAAATCGGTCCCGGCACCGGCCAGGCGACCCTGCCCCTTGCCCGCCGCGGATTCTCCATCCTCGGTCTTGAAATCGGCGCGAACATGGCCCGCCTCTGCCGCAAGAACCTCCGCGTCCTCCCGCACTGTCCGACAGGGGCCGCTGAGGCCAACGTCGAGATACTCAACACCGCCTTCGAAGACTGGCCCGCGAAAAACGGGGACTGTACCGCACCGAGTCCGACGCAGGCGCTCCGAGGGACTGTCCCCCGTTTTTCGCACGAGGTACGGAAGTTCTCAGCGAACAACTTCGACATGGTCCTCGCCGCGACCGCCTTCCACTGGATACCAGCCAGGCTTGCCTTCACCCGCTGCGCCAGAGTCCTGAAGCCCCACGACTCGCTCGCCCTGGTCTGGAACTTCCTCGACACGCCCGACAACCCCTTCTACAACGACCTCCGCACGCTCTACCACCGCCTCGCTCCACAGATACACGTCTCAAAACCACCCGAACAGCGCATCGAGCGCCAGCTCAAGAAGATAGTCAGCTCCGGCCTCTTCGGCCCGGTCACGGTCCTGCGCCATCCCTGGCAGAGAGAATACGACGCCGACAGCTACATCGGCCTGCTCAAAACGATGTCCGACCACGCCATCCTCGCGCCCAAGGTCAGGCGCAGTGTCTTCCGTGCCATCCGCAAGCTCATCAACGCGCATGGCGGTTCCTTCATCCGCCCGGCCATCGCAGTCCTCTTCCTCGCGCCCAAACGAGAGACATGACCGCGAGAACGGGAACCTTCCCGCGCCGAGTCGAGTCAAAACGGGACTATCACTCTGCTGAACCCTGTGCGACTCGCAGGGACTGTCCCCGCTTTGGCTCATCATGTACCGAAACAAGCGCTCCGTGGGACTGTTCCCCGTTTTCCGCAGTAGCCAGCCGATACCAACAATGAACGTGCGATGCGGGCGCATTGCGGCCTCAACCTCAGCCCTGACCTCCCCCTTTGCCTCAACCTCAACCTCTGCCTTTGATTCGGTCCGTCAATGTACCTCGCATTGTACGTCACAAAGTACCGGCAAACGTATCGTCAACTGTATCTCAAACTGCGTCGCGCGCTGTATCGCCAACTGAATTCTGCACTCAACCTCGACCTGAACCTCAACCTGTATTCCTATCTTAACCTCAACCTCAACCTTAACCTGAATCCTCAGTCGTACCGGTCATTGTTCGTGTCATCGTTCGGCGCATTGTACCGAAAAAAGTACCGGTCATTCGATGGTTCAGTCTATCCCGCACTGAGTCCGCAACTGCAACTCCCCAGGCGGCCCCTCGGCCGAGGGGTGGGCGGCAGAATTGTGGCCAGGAACGACCCAGCCACTACATATAGACGATGTCCGGGACGTCTCTTCTACCGTGGGCAGGTCGCAGGGGCAGGCTTTCGCCCGCCACTTTCGGCTTCCGGTCTGGTTCCGGCCTCTACCTCTACCTCAACCTCAGCCTTGGCCTCGCCTACCGCGCCACCACCGCCTTCTTCACCGACCGGAATCCCGGCGTGTCGAGACGGAAGAAGTGGGCGCCAGGCGCGCCCGATGACAGCACCCGGCTCGAATCGCCCGCCGCTCCCGGGTTAGCTGCTCCGCCAATCAGATGTTGCCAGCGCGTTTCCCGCGTGCCCTGTCCTACAGATTCCAGCGGGTGCGATGAGAGCCAGTCTTGTCTCGCCATGGCAGCCCACTGCAGGTCTGACGTGGCCAGTTGTGCATACGAACCAGGCGGGTCGGCGGCCGGTGTGGCGGCCTGGATGAACCCAACGTAGCCGCCTGCGAACAGACCGAGCAGGATGCCGCAGGCGAGCAAGGTGAGGGAACAGGCAACCTGATCCCATGGCAAGCCATGCCGGCGGCTCCAGCTCTGCACGCTTGCCTGCATCGCTCTCCCGTCGAACCATCGCCGCCTTGCGAAAGAGACCGCGGCCGGACGTGCAATTGCAGGCCCCGCAACAGGTCCGCTCCCGGGAATGGCCAAGCCGATTTGCATTCGGGCCTGTTCGTTTCGTTTCATGATGTCACCACCTTCTTCATCGGTCGATACCCATTCTGGCCGGGGGGCGGAACGCGTGCCGCCCCCCGGCTGAGTAGGAGAAGCCTACCTCGTGAGAGTGAGCTTCCTCTGCATGGTGCATTCAGGAGCTGCGAATCTCAGGAAGTAGATGCCTCTGGGCACAGACCGACCGCGCATGTCGGTGCCGTTCCAGGTGACCGTGTACGCGCCTCGGTTCTGCTCCGAGTTGACAAGCGTACTGACCTCTCTGCCTGCGGCGTCGAAGACGGAGAGCCTCGTGCGCCCCGCTCGCGCAAGCTGGTAGTGGATACCGGTGGAGCGACTGAACGGGTTGGGGGCAACCGAGGACAACTCGGTCACGGCAATAGGCACTTGCCTGGCTGTCATCCCACCGTCCCCGCCCTGTCCCCAGACGCAGGACTTGACCTCGTAGTAGTCATCCTCTGCGGTGCCGTCGGTCCACACCGCATAGACAGCCGCGGGGTCGGAGTCTGTGGAATCGGCAAGCTCCGCGCTGATGTGAGCGTAGCGGGAATTGCCGTTGGCGTCTGAGGTCAGGGTGACCAACTCAGTGCCGGCCCTTGCCCTGACCTCCCATTTCCCGCTTCCTTTCAGGTCCTGCCAGGACACAGCGCAGGGTGAAGACGCCTGCGGGAAGTCCGAGAACTGCTCCGTGTTGCTGACGTTCGCCGGCAGACTCCAGGTTGTCGGAGTCGCGACCAGCCGGGAAATGCGCATTATCTCACCGGTGCCATGGTCGGACCACACGACGATGACCCTGTTACCCCAGTCCGCACAGAACGGGTGCTTCGCGACCGTACCCTGTTGCGAGAGGGTCGCAGGGTTGGTCCAGGTAATCGAACTCCACTGCGAGGGCGCCACGCGCGCCTCGGAGTAGAGAATCGAACTGCCGCGCTGCCAGCAGCAGTGAACGCTGTCGCCGGGCGTCAGCGAGAGCGAGACGAAGCTATCCGACATCGCCTGGTTCGGCGTCGCCTCGACGTTCACGACCACGGCCGTCGTCTCGTCGAACTTCACGACTTTGACGACGGACGTGCCCGCATTCAGGTCATACACCGGGAACGCGGCGTACGCGTAGTGCAGAGTGGAAGACGTGCGCGCGGCAATGGTCGGCGGACCGAGTACCATGTTCGCGTCATCGGGGTCGTAGAGGACCCCGCCGCCCCAGGCGGTGCCTGGATTGCTGAACTTGTACTGAAGGACGTTGTCTCTGAGATAGACAACCCACACATGCGCTGACTCATCCATCGCTATCGCCGGCAAAGCGCCGGTGTCGAGTGTAGTACGGTTCTGCCACACGTTCCCGCCGTCGGTCGAGCTCGCGTAGCGGACCTCGTCGTTGTTTTCGTACACGACATGCTCGTTGGCGGTGCCGGGCAAGCGCGCCAGGTGAGTACCGTTGTTGTAGGCCGTTGCCGTCGGCGACGTGGTGCCAAGCTTGGGTATCTCGATTGGCAGCCAGTCACTCCACTCGCCCTGATTTCCTGTCCGGTCACAGGCGCGTACAGCGAATCCCCACTCGTGGTCGTAGCACCGCTCGGGCACGCGTTCTATGTAGTGATTCCGAAACAGCGGTGATTGATGGTTGATCGTGTAGTCGTCCATACCTGAGATTTCCGGGCAGACCCAGTACCCGCCGAGATTGGGTTCGTAGGTGGCAGGCTGCCCCGGCTCGCCATCCTCGGGTGTGGGATTCCACCAGATCTCACAGGCATCCAATTGCGGTACGTATCTCCCCGCGAGGCCGGTCACCTGCGGCGGCGGGATGTTGTCGACAGACGATCCATACGTCTGTGCGAAAGACGCGGAAGAAGTTACGCCATCCAGTGACCGCACACCGCGTCGGTACTCGTAGCCGGGCAGCGCCTTGGAGTCCGAGTTCGTGGTCGAACTCGTGACCGTGATCAGGCCCCCCATGTGGCCGTAGCCAGGCCGTATCACGGCGTACTGCGTCGCTCCGGTGACCTCGTCCCATTCAAACTGCATCTTCCAACCGTGGTCGTTGGGGAAATCCGTCGCCCAGAGGTAGTCCGGGGCCGGGATGGGGTCGTGGTGCGACGCCCCGCTGGCGATCGCCGAATCGACGTTTGGGCACGTTGTGTAGCCGCTAGTCATGGTGGCCCCGAACCAGTACACGATGTCGTACGGAAGCTGATTGGTCACCCAGGTGATAACGGTATCGCCCTCTTGGATGTAGTACGGGCCGATAGTTGCATAGAGCTCGTAGAACTGCCCCGGCTCCGTGCCCCAGTCCTCGCAGCATATGCTGCGGTAGATTCTCACATAAGTGGTGCATGGCCAGTAGACGGGGTTGTGGAAGTAGATGTCGAGAGTGCAACGGGTGCTGGAGCTCGAAATCGCGTCAATCCGCGTAAGCTCGCACTTCTCTGACACGCCGAAGGTGTCGAAGCTGCCGAAGATGGCCTCATTGGTCCCGACGGCAATGTGCCACTGGCCCGCATACTCGACGTCGTTGAAGTCGTAGTCTTTGGAGCAGCGGGGATTGTGGTGAGACCCGTAGTACTGCCCCTGCAACCAAGTGCCGGAGGTCCCAACCCAGTCGTTGCCGCTACCGTGGTCGTGCGAGATTCCGCGCCACCACTGGCACGTGTCCTCGAGGGGAATCTGCTCTGCCCAGTTGCTGCCGCCGTTCGTCGTCGTGATGACTCTGCCTCTCGAACCCATGACTGCAACCTGGACGAAGTCCGGCTGATACGTGTCCCACGGCCCGATGCCCCGGTAGCTAAGGCTGTCGTCCGGAAACGGGCGGTATGCGCTCCACGAGGTCATCATGTTCTCAGTCTTCGCTATCAACATCGATTCGTCGGTGGCGACCCAGCCGTGAAGGCTATCGAGACACCACAGTCCCCAGATGTAGCTGAAGTCATCCTCTCCGGCAGGCTTTGTCAAGCGTTGCCAGTTGGTCCATTCGTTGCTCCATAGCACAAACCCATCGCCGCAGGTCACCCAGACGTAGTGCGATGGCACGCACTGCACCTTTAGAAACGGTACGCAGATGCCGTCCTGGACCTGCGGGTAGCGCGATTCCCAGTACGTGCCCCCCGATAGTGTCCTGAAGACGATGCCCTTCCAGCGGTCCGGTGTATCGCGCTTGTAGCCGACGATGTAACCCGTCTGGCCGCCGGGAAAGAAGGACACGCCGTGGAGGTCATAGCCGCCGTTGCCAAGCGTGAACTCCGACTCGATGTCGCCGTTGACTATCTTGAAGACCTTTCCCTGGTCTCCGACCGCCCAGAAGACAGCGTCGTTGCCTACCATGATGCCGCAGACGTCGTTCAGGCCGGCCCTTCCGGGTCGTAGTTGATTTCGACGTCGCCTGCCGCCGCGGCCAGCGTCACCGCCAGCGCGACAAGACACAGGCAGACTTTCAGTCTTGTTATTACGGTCATGTTATCGTTCCTTCCGTTGACTTTCGTCAACTGTTAGTTATCCTCAGTCGTTAGTTATCCTCTAACACGAGGGCAGCAATCGGACGCAAGTTCGAAACCTGTTTGTCTTGGCGGACTGGCAGGGCTGCCCTCTTAATGGCTCCCCGCTATTCTGTGTGGGT
>DDXO01000114.1 GCA_002347155.1 Caldifarciminota bacterium UBA2258
AGACTTTTCGGCCGGACTTCTAGATCACTCGATCACTGGATCACTCTCTTTCTTCCTCCCGGCCCCTTGCCCGGGACGCGGCCGATGTGCGCCAGCGTAGCGAGCAGATTCTGGTGAAACTCCTCGGCGGTGTCGATGACCTTGGCTTTGCCGGGGTAGATCTCATACAGTACTCGATACTTGAGTGGCGTAAGGTTCGGCATCCAGACATTCGCCCCGCGCTCCAGCCCCAACTCGCGTCCATGCTCACGATTGACTGTGGCAAGCGCCGTGGTCGAAGGGATGTTGGCGTCCGGACAGACCAGCCGCGTCAGCGCCACGACCTTCGTGGTCATCGTATCGGTTGCAGGGACCTGTGCCTCATCATTCGTCATTTGCCCGAGGGGCGTGTCCGGATGCGGGACGAACGGACCGCAGCCGATCATCTCCAAATCGAGGTCGCGGAAGAGCATGATGTCGTCGACAAGCGACTCATAGGTCTGGCCCGGGATGCCGACCATCACGCCCGAGCCGATTTCGTAGCCGAGTTCGCGAAGCCGCATGAGTAGTTCGACCCGGGGGTTGGACGAACCTTCGGGAAAAGCCCTGTCTTCCGGGTGAATGCGGCAGAACAGTTCCGGGTCGGACGTCTCGTGCTTGAGCAGGTACCGGTCAGCACCGGCCGCTCGCCATGCCTCAAGCTCGTCGAGACCTCGCTCACCCAGCGACAGCGTTACAGCAAGAGGCGTTTCGGTCTTTATGCGGCGCACGACTCGCGTGATGAAGTCGCGGGTCAGGCCAAGGTCTTCGCCCGACTGGAGCACGACCGTGCCGTACCCAAGCTTCTGCGCGGTCTGCACGCACTCCATTACCTCTTGCTCGGTCATCCGGTAACGTTCTATCTTCCGGCTGCCGCGGATGCCACAGTAGTGGCAGTCGCGCCGGCAGAAGCTCGATAGTTCAATCAACCCGCGCAGATGGACTTCGGGGAATTAGGGAATTAGGGACAGTCACCTATTAGGGCAGCGCCGCGAGTTTCCAGTTTCCAGGGGCGGACTGCGGTTTACGACCCGCGCGGCTGCGCCGCGAGTTAGGAGTTAGTCAAGTAGCTGTTAGCGGTGGCGGAGAGTGCCCCAGTGCTCAAGTGGTCCAGTGGTCTAGTGCGGTTGACAGACTGCAGCTTACGGCTAACAGCGCACGGCTTACAGCCAACAGCTAACAGCTCACGGTTTACCGCCTGCGGACTTGCGCTCTGTCTGCGGCAGGGTATAATATCGAGCTTCTGGAGGATACCATGACTGAACTGCTAAAGAAGGAAATCGAAACCTACAACGTCCACAAGGCCGAGTTGCTCGGCAAAGCCAATGGGAAGTTCGTCCTGATAAAGGACAGCGAAGTCGTCGGTGTGTATGACACCAAGATGGACGCAATCCGGCAGGGCTACGAGCGATTCGGCAACGTGCCCTTTCTGGTGAAACTCATCGTCGAGGTGGAAGTTCCTCTTGAGTTCACCTCCAATTTGCTGGCGGTATAGATGCCATCACTGACTGTTCAACTCGCAAGTCTCCACCAGCAGGGCCCGGTCCTGGAGGTACGTGTGGCCGTCGGCCAGGACACCGAGAACGCAATGGCCAAGCGCAACGAGAAGCCGAAAGACCCGGTAGTTGCTGTCGCCATGATAGACACGGGCGCGACAGGCACGGTCATCAACCACGACGTCGCCCAGAGACTGGGTCTTCAGCCTGTGGGTATCTGCAGTATCAACACGCCATCGTCTGCCGGTGTCGCTTGTCACGAGTATCTGGTTCGGCTGGTCATGCCCAGGCACAACGTGGTCGTTGAGACTGTCGCCATCGGCGCGCCGCTTCACGGTCAGCACATACAGTGTCTCATCGGTCGGGATGTTCTACAGCACGCCGTGTTCATCTACACCGGCTACAACAACACCTTCACGCTCTCGTTCTAGACCCAGACGCAGGTCGCTCAAGCGACCACGGCCAATCCGAACACCTGTTTGCAGATTTCGCCAAGCACTTCCGGCTTGCAGCCGTAGCGCGACAGCCTGCAGCCGACAGCTCACAGCTTACAGCTTTCGGACGGATTCGGCAGGTCCAGGGAGAAAACCCTACCACATTTCAGATTGCAGATTGGCGGACCCAAACCTTGGCGGCTCCTGGCGATCTTGGCGGTTCACACTCCCGAGTGCCGGTCAGTCGCGTTCGAGCGTGATGTTGAAGACGATGGCGGCGATTGGCCGGAGAACGTCCGGGTTGCAGCCATAACACTGCCACCGCAACACCGCGTCGAGGGCGCGGGCGCGGAGGGATTCGCCTGTGTAGTCGCGGCAGAGTTTGTCCACGTGCAGGCCGAAGTTGCGGTAGACCACGAACTGGATGAGCGAGACGCCGCGTTCGTTGAGGATGCGGCGTATCTGTTCGGCGCGGAGTTCGGCTCGTTCTGCGGCATCGCGGTAGTTGGCGGCCTGGCTGTTCCCGTCGCCGTCAGTCCGGCAGGGCACTGAGCCCCGCCGGACCGACCTGACATAGCGACTGACCGCGCAGTCGACCGACTTGATGCTCCTGACGTCGCTCGGCTTCATGGAAGCTCCGAAGAGATCGAGGGATCAAGGGATCGAGGGACCGAGTGTGAGCCGGAAGGGATAGAGGGATCAAGGGAGCGAGGGACCGAGTGTGAGCCGGAAGGGATAGAGGGATCAAGGGAGCGAGAGATAGAGTGTGAGCTGGAAGGGATAGAGGGATCAAGGGATCGAGAGATAGAGTGTGAGCCGGAAGGGAGAGAGAGATCAAGGGAGCGAGGGATCGAGTGTTCGGACCCGACATCCGCAGATTCCGCAGATGACGGACCCGGAGGGTTATCCACAGATTCCACAGATTCAGGAAGATTGGGGTTCCGGACGGAAGACGAGGAATCTTCCGTAATCGGCGTAATCGGTGGATGGGAGATCCGGGCCTGGACATCCGCAGATTCCGGAGGGCTATCCACAGATTCCACAGATTCACAAAGATTAGGGTCCCGGGCGGAGGTCGTGCATTCGTCATTTCCACTTTGTCCTCCGAACTTGCCTTTGAGGCGTTCGTAGGATTCGCAGACGAGGAACTGGAGCGTTTTGGGTTCGAGGCCGAGGCCGACCCATTTGCGGATGCAGAGTTCGAGGTGGAACGCGAGGTCCCGGCCCGTGCGCGTGCGCCACAGGCGTGTGAGTTCGCGCAGGAACCAGCGGTAGTGCATCGTCTGGAGCACGGGCAGGCCCGCGCCCTCGACGAGCGACACGACGTGCTTTGCGAACAGCTCTTCGGACACATTCGGCCCAGCGCCGTATAGCGCGTTGTCCGCGCCGGCGCGGATTTCGTCCAGGACGCGGTCCAAGTCCGTGAAAATGGGGACAGTCCCACGGAGCGTGTGGCTACGCCACCGTAGGAACGAACGGCGCGCGGTACAGTCCCCATTTTCCGTTACGGGCTTCGTCAGACTTTCCATACAGCTTCTCCTCTTGCCGGTCTCTCCGGCGTTTCGGTGCTTGTGACCTCTCGCCATTCCGGGGCTCGTTCGTCCTCGGATGTCGAAGCTCGAAGCTCGCACTGTCCGACAGGGGCCCCTGAGGCCAATGACGATTGAAGTCCGAATTGGGCGAAAACCTGAGTGCCAGATGGTAACTTGACCACCAGGTCACTTGACCACTAGATCACTCGATCTCTTGATCACTTCCGCCCTCATCTATCTGTATGTCCGCAATCGCGGGGTTTGCTCAAAAAGATTCGGGCGAGACCCTTCCATCGGCGTCAGAGCCTGCCCTGAGCTTGTCGAAGGGGCGACGTCCAACGTCGAATCCCGTGGAGTGGTCGGCCCACAGGCTGCCTGGGGGGTAGCATCGGCCCATAGAAGAAGTCAAAAGTCAAAAGGTAAAAGTCAAAAGCCAACGCGGCGTGAATCGCGCCGAACAACGAACCGAACAACTTCTTGAACAACTGCGGGTAGAACTACGCGAACAACGCGCGGTGCAACCAAGGATTGAGGTTGAGATTGAGGTTAAGGTTCAGGTCGAGATACGGCTCGCGACGCATCTGCCGATGCAAGAGAGTACACAAGTGAGGACACGTCTCCCGGTACTTCCTGAAGAACTTCGACAGGTACAATGAAGGACCGAATTGAAGGAGGAGGCAAAGGTAGAGGTTAAGGCCAAGGTTGAGGTTGAGATCGAGGTCAAGGTTGAGGTCGAGGACGAGTGTATTCAGCGTTCGGGCCGGGCAGTTCCGGTCTGCGGCTGAATGCAGGACTCGCGTCTAATGTGCCGGCCAAGGAGGATTGACACGAACGGACGCCAAACTAAGATTTCTCTGTTGACTGGCCGTCTCGCGCAGAGACCGATACCACGTCGCGGACAAGCCCGGTCCGATATGGTCGGGAACCGCCGCGGCGCGGCGGAGAGTTTTTCGAGAGTGTAGAGGAGATTCTGATGAGCAGCACGTACGGCCGCGGGCCGCGCACGCCCCGGAAGCCTGCGACTTCGGCCCGGGCGCCGTCCAAGACAACGCACGTCAGCAGGTCGGCGGCCGAGGCCGCGTTGCGGGCCGCCGCTGACTGGTGCAGGAAGGCGAGTGCCGTCCAGAAGGATGGCCGGCCAGACGACGCAATCCCCCTGTTCGAGAAGGCGCTGGAACTCAACCCGCACGAGATGCGGGCCTGGGTGGGGGTTGGCTCGTGCCTCGACGCGCTGGGGCGGTACGAGGAGGCGCTGGAATCCTATGCCGAGGCTTCGGCGATCGCCCCGAAGGACGCCGAGGTCTGGAGCGCGAAGGGAGATTTGCTCGAACGACTGGGCCGCCACGAGGAGGCCCTCCGCGACCTGAATCGGGCTCTCGAACTCAATCCCTGCATCGCCAGCGCCTGGGTGAACCAGGGCTTCGCCCGGAAAGCGCTCGGCAACCCCGAGCAGGCAATCATCTGCTATGACCAGGCGCTGAAGATCGACCGGCGCAGTCCGGACGTGTGGTACAACAGAGGCAACTGCCTGTGCGCGCTGGGCAGGTTTGGTGAGGCGCTGGGCTGCTTCAATGAGGCGCTGGTGCTTGACCCGAAGGACGTGAGAGCCTGGAACAACAAAGGCGTATGCCTTGCCGGGCTCGGCCGTCACGAAGCGGCGGTCCGCTGCTACAACAAGGCGCTGGCTATCGACCCGACGTACGCTCTGGCCTGGCGGGCGAAGGCGGTGGCCTGCGAGCACCTCGGCCGCGTTCCGGACGCGGTGCAGGCATATAAGCAGCTCCTGGTCGTCGAACCGGCCCGGGATCTTGCGTCAATCGAAGAAATCCAGCTCCACCTGCGGCAGCTCGAAGCCGGCCTGAACCCGGCGACGGAGCGGACGAGCTAGAACGCCGGCCCACGCCGGCCGCTTCGTCCTGACTTGACATGGGGGCAATCCTCGACATCCTTACATGGGGATGATGAACGCCATTTGTGGTGTCAGCCACTGGAGACGCCCCTGCGAGCGGCAGCACAGGAGAAGCACCGTTGAGTAGCATCGATACTCGTTCGACAACCGGCCCGGGCAGGCACTGGGACAAGGCGGCGGCATTCGTCGTGCTGGCCGCAGTCGGCCCGGTGGTCATGCTTGCACTGGAAGCCGGTACCGTGGCGAGGGTTCTGGCCCTCGTCTCCGGCTCCAAGGTCGAGCCGTCGCCGACCCTGTTGTTCGTCCCCGGGGCAGACATCATTCTGTGGGCCTGGATTGTCTTCTTCCTGGTTCTGGCGCTGGTCTATGCCCTTGATACAGAGCCGCGCGATGATTACGCGAGGTTCGCCGCCGAGGTCGGCGGGGATTTCGTCATCCAGGAGCCCGAGCCCGGGCCGGAACCCAGGCCGCGCATAGCAGTGCCCGAGGCTCCGCGGGCCGGCAAAGTGGAGAGCGAAGTTCTGCCAACGGTGCACAGCCTGCCGGAAGCCCAGGCCTGGTTCAAGAAGGGCAGCGAGTTGTACGCGCTGCGCCGCTACACGGACGCGATTTCGCGCTTCGACCGGGCGCTGAACATCTACCCGCGCCTTGCCAGCGCCTGGGCCGCCAAGGGGCTTGCCAACAACGCCATCGGCCAGTACCAGGAGGCAATCCGGTGCTTCGATGAGGCGCTGCGGCTAGACCAGCGAAACGCGGCAGTGTGGCACGACAAGGGCAACCTACTCAGCGCCATGGGCCGGCTCGAAGGAGCCCTAAACTGCTACAACGAGGCGCTGATTATCGACGCCCGCGACGCCGGCGCGTGGAACAACAAGGGCGTCTGCCTTGCCGCGCTGGGCCGGCCCGAGGAGGCGGTCGCGTGCTGCGACAAGGCCCTGGCGCTCGACCCGGCTTACGCGACCGCGTGGCAGGCAAAGGGGCTGATTGAAGAGCGGCTAGGGCACCTGCCGCAGGCAATCGCGGCCTACAAGCAGTTCATCGAGCTTCCGCAAGACCGGGACGCAGCCGCGGTCGAGAAGGTCCGGCGGCACGTCATGGCGCTGGAAGCCGGGGCACAGCAGGCGGTCTGAACCGGCGGTCTGCGCCTTGACCTGCAGGCGCGGGGTGGGCTATAATCTCTGTGCAAGAATCCATACCAAAAGGAGATTGAAGGATGTTCAGGCAATTCGCACTGTTGCTCGGCGCCGCGCTGGCACTGGCTGCGGCGCAACCGGTGATTCCCTATGATTCGCTGATGGATGACCGCGTCGGCATTGACGGCATGATTGACAACGAGGAAGGGCCGGAGTACCCGGCGACGTACAAGGACAAGGCATCGGGGCTGACCGTTCACTGGGGCTTCGACGACAGCCTGATGTACGTCGGTCTTGAGACCCGGGGCCGCGGCTGGCTGGCAATCGGGTTCGGCTCGCCCAAGATGAACGGGTCGAACATGATCATCGGCTACTATGCCGAGGATTCGACCAAGGTGATGAACGAAATCGGGGCCCGGTATACGCACGCCCGCGCCCCGCAGTCGGACAGCGCCATCCGTGACGCCGAAATCGACTTCGACGAGGAGACCGGCGTCACGACCCTGGAGTTCGTATACCCGCTGCAGTTCCCGGCGGGCAAAGGCGAGGCGCTGGCGATTTCCGCACTGGAGCCGGGCGGGACCTATGACGTCATCCTGGCCCAGAACACCAAGAGCATAGCGCTCAATGCCAAGCACACGAACTTCAGCACGCTGAAGGTCAGGCTGGCCGAGATACCGCCGAAGCCGGAGACGCAGCCGGAAGTGCAGTCCGGGTCCGAGCCGAAGCCGACGCAGTAAGAACGGCAGCCGGAATCGCCCGGCCGGCGGCGTCGGTCCGTACCGGCGCCCCGTTACCTTGACTTTCCTGAGCAGGCAGCTATCTTCTGTCCAGTCATGAGACATTTCCGCATGTACATTCTGGCCGTGCTGGCGCTGGTGGCCTGCGCCGGCAGTTCGAACCGGCAGGTTGTGGCCGTGGTCAACGGCGAGAAGATTACCGCCGCCGATGTCGCCGCGATGCTCCCGTATAACCTCGACTCGACGCGGGCCGACACGGTGAAGAAGCAGGTGCTCGACAACATTATCACCCGCAAGCTGTTCGCCCAGGAGGCGAAGCGCGAGGGAATGGAGAAGGATGTCGAGTACCAGGTGGAACTGGAGCAGAAGGCGCTGGTGAACCAGCGGCTGTACGACACGGTCACGGCGTCCGGCAACCGGCTGACCGAGGCCGGCGTGCAGGCGGCCTACCAGTTGCTTGAGACCGAGGCGCACCTGAAGGTCATCGCGGTTCCGGAGGAGAGCCTGGCGCACAGGCTGGCGGCCGAGCTTGACCAGGGAGCGGTCTTCGATTCGCTCGCCGCGAGGCACTCGAAGTTGCCCAGTGCAATCAAGGGCGGCGATGCCGGTTTCAGCCCGCTGCTCTACATTGAGGAGCCGCTGCGGACCAGGGTGATGGCCCTGCAGCCGGGCCAGCGTACCGGGCCCGTGCCGGTGGCAGGTAAGTGGCAGATTGCGGAGCTCGTGGCGACGAGGCCGGCCAGCCCGGGCCCGCCGCCGCTTGAGCAGTACCGGCCGGAATTCGAGCGGCGGCTGCGGCAGCTTAAGCGGCGGGAGATCGCCAACCAGTACATGGACAGGCTGCGGGACCGCATCACCTACAACCCGGAAGGCCTCGACATTCTGTGCAAGCCGATTGATTCCATTACCGAGGCCGACAAGGCCGTGGCCGTCGCCTACCGGGACGGGTCGAAGTACGTGAAGGTGGGGCGGCTGCTTTCGGTCGCGGCCCGCTTCACTGCGGGGCTCGACACGGCGATGAAGAAGTACACGGTGCGCCGCGCCATCGAAGAGGACCTGATGTACGAAGACGCGCTGCGGATGGGCCTCGACAAGTCCCCGGATATCGTGCGGCAGCTCGCGGGCGAACGCGAGAAGGTGCTGTACAACGCCCTTTTCAAGAAAGAGATTTCCGACCGGCTGGTCGTCACCGACGCGGACGTGATGGACTATTTCCGGCAGCACCGCGATGATTTCCCGTCCCCGGACTCAAACCAGGTCGCGGGCATGATTCGCAGCCGGTTGTTGACCACGCGCCGCGACGCCCGAATGCAGGAGTACCTGGCCGGGTTGAAGGCGAAAGTGAAGATCGAAATCAATCAGGCGGCACTCGCCGCCGTTAAGAAGGAAGCGCCCGCAAGGGCCGAACCCAAGAGATGAAGGAGCGGCGATGAGAAACCGAAGCCTGCTGATACCGGCGATAATACTGGCAACGGCCTTCCTGGCCGGCTGCGGAAACAACCAGAAGAGCGCGCCCGCCCTGTCCGGGCCGGTGCTCGTGAGCGTGGACGGCGACAAGCTGACCGCGCCGGAGCTCGACTCCCTCTCGCCCGAGGGGTTCGAAGTCACCCGCGAGAACCTGGGCAAGATCCTCGACAAGTGGGTCTCGAACACGTTGATGTACCAGGAGGCGCTCCGCCGCGGACTGGAGAAGGAGCCGCAGATTCGGGCCCGCCTGAAGCGGCTTGAACGCGATTACCTGGTGAACGAGCTGCTCGACCGGCTGACGACCAACATCAAGGTCGGCCAGGACGCCGCGATGCAGTATTTCAACCAGCACAAGGACGAGTTCAGCTACGAGGTGAAGATCACGCGGATCGTGATGGCCGACAGCATGATGGCGGCCCAGACCCTGGCCGAGCTCAGGGCCGGCGCCGACTTCATAAAGATGGCCAGGGAGCGGTCGGAGGACCTGGCGCTCGAACCCGGCCAGGAATCGCGCTACTTCGCCCGGAACATCGGGGACCCGCGGATGGGCGGCGACCCGGCGATCGCCGAAGCCATTTTCGCGCTCGCGCCCGGACAGGTGTCGGACGTCGTCGCCAGCCAGGAAGGCTACCAGATCATCAAGCTGGTCGACAAGAAGAAAGTGAAGGCCGACGCGAGCTTCGCCATGGCCCGGGACGAAATCGAGGCGATTCTCTCCTACCGCCGGAGCCAGGCGGTGGTGGACAGCGTGCTCAAGGCGCTGCGCGAGAAGGCGAAGATCGAGCTGAAGCCGGACGTCTACTTCGAGAAGTAGGGCGAAGTCAGGATGCAGAATCCGGCGAAGGGGAAATGACAAAGGGAGGAGTGCCGGCGGCCGTGACTTTGGCCTTGTGCCTTCTCACTTTCCACCCGGCGCACGCAGCCGGCTCGGCCGACAGCATCGTCGCCGCCGTCGGCGACCGGCTCATTCTCGAAAGCGAGCTCAACCAGGCGGTGACCTTCATGCGGCTGTCCGAGCCCGACACGACGCTGACCGACTACGTGCTGGAGGAGATAGCCCTGGGCCGGCTGATTGACGACCTCGTGCTGGAAGAGCAGGCGCGGCGCGAGTCGGTCGAGGTCCAGGCGGCGGATGTCGCGGCCGAGGTGGATGCGAACCTCGCCGCGGTCAAGGAGCGGTTCGGGGACGCGGAGCAGTTCCGAGCGGCGCTCGCGGCCGAAGGCTACACGGAGCGGGCGCTGCGCCAGCGCTACGAAGAGGACGCGCGGCGCAAGCTGCTCGCCCGCAGGCTGATGGACAAAGAGGGGCTCACCCAGATTTACATCTCGCCGGGCGAGGCCGAGCGGTTCTACAACGAAAACCGGGATTCGATTGCCCGGGTGCCGGGCCGCGTGACGCTCGCCCACATCCTGATTCCCTTCACACCGGGCCCGGCCGCGGATTCGGCCGGCCAGCGCCGGATGACCGAGGTGATGGACGTGCTGGCGCGGGGCGGCGATTTCGCGACGGTCGCGGGCTCGTTTTCCGACGACAGGAAAACGGCAGCCCGGGGCGGCGAACGCGGCTGGGCGGAGATGGCGGACCTGCCGCCGGAGTTGATGATTGTCTTTGCGCAGCTTGGGGCCGGCTCAATCTCGCCGCCGTTTCCGACGCGCGAAGGCTACATGACCGTGAAGCTCGAGGAGAAGACCCCGGACCGTGTCCGGTTCCGCCAGATTCTGATCCGCGTGCCGGTGACCCGGGCCGACACCGCTCGGGCGCGCAACCTGGCCGTCTCGGTCCGGCGCAAGGCGCTTGACGGCGTGCCGTTCGATTCGCTGGCCCGGGAGTACTCGCAGGACCCGGTAACTGCGGACTCGGGCGGACTGCTCGGCGAGTTCCTGGCTGCGGGCCTGGCCCCGCCGTTCGGCACCGTTGTCGCCGCCCTGGACTCGGGAGAGCTGAGCGAGCCGGTCTTCACCGAGCACGGCTACCACATCATCAAGGTGCTTGCCAAGGAGCCGGAACGCGCCCTCTCCTACCTTGAAATGCAGGACAACATCCGCAACTACCTCTACCAGCAGAAGCTGGGCGAGCGGCTTGAGGCCTACCTCGACCGCGTACGCGGCAAGGTGTTTGTCAAGCGGTTCCGGACTTCCGCAGCGTCGGGGACCTGATGAAGCGCGCGGTCGCCGCCCTGCTGCTCGTCGCCTGTGCGCTGGCCGCGGCCCAGACGCGCCCGGCCGTCTCGGACACGGTCTCGCGGGCCGAAGTCGTGTTTGCGGCGCAGCAGGCGCTGGAAGGCGCGGGCCGGAATCTCAATCGCTGGCTGACAATCGTCATCATCGCCGTGCTGGTTGCGGTCGCGCTCGCCGTGTGGCGGATATGGGCTCTCAGCCGGCAGGTCGCGCGGCTATCGGACCTGCGCGGGGCGTGGGAGACGCGGTTCGCCGGGACCGCGGACGAGGTGCTGCGGCTCAAGCGGAAAGTGGCCGACGCGGAAGCCAAGACCGGAAAGCTCGAGACCGACATGGCCTCGGTGCGGCCGGCCGAACTCGATGCCGCGACCGCGCAGGTGGCGATGGTCCAGTTCGAACAGGCCGCGGTGCGCGAGCGGCTCGACCGGGCCGAGGCGAACCTCGAAGCGGTCGCCGACCACACCGTGGTGACGAAGCAGGAACGGGCCATGATTGAAGACCTGGTCAAGACCGCGGTCGCGGAGCGGACCCGGGTCGAGGAACTGGTCAAGATGGCGGCTGAGGCGCGGGCTGCAGCCGAATCCGCCGCAGTCCACGTCGAGGCCGTGGCCCGGCGGACCGCGGCGCTTGACGCGCTGCGCGCCGGGGACGAGAGGCTGGCGCGGCAACAGTACCCGGCGGCCGTTCAGGCGTACACGCTGTGCCTGGAATCACTCGAAGGCAGGCCGAACGACGAACCGGGGCTGTGGTTCCACGCGCTGCACAGCCGGGCGCTTGCCTACCTCCGCCAGCGCGAGTTCGACAAGGTGCTGGCCGATGCGGCCGAGATCGAGCAACTCGGCACCGAACGGGCGCGGGGTGCGTCCCGGCTGCTTGCCGGCATCGCCCGGCTTTGGCGGGGCGACGTGGCCCACGCCCTCAAGGACTTCGCGGCCGCGACCGCGCAGGACCCGGGCGCGCGCGGGGTCATCCTGCAGGACGCAGACATCGCCGCCTGGGTCAGTGTCAATCCGCGCAAGGCGGCCCCGCTCAAGCGGTTTCTCCGGGACCTGGAGCGCAAGCCGGCCCCGGCCCGCCACTGATTTCCCTCGACAACCAGGAGCCGGGCCGATTGCCGACGCTCATCGCCGCGGCTTGACAGGGATGGTGCAGAGGCTACTCTATAATGCTTATGTTCTGGCTACTGCTCGTTGTCGGCCTCTCGGTGCGGTCGGCGTCACTCCCGACCCCGACCGCGGCCTCGTCCGAGAGCCTGCCCGCGCCGGTCCGTCATGCCGGTTCCTTCGAGCAACTCGCCAACAGCAGGTACTCGGTTCACTCCGGGTTCGATGACTCCCTGCCCCGGCAGGTGCTGGCCAACGTGCTCTGGGCGATGAGCCGGGCGCCGCGCGCGGACAGCGGCGTGCGCGAGTTCTACGTGGCCACGGTCGACAACGTGTACCGCTTTGACCAGGCGCAGTTCCGGCTGATCGTGCACCGCGCCGGCGACCACCGCTACAATTCCGGTTCGGCGTTCGAGGTAGGCGTCGCTGCCGGCCGGCCCGAGGAAGCCGGCATGGCGATCCAGGCCGGGCTGCTGGCCGGGGCTGCGTTCAACAGCGAGGTGCAGGGGACAGGGCACGGGGGACGAGGGGTCGTGAGCTGCCCGATGCAGTGGGCCGCCGACCACGCCAACGTTGACTGGAAGCCGGACTATCCGATCCAGATGGTCAATGTGTACGGCCGGGCTGCCTGCGCGCCGCTCGAAACCCTCTGCGTCGCCCGCTCCTCGGATTCGAGCCTGCCGCTGCCCCACGTGGTCGGGCTCGATACGTTCGAGGCGGTGATTGCCGACCTTGGTCAGTATTCGCTGTTCAGCCCGGTGGGGTTGTCGGACGAGAACGTATCGCAGCTCCTCTGGGCCGCCTACGGCGTCACTCCGCACCTGACCTTCAACCGCCGGCAGGGATTGACCGTGCCGAGCGCGATGGCGAGCTACTATCTTGCCGACCGCATCTACGTAGTCGGGCAGTACGAGGTCGGCCGGTACCGCAACCGGCTCGCGGCCGAAGCCGACGCCGCGACTCGCGACCACCGGCTGGAACGGACCACGGCCGGCGACCGCCGGCCGCAACTGCGGGCCGCGACGGAGAGGATTCCGGGCAGCGCGCCGGTCTACTTCGTCGTCTGCGTGCCCGACACCGCGGAAGCTGCGGCAATGATGGAGGCAGGTTTCGCCGGGTTCCAGTTGCTCGCCCAGGCCCGGGCGCTCGGGCTGGCAGGGCGCCTGGTCGTGCCGCTCAGCCGGGCGGAGCGCGAGGCGACTATCGCTGCGCTCGAACTGCCCGCCGGCCACGTGCCCGCCCTTGTCTTTGCCTGCGGCGAAGCCGAGCGGACGGTGGCGGCCGAAGGACCGGACAATGCCGCGGTTAGGATTGTCCGGGCTCAGCCGGCAATCCGGCGCGGCGACCTCCGGCTCGAATACCTGCTCAACCGCGCCGGGCAGGTACGGGTCGAGGTCTTCGACATGCTCGGTCGGCCGGTCAGGCTGCTTCTGGACGAACAGCAGTCATCCGGGTATCACGCCGTCGTGTGGAACGGAACCGGCGAGAACGGCGTGCGGCTGAAGCGCGGCACCTACCTGGTAGTCGTCCTTTCCGGCGGTACCGTCGCGCGGCACAAAGTCGACATCGGCTAGCCGGCTTCCAGCCTCAACCCCCAAACCGATAACTTGAAACCCAGGGAAACCGGGGCAATCCCGGAGGGGGACACGTTCACGGAGCGACGTGACAAACGCGTCGCGAATGTGCTCCCGGCGCCTCCTGGCGCGGTACAGTCCCGTTTTTCACGTCTTATGCTCGCTTCCGCCCTGGTGGTGAAAGTCCGCTTCCATCCGTCTGGTGCGAGTGAGAATGAATAGCGGGAGGGACACTCCCGCTATAGCGGTCCTTACGAAAGGAATCCAGCCTTTTTCGAGCCCCACACCAACTTTCAGCACTCCACGGTACTGCTTCCTCCTTCCCCGCTCTACTCTTAGACGCACGGCGAACCTGCAGGGTGCGCGTGCCGGCTGCGTTCGGGCCGGAACCCCGTCATTCACGCGGATGTCTAAGACACGAAAGGTGGTGAGCGCCATGAACGACAAAAGGACCTCAGGCGAGCGCACTACGATGGTCAAGGTCAAGAGCGAGTGCGGAACGCGAATCTACAAATGCGATGAGCAACAGTGCTACATGGTCGGTGAATACGGTGTTGCGGCATGCTGATGACCCGAGGGTGAAAGCCTGCCGGAACAGAGCACCGGGATGCAGGCAAAGGTCCGCGCGGGAGCGGGCCGCAAGGCCCTCTTCGCCACGCTTAACTCGATGTCACATCGTCTTCGGATCCTGACCGCCGATACACGCCGACCAACACCGACGGGCCTCCCGGGTTTGGAACCATATCTGCGCTCATCTGCGTTTATCCGTGGTGACCCTCCGGCTTCTGCCCGCTGCCCTCTCCGGTACTTTTGCATTTTGACATTTGCATTCTGCACTTTGCCTTGCGCTTCCTCCTCGCCCCCTATTCTTCCTGGTGTCCGATGGCCGGAACTGTGCTATAATATCCCATGTCCCTGCTTATCGACGGGCTGATAGTACTGCTCATCGGCCTGGGCGTGTACGCCGAGATGCGGCGCGGGCTCTTCTTCGCGCTCTTCGACGTCTTTCGGCTGGTCGCGGCAATCGTGGTCGGATTTGCGGCCTACTCCGCGTTCCACCGTCTGTTTCACTCCTACACCGTCGGGCTCATTGCGCTGGGAATCGCCTCCCTGACCGCGGTCATGGTGGTCCCGATTGTGCTCAGACTGCTCAAAGCCGACCCGGCCTGGGGAAGGACGCTCGTCGGGCGGCTCGGGGCGGGCCTCATCGGCATCGGCATCGGCTTCATCACGGTCGCGGCATTCCTGCCGGTCATCGGCCGCTCGGGCCGGGGACGCGAGGCGGTGCCGCGTTCAACCCTTGCCCAGCCCTTCATCGACGCCGCGCCCGCGCTCTACTATGTCGCCGACGTCTTCAACCTCGACTTCCCGGTGCTCAGCACCCGGGCAATCAGATTCGAGTACGAAGGCAAAGACGGCGAGCCGGCGCTGGTCGAGCGCGTCAACTACTCGCGGCTCAACGGCTCGACCTGCATCGAATGCGGAGCGCGAGTCCACTTCGACGGCTACTTCAACCGCATCGGGGCCTCGATTTCGCCGCGGTTCACCTGCCCGGACTGCGGCCGGAGGTCGGACGGGTGCCAGACGTTTGAAGGATTTCACCGCATGTACGGACTCTGCCCGGGCGAGGTCGCGCAGGCGCTCGGCCCGATCGACTGCGGCGTCTGGCCCAATGACCGGGCCTTGTACCCGAGGGGTGTCTGCCCGGTCTGCGGAAAGTCGATTCACAGGTAGGACGCAGGTACAGGCGGCCGGGGAATGCGGCTCTCCCCGGCCGTTTTGTGGTGGTACGCGTTACGGTATCGGCGCCGGCAGAGAGCCCCGGCGCCTCGGCAGTTCGGCCGGTCTGACAGCAGACCCTGGCCAGACCGTCGAGTACTTCAGCCACAGAGAAATGGTCTGGGCCGAACACCTTCTCGCGAATCGTAAGAGCGCGATGCAGACCTCCGCGCGGGCCGGTCATCCGAACGTCAACTGAACCTCGCAAAGTACCCGACAAAGTACGCCGGAAAGTATCGGCCAAGGTGTCGCGGACTGTCTGGTGAACTGCGTCGGCCAGTGCGTCGATGACTGTGTAATCGACTGCGTCGCAAGCTGTGTGAGGAACTATTGGCAGCGATGTACTGCGAACTGCTTGCGAAGCTGTTCCGGTTATTGTTCCGGAAGTGCTTCGCGACACCGTTCAGTTCATTGCTCGGGTCAAGGTTCGAGTGATTGTGGGCATCGCTGTGTCTCGCGCTGTATGGGCGAAGGTTACCCCCCAGGCAGACTCCGGTCCGCTACCCCCACGGCAGAACTGTGGTCTTTGGGAATGGCCATACAATACGTAGTGGGTGTCTTCCTTCAAACAGCGCTCTTGCACCAACGGGAAATGACTGTGGTTTCTGGGTCAGTGCCGGCCGTTGGCCGTCAGCGGTGAGCGGTTAGCTGCTGGCTGATGCGGCTTGCGCTTGAGCAGCCGCTGCGTTTTTCTCGCAGATTGCCTTGGCGCGGGCGATAAGCTCCTTGGCTTCGGCGGCGCGGCCGGTCTGGTCGCAGACCTCGGCCAGGCCTTCGAGGGTCTCGGCGACGAACTGATGGTCCTGCCCGAACGCCTTTTCACGAATCGCGAGCGCGCGGCGGTAGAACTTTTCGGCCTCCACGTATCGGGCGTCGCGCGCACAGATGCCGGCAAGGCGGTTCGCGGTAGTTGCCACGTCAGGATGCTCCGTGCCTTGGACGCGCTCGCGCTTCTCCATCACATCGCGGTAGACCTTCTCTGCCTCGGCTGGTCTGCCGCGCCGTTCTTCCAGCAGCGCCAGTTCATCCAAGGTGCGCAGCGTCTCAATGCTCTCCGGGCCAAGTGCTTTGGTCCTGATGCCCAGACTGCGGCGCAGGCAGCTCTCGGCTTCGGCATAGCGGCCCTGTCCGTTGTAGACGACGCCGGCAGTGTGCAGAGCGGTCGCGGTGGCCGGGTGGTCCGGGCCCGGTTTCTTCTCGGAGATGGCGACTGCGTTCAGGGCGATCGGTTCGGCCTCGTCATACCTGCCTTGCTTGGTGAGGATGACGGCAAGTGCGTCGGCCAAAGTACGGGTTGCGGCGTCGTTTGGCACCAGCTTCTTCTCCTGTGCTGCGAGTGCCCGCCGTGCCATCTGCTCGGCCTCAACCAGCCGCCCCTGCTCGGAGAGCACAAAAGCAACCATCTGCGCAGCCATCGTGGCTTCGGTGTGCTCCGGCCCTCGAGTGGCCTCTTTGAGCTTCAGGTTCCGACGCAGCAGCGGTTCCGCCTCGACGTAACGGCCGAGCCGCGCGAGGACTCTTCCCAGGCCCGCCAAGCTCCAAGCTAGGTCAGGGTGATCCGGTCCGAGGGCCTCCTCCTGTATCTCCAACGCGCGGCGCGCGAGCGGCTCGGCTTCGGTGAAGCGGGCCTGACGGGCCAGTAGATTTGCCAAGTTGCACAAGACAGACGCATGCTGCCACTCGTCCGGACCCTGCTCGTTCTCGCAGACCGCGAGCGACCGGCGGAGGTATTCCTCGGCCTCGGTGAACTTGTTTTGGCCATACAGAGCCGCGCCCATGTCATTCAGCACCAGGTACCGGTGGACCGCGTTCTGACCCGGCTGGCCGAACAGTTCTACCATGCGCCGGCACAGCGCTTCTTCCTCTTCGTGCCTACCCAGCGCGCTCAGTACCTTCGCAAGTTCATTCATGCAGTCCATGACCTTCTCGTGGTGGGGACCGAATTCCTTCTCGACTATTGCCAAGGCGCGGCGCAGCATGGACTCAGCCGGTTCGTGCTCCTCCTGTATCCTAACAAGGCCCGCGAGATTGATCAGCACCGTGCCGAGGCTCGCGCTGGAAGGTCCGAACTCCGCTTCCAGCCGCACGGCCATCTCGCGGTAGATGGGCGTGAGTACGCGGTACTGGGAGGTGTCGTAGAAGGGAGTAGTCGGGCACTTCATTGCGTTCCAGAGTTCCTCGGCGTTCATCGCCTGCCGAGCGTGGTAGAAAGCCTCAATCAGGGCAGCCCGGTGTTCCTCGTTGACATACGTCTCCTTCACATTCTCGAGTTGTTTCGCGTAGTACTCGTACAGGAACCGATGGACGCTCTTGCGCAACTCGGGTGGCTGGTTCTCCTGCAAGGCCTCGCGCATCAACTCGTGCATCGTCCGCGTTCCCGGCGCGGCGCCGTCCTTGATGAACGAGAACCGGGCAAGGTCGTCATACCCGGTCAGTGGATAGCCGGTCCGGTATTGGGTGACAAGGTTCTCGAACAGCCCGTAGTACCAGAACCGGGTCGCCGAGAGCACGCTCAGGGTGTCAACCTCAGGCTTGTCCAGTTGCCGCGTGAACTCCGCAACCAGATCGTCGGGGTCCTCCGTCCGCAGCTCTGTCCTTCGTCCTTCGTCTTTCGCGCTCTGAATTGTGTCGACAGCCAGATCCAGATAGTGCGGTACGCCCTGGCTGCCTTTGACAATCGCGTCCTGTATCTGTCCGTCGGTGATGTCGCAGGACTCGAGGAATCTGCGGGCCGACTTCTCGGGCAGGGCTTCCAGTTGGTGCTGGCTCAGAGCGTTGCCCCAGTCTGCCTCCACCTCGGCCCAGCGCAGCTTCTGCCTGCCGCAGATGACCCAGAGCACCTCCGGCAGCTCTGTCACCAGTTCTCTTAACCACTCATCCCGCTTGAAGAAGTCTGCCTCGGCCATGCCGATGTCCCACAGCTTCTCGTACGAGTCGATGAACAGCACCGCGCGACGCTTACCTCGTTCTTCGTTTGTCGTTCTTCGTTCATCGTTCCGGACTTGCGACTCCTCCCTCCTCTCTCCTCCCTCCTCCCTGCTTGGTGCTTGAGGCTTGAGGCTTGCGGCTCCCAGATAGTGCTTCAGGTCCTTGGCCCACAACTTGGGCAGCCTGTCGACAATCTCGCCCGGCTCCATCTGGGGGATGTCCTCAAGCTCGCGCTCACCTCTGCGCTCCCACCAGTCGGAAAGGAAGGGACCAAGGGATCGAGGGATCGAGGGATCTAGTGATGCGGCAACGAGCTTCGAAATCCTGGGAATCAGACCTATCAGCGGGAGCTTCGCCGACTCGTCGAGAAGCTGGGAGAGGAGCGAGTTCCGCTCCTGCATAAGGGCCGGGATTTCATTCGTCATTCGGGTTTCGGAATTCGAGTTTCCCGACACGGCTAAAGCCGTGTCGGGATGGGTCTTCTGCCAGTAAACAGCGTAGGCGAGGTCGAAGCTGGGGAAGCAGACCTGGCTTGTCTGGCACAACGTGTTGCGCAGGAAGAAGAGCGCCGTCTCCGGGTGGCGGTGGCCGACTACGTCAAAGTCGAGGGTGGCGGCAAGGACTTCGGGGTCGCGGGCAAGCTGCCGGACCAGTTCCCGGCGCAGCCTGGACTTTCCGATGCCGGCGCCGCCGTGGAAAACAAGGACAAGAGGTTTGCTGCGGGGTGGTTCTTTGAGTGCGGATTGGACCGGGGAAACGAACTCCTGCCGGTCAATAAACTGCCGCTCGGCGACTGGTTGGTCGCTGCCCGGCTTGTGCTTTGGTGTCAGCGGCATGCTCTAGCTTGGGCTTGAGGCTTGTGCTGCCGCTGTGTTCTTCTCCCGGATTGTCTTCGCCCGGGCCGCAAGCTCCTGCGCCTCGGCGGTGCGGCCGGTCTGTTCGCAGACATTGACCAGGCCCTCGAGCGTCTCCGCTACGAAGACGTGGTCGGGTCCGAATGCCTTCTCACGTATTGCCAAGGCCCGTCGGTAGAGCGTCTCGGCCTCGGTATGGCGTCCGTCCTGACTGCAGATTCCGGCAAGCCGGTTCGCGGTGGTGGCGAGGTCTGGGTGTTCCGCGCCCTGGACGCGCCCGCGCTTCTCGACGATGTTCCGGAGCAGCGACTCGGCTTCAACGTGTCGGCCCTGCCGTTCCGCCAGCACGGCCAGCTCATCCTGCGACCTTAGCGCGCGCGGACTCTCAGCGCCATGCACGCTAGTATCGATTTCGACCGCTCGAAGGAGGAAGCCCTCGGCCTCAGCGTGCCGGCCCTGACGGCTGCGCGCGAGCCCGGCCGCGTAGAGGGCTTCCGCGGTCACCGGGTCACCCGGGCCGAGCTTCTCCTCACAGCGAGCGACTGCGGCCAGGGCCACCTGCCCGGCCTCGGCAATCCTGCTCTGCTTGGTCAGCACTATCGCCAGGTCCGCAGTCGCTTTGAGAGTCGAACGGTGGTCCGGACCCAGTCTCTTCACGAATGCCGCCAAGGCCTGCCGCGTCATCGCCTCGGACTCGGCATAGCGGCCGAGGTAATGAAGCAGGGAACCGAGATTGCTCATCGTCCTAGCCGTGTCGTGGTGGTCCGGCCCGAGCGCTTCCTGTTCGATCCTGAGGGCGCGACGGAACTGCGGCTCGGCTTCGGCGTACCGGCCGAGAGAAGCGACGGTTACCGCGAGAGCGCTCAGGACCCACGCAACATCGATGTGATCAGGCCCATAGTTCTTCTCCTGAATCTCCAGCGCGCGGCGGGCGAGCGGCTCGGCCTCGGCGTAGCGATGCCTTCGGGTGAGCAGCTTGGATAGGTTGCCCAGGGCCCCGGCCGTCTCGTACTTGTCCGGGCCAATTTCCTCCTCGCTGACGGCAAGCGAACGACGGAGCATTTCTTCGCACTCTCCCAGCCTGCCTTGGGCGAGGAGGACGACACCGAGGTCGTTCAGCGCCGTATGTCGGTAGATCGCGGTCTGTCCCGGCTTGTCGAATATCTCAACCTCTCGCCGGCTCAGGGCTTCGGCCTCGCCGAGTCGATCCTGCGCCAGCAGTAACCGCACAAGGCCATTCGAGCACTCCATGAAACTCCAGCTTGCAGTGTCGCGCTCTTTCTCGACGATCGCCAGTGCCCGGCGGAGCAGCAGCTCGGCCTCTTCGTATTCCCCCTGAAGTATGACCATGCACCCGAGCTTTGTGAGTGCTTTTCCGACGAAAACGTGGGAAGGTCCGAGCTCGGCCTCCAGCCGTGCGGTCATTTCCTGATAGACTGGTTTCAGCAGCCGGTGCTGTCCGGCATCGCAGAATACCGTAGTCGGGCCCATCAGCGCGGACCAGAGTTCCTCAGCATTCATACCCTGCCGGCCGTGGTAGAAGGCTTCAAGTAGTGCGGCCCGGTGATGCTCGGTGATGTTGCTCTCTTTCATACCATCCAGCTGCTTCGCGTAGTACTCATACAGGAACCGGTGGACGCTCTTGCGCAACTCCGGCGGCTGGTTCTCCTGCAACGCCTCCCGCATCAACTCGTGCATTGTCCGCGTTCCGGGTGCAGCACCATCTTTGATGAACGAGAACCTGGCAAGGTCGTCATAGCCGGACAGGGGATAGCCGGTACGATACTGGGTGACAAGGTTCTCGAACAGCCCGTAGTACCAGAACCGCGCCGCCGACAGCACGCTCAGGGTGTCAACCTCAGGCTTGTCCAGTTGCCGCGTGAACTCCTCAACCAGCCCTTCCGGACTCCCTCCGGCGAGATTTGCATTCTGCAATTTGCCTTCTGCATTTTGCACTGCATCTGCCGCCAGGTTCAGATAGTGCGGTACGCCCCGGCTGCCTTTCACGATGGCGTCCTGGGTCGGCTCGTCGGTGATATCACAGGACTCGAGGAACCGGCGGGCCGACTTCTCCGGCAGGGGTTCCAGTTGGTGCTGGCTCAGGGCGCTGCCCCAGTCTGCTTCCGCTTCGGCCCAGCGCAGCTTCTGCCTGCCGCAGACTACCCACAGCACCTCAGGCAACTCCGTCACCAGTTCTCGTAACCACTCGTCCCGCTTGAAGAAGTCGGCCTCGGCCATGCCGACGTCCCACAGCTTCTCGTAGGAGTCGATGAACAAAACCGCGCGACGCTTACTTCGTTCTTCGTTTGTCGTTCTTCGTTCATCGTTCCGGACTTGCGAATCCTCCCTCCTCTCTCCTCCCTCCTCTCTGCTTGGTGCTTGAGGCTTGAGGCTTGCGGCTCCCAGGTAGTCCTTCAGATCCGCGGCCCAGAGTTTGGGCAGGCGGTCGACAATCTCACCCGGCTCCATCTGGGGGATGTCCTCCAGCTCGCGCTCGCCGCGTTGACGCCACCAAGTGGCGTAGTAGTTAGGAGGTAGCAGGTAGGAGGTAGCAGAGCCCCTTCCTTCCGTCTCCGGTCTCCCGTCTTCTGTCTTCGGTCGCTCGGATACGAGCGCCGAGATCCTCGGAACGATCCCGATGAGCGGCAGCTTGCCGGATTCGTCCAGAAGCTGAGCGATGAGCGAGCCCCGCTCCTGCATAAGGGCCGAGACTTCATTCGTCATTCGGGTTTCTGAATTCGAGTTTCCCGACACGGCCAAAGCCGTGTCCGGGTGGGTCTTCTGCCAATAGACCGCATACGCAAGGTCGAAGCCGGGGAAGCAGACCTGGCTCGTCTGGCACAACGTGTTGCGCAGGAAGAAGAGAGCAGTCTCCGGGTGCCGATGGCTGGTGACGTCGAAGTCGAGGGTGGCAGCGAGGACCTCGGGGTCGCGGGCAAGCTGCCTGACGAGCTCACGCCGCAGCCGGGACTTGCCGATGCCGGCGCCGCCGTGAAAGACGATGACAAGAGGTTTGGTGCGGGGTGGTTCTTTGAGTGCGGATTGTACGGGGGCAACGAACTCCTGCCGGTCGACAAACTGCCGTTCGGCGACCTGCCGGTCGCTGCCCGGCTTGTGTTCTGGTGTCAGCGGCATGCTCTAGCTTGAGGCTTGCGCTTGAGCAGCCGCTGCGTTCTTCTCGCGGATTGCCTTGGCTCGGGCCGCCAGTTCCTGCGCTTCGGCGGCGCGGCCGGTCTGCTCGCAGACCTTGGCTAGTCCTTCGAGAGTCTCGGCGACGAACTGATGGTCCTGACCAAACACCTTCTCGCGAATCGCCAACGCCCGGCGGTAGAGCGGCTCGGCTTCGGCATAGCGTCCGTCGCGCGCACAGATGCCAGCAAGTCGGTTCGCGGTGGTGGCGACGTCAGGATGTTCCGCGCCCTGGACGCGCTCGCGTTTCTCCATCACATCCCGGTAGATTTTCTCTGCCTCGGCTGGTCTGCCGCGCCGTTCTTCAAGTAGTGCCAGTTCATCCAAGGTGCGGAGCGTCTCAATGCTCTCCGGGCCGAGTGCTTTGGTCCTGATGTCCAGACTGCGGCGCAGGCAGCTCTCGGCTTCGGCATAGCGGCCCTGTCCGTTGTAGACAACGCCTGCAGTGTGCAGGGCGGTTGCGGTAGCCGGGTGTTCCGGGCCGCGTTTCTGTTCAGACACGGCGACTGCGTTCGTGACTATCGGCTCGGCCTCGTCAAACCTGCCCTGCTTGGTCAGGATGACGGCCAGAGTGTCGGCCGTGGTACGGGTGAGTGGGTGGTCCGGCACCAGCTTCTTCTCCTGTGCTGCGAGTGCCCGCCGTGCCATCTGCTCGGCCTCAACCAACCGGCCCTGCTCGGAGAGCACAAAGGCGACCGCCTGCGTGGCCGTCGCGGCTTCGGCGTGCTCCGGTCCTCGAGTCGCCTCTTTGAGCTTCAGGTTCCGCCACGCCAGCGGTTCCGCCTCCACATATCGGCCGAGCCGGGCGAGGATTCTCCCCAGACCCGCCAAACCCCAAGCCAGGTCGGGATGGTTCGGCCCAAGGAAATCTTCCTGCATTTCCAGCGTGCGGCGGGCGAGCAACTCGGCTTCCGTGAATCGGGCCTGCTTCTCCAGCACACCGGCCAGATTGTGCAGGACCATGGCATGCTGCCACTTGTCGGGGCCTTGATCACTCTCGCAAATTGCGAGCGCACGACTGAGCACCTCCTCGGCTTCAGCAAGCTTGTTCTGATAGGTCAGAGCCACACCCAGATTACTCAGCACCAATTGTCGGTAGGCCGCTTCCTGCCCCGGCCGGTCGAAAAGCTCCACCATGCGCCGGCCTAGAACTTCCTCTTCATCGTGCCTGCCCTGCACGTTCATCAGCTTCACAAGTTCGTTCATGCACTCCAGAGTCTTCTCGTGGTCGGGGCCGAGTTCCTTGTCGACTATCGCCAGTGCCCGGCGCAGCATTGGCTCGACCTGTTCGAAGTCCTCCTGTATCCTGACCATGCACGCGAGCTTGATGAGCGCCGCGCCGAAGCTTGCGTTGGCAGGCCCGAACTCGGCTTCCAGCCGCTCGGCCATCTCGCGGTAGATGGGTGTGAGTACGCGATACTGGTCGGTGTCGTAGAAAGGAGTGGTCGGGCCCTTCATTGCGTTCCAGAGTTCCTCGGCGTTCATCGCCTGCCGAGCGTGGTAGAAGGCCTCAATCAGGGCAGACCGGTGCTGCTCGCCGACATACGTCTCCTTCACACCCGCCAACTGCTTCGCGTAGTACTCGTACAGGAACCGGTGCACGCTCGTGCGCAACTCGGGCGGCTGGTTCTCCTGCAACGCCTCGCGCATCAATTCATGCATTGTCCTTGTCCCGGGCGCAGCGCCGTCTTTGATGAACGAGAACCGGGCAAGGTCGTCATAGCCGGACAGGGGATAGCCGGTACGATACTGGGTGACAAGGTTCTCGAACAGCCCGTAGTACCAGAACCGCGTCGCCGACAGCACGCTCAGGGTGTCAACCTCAGGCTTGTCCAGCCGTCGGGTGAACTCCTCAACCACCTCGTCCGGGTTCTCTCCTTTGAACTCCGCCTTCTGTGCTTTGCCTTTTGCACTCTGCATTGCATCCACGGCAATGTCCAGATAGTGCGGCAGGCCCCGGCTGCCTTTCACGATGGCGTCCTGGGTCGGCTCATCGGTGATGTCGCAGGACTCGAGGAACCGGCGGGCGGACTTCTCCGGCAAGGGTTCCAGTTGATGCTGGCTCAGGGCTTTGCTCCAGTCTGCTTCCTTTTCCTCCCAGCGCAGCTTCTGCCTGCCGCAGATGACCCAGAGCACCTCGGGCAACTCCGTCACCAGTTCTCTTAACCACTCGTCCCGTTTGAAGAAGTCAGCCTCAGCCATGCCGATGTCCCATAACTTCTCGTAACTGTCGATGAACAAGACCGCGCGACGCTTACCTCGTTCTTCGTTTGTCGTTCTTCGTTCATCGTTCCGGACTTGCGAATCCTCCCTCCTCTCTCCTCCCTCCTCTCTGCTTGGTGCTTGAGGCTTGAGGCTTGCGGCTCCCAGATAGTGCTTCAGGTCATTGGCCCACAACTTGGGCAGGTGGTCGACAATCTCGCCCGGCTCCATCTGCGGAATGTCCTCAAGCTCCCGCTCGCCTCTGCGCTCCCACCAGTCGGAAAGGAAGGGACCAAGGGATCGAGGAATCGAGGGATCTAGTGATGCGGCAACGAGCTTCGCTATCTTGGGAATGAGACCGATGAGCGAAAGCTTGCCGGATTCGTCGAGAAGCTGAGAGAGAAGCGAGTTCCGCTCCTGCATGAGGGCCGAGATTTCATTCGTCATTCGGGTTTCGGAATTCGAGTTTCCCGACACGGCCAAAGCCGTGTCGGGATGGGTCTTCTGCCAGTAAACAGCATAGGCGAGGTCGAAGCTGGGGAAGCAGACCTGGCTCGTCTGGCACAAGGTGTTGCGCAGGAAGAAGAGCGCGGTCTCCGGGTGGCGGTGGCCGACTACGTCAAAGTCGAGGGTGGCGGCAAGGACTTCGGGGTCGCGGGCAAGCTGCCTGACGAGTTCCCGGCGCAGCCGTGACTTGCCGATGCCGGCGCCGCCGTGGAAGACGAGGACAAGAGGCTTGGTACGCGGTGGTTCTTTGAGTGCGGATTGGACCGGGGCAACGAACTCCTGCCGGTCAATAAACTGCCGCTCGGCGACCTGCCGGTCGCCTCTTCGTGGGTGCTTCGGTTCTGGCGGCACTCCCGTCTCGCTTTCCTTGTCAGAAGCGTAACGAAGAAAGACGGGCTGTCAAGGACGGAAGTTCGGAGACAGGAAGTGGTCGAGGGGTCAAGGGGTCCAGTGGAGGACAACAGACAAAGCAGAAGTCAGAATGCAGAGACCAGAGTGCAGAAGTGCGGACCGGCGAGGAGCCATCCACAGATGACGTAGATGCGAGATTGGCCACGATAGCACGCACTGTCGGGCAGGGGCCGCGGAGGCCAAAGAAACAAAGCGAATGGGTGTAGGAGCCATAAGTCCGTTTCATCCGGCTTCGCGTTTTCGTGGCCATCTGTTTCGGGTTCGGTGTCGCATCGACCCGCTTGACCGGTCAGACGACCGGGCTAGACTGACTGCGATGATCATCGTCCGTGAGCCGATATCGCTGGCCGACCTGGACTTGCTGGCCAAGGAGGGGTTTGGGGACATGGTGAAGGCCGTCGTAGACGTGAAGCGCGGCATCATGGCTGTCGGCGGCGAACTCCATTCCGACGAGGAAGCACTGCTGCTTGAAGATGGCTCGATGCAGCAACACCTTTGGGGCATCAACCTGTTCCCCGGAGTCAGCGGGGAGGACTGGATTGAGTTCGATTCCATGGTCAACATCCGGCCATCTCAAGGCAACCGGAGCCGTGGTGTGGACGACGCTCAGGTCCGAAAGAAGATAGCCGAGACGGTCCAACGTCTGGTGGCTCGGTGACGTTCCAGCACAAAGAACTGGCGGCCGGCCGGTGGTTCAAGCTCAGCCTCGCGGAGCAGTTGGGCAATGTCGGCAGTGAGGTGGCGCGGGCCTTGACTTGGCAAGAGCGCGGCAATGTCGAGTACCGTGGCAGAGCGATTGAACGGGCGCTCGAGCTCCTCGACCTGACGCTGATGGATGTGCGACACCGCGGGAGACTCAAAGAAATCGCCCGCGTGCGCGAGGTCCTCGCCGACTACTTCTATGGCGACAACCGCTTCGGTTCATCGCCAGCCAGCTGGCGGAGCTACTTCGACGCTTTCGCCTTCGCAACCCGCGCCAATCGTTAGTCGTCCCGTCGCAGCCGCAGACTGCGCAGACGACGCGCAGAAGCGCCCTGGGTGAGCGCATCGAGAGGATTGCTCAGGTGAGGATTCGCTCCCAGAACCGACAGTGGAGTCACTAAGGCGCCTGACCGCAGACGTCGCAGATGACGGGGCTTGTTTGGCAGTTGCCGTCCCGGCAAACCTGCCGCCTGCTTCTGTCTGACTGCCTGCTCCGGATTCGGAGAAAGAACTCGGTTCTTGCGGCGCTCTGCAGTCAGCGGCCGAGACTTGTTGGGGAATAGACCAGCAGGCACATCGGGATACAGCCCCGCGTGCAGCTCCGACTGCTGTCCAGACGGCTGTTCCCGACACAGGCCTCCAGACTCAGTCGTGAAGAGCCCGTAAGACAAACCGGCGGGCTACATCGACCGCTGTCAGTGACACAACCCGCCATGCTGTCGTTCATATTGCCCTCGGGACCATGGACGAAGGACTCTCCGAGACAATGTCCGAGACACTCTCCGATACAACTTCCCGGTCTACTCCCTCCTGAATCCCGTATTCTGTCCGGTAGGCGAAGGAGTCGCTTCTCCAGCTTCAAGCCTAAAGCCTCAAGCTTCAAGCAGATAGGCTGAAAACCGGCTGCCCGCGTCATCCTACAGAGCTGTAGAATCGCCGTCCGGCGTGGCGCTCCGCGTGCTGTCGGCCTTTTGCCCTGCCTGGCCCGCATGTAAGGCAGCGGCCGATGCCGCTCTGCGCCCGGGCATTCGAACCTCAGTGAGTCTGCCGGTTCCGATGTCCGGCCCCACTGAACGCTTGGTCACTCCGGCATCAGCGCTGGCACCACTGCTGTCTGGTGGTGGATTCGTACCGATCTCAATCAGCCTATCGTGAATGCCCCTGTAGCCGCCAGTCACGGGTCGCCAGACTAAGTTATTATCAATCAACATGTTACGTCGTAGAATCAGAACTTGACAATCAAAACGCTTTTCCTACTATTATGTGCAATGAGCACATAATACCCGCCAAGCATCGGCGTGTATGTGGTCGACTCAGGGAGTCCGATCAGAAGGATGGGGCCAAGATTCAATGAGCTCAAGGGTCCTCCTGACCGGCCCGCCTGGGGCGGCCGAAGACCGAAGAAGGAGGAACAGATGCAAAGCAAGCTGACGATGCTAATCGCCATCGCAGCAGTCTGCGCAACGACTCTGTGGGCCGGTTGGGGCCCGGAGGAACAGATCACGTCGAGCGACAACTACGGCGACATCAGTCCCTTGGTCGTAGTCGGCAGCAACAACTACCGGCACGTCGTCTGGAACTCGCGCGATCACGCCAACGTGCACCGCTACTACCAACGCTGGTATCCCACGTCCGGCTGGACATCTGCCTACACCATCGTGTCGCCGGCCAAGTACTGCGCCGGCAACTACGCGCTGGCGCTGGACGGCAACGCCACCGACATCCACTTCGCATGGCAGGGCTATGACGGGGGCAGTATAGCCCAGCGGGCCTACTACGCCAAGTGCGTGCCGGGCACCAAAGGGACCGGAACCTGGGGCAAGACCATCCGTCTCACGCTGGACCGGAGAACTTCAACCGTGGACGTGGTCAGCTTCAACGACCGGGTGGCAGTCGCCTTCGCACTCGACTATGCCGGCAAGCCAAAGGGTGACACCTGGCAGACCAACCTCGAGGTCGGGTTCAAGGAGTGCATCGGCAAGAACTGGCAGGCCACGCAGTACATCAACCCTGGGTTCAGAGCGGGCGGAGTCTCGATAGCCGCAGACGCACAGGCCCGCGGCGGTTGCGACGTGTACTACCTGTACCAGTACAACGGCGATGCCTACGTAATGCGCCGGCTGAACGGCACGTTTCTGCAGCCGGCGGAACTCGCGGCGATCGGCGTTTCTCAAGTCACGGTTGAGGTCGACCCTGGTACAGGTTTCCCTCATATCGTCTGCTGCCGCAAGCCGGACGGAGGACCGTACCGCGTCTACCACACCTACCGGGATCCGGTGGATGGCTGGCAGCAGCTCGCGATGGTGTCAGAAGAGAACAGCGTGTACAGCACGTCCCCCCGGATGTGCTTCAACGGCGATGAGATCTGCGTGGTCTGGGACGACTCCACCGCTGGCGTCCACGGCATCAAGTATGCGTTCGGCGCGTACGGCAGTTGGACCCGGGGCTGGGTAACGTCCGGCTGGTCCGGCTGGGCGGATGGAACTCCCGATGTCGCGGCTGCACCGGATGGCGGGCTCTACTGCGTGTGGGCCGACGGACGACAGTACCCGCCGCTGATCTGGGGCAGCCCCTACACTCCGGACGGCGACGGTGGTGAGGCCCGGCCTACGGCTTTCTCGCAGTCGAGTATCGAGCTGTCCCCAAACCCGGTCAAGGCCGGGCGGGTAACGGTCCGATACTCCCTACCGCGCGCGGAGCCGATGACGGTAACGTTGCTCGATGTCTCGGGTCGCGCCGTCAAGACGCAGCAAGTTGCGGCAACCAGCGCAAGAGGTACATTCGGCATCGACGCCGGCGTGCTCAAGCCCGGAGTATATGTCCTGAAGTTCAATGCCGGGTCGGACAACCTGACCCGGAAGTTGGTAATCAACTAGGAAGAAGAAGATGGCCGCTGAGAGGCGGAGCGAGCCAGTGATCTGGATCGTTGTGCCCGGTCAGGAGGATGGAGTTCGGCCGGCCCCAGACCCGATGCTAACCACCAAGACACCAAGAACACCAAGCAGACAGAGGCCCGGCTTCCGGACCGACTTTGTGTCTTTGTGCCTTTGTGGTGAACTCCGGTGCTGGTTTCAGGGTTCGGCTGTAGTTCTCATGTCCTTCTGACCGGGCCGCCCAAGGCGACCAAAGACCGAAGAAGGAGGAGAAAGTGAAAAGCAAGCTGACGATGCTAATCGCCATCGCAGCAGTCTGCGTAACGACTCTGTGGGCCGGTTGGGGCCCGGAGGAGCAGATCACGACCGGCGGCCGCAATGTCCGCAGCGTTACAAGTTGCGTGGTCGCGGTCGGCAACAACGGATACAAGCACGTGGTATACCGGCGGCCCAAGACGGCCTCGGTCGACATCTGGTACGAACGCTGGTACCCCAGCACAGGCTGGACATCGGAATACAACATCAAGTCACCGACCGGCGCGAACTACGGTCCGTTGACAATCACTCTCGACGGCAACGGCACCGACATCCACGTCGCATGGGACTGCTGGCTGTCCGGCAAGGAGAGTGTCATTCCGCGCACCTACTACACGAAGTGCGTGCCGGCCAAGAAGGGCACCGGCACGTGGTCCACTCCCATCTGCCTTATCCCGGACCGGCGTACCGCAACCCACGACGTCGCCTGCTACCAGAACCGGGTGGCGGTCGCCTTCTCCTTGAACTACTGGATCAACCCCGGTGCTGAGACCGAACCTGTAATCGGTTACAAGGAGTGCATTGCTGGCGTCTGGCAGCCCCCGGAGTACATCGACGTCGGATTCCATGCCAGCGGAGTGTCAGTCGCCGCCGACCCGCAGGACGGCGACATGTACGTCCTGTACCAGAGCGACCCGTACGGGGTGGAAATGAACGCCTATGTGATGCGTCGGGTGAACGGCGCGTTCCAAGCCGCAGAACTCGCAGTCGGTGAAGGGGACATCTACATGCAAGAGGCCTCAGTCGAGGTCGACCCGAGCACCGGCTTCCCACACGTTGTCTGCACCCGCGGCGACGACACCGAATCGCACATCTGGCATACCTACCGGGATGCCTCCGGCGTCTGGCAGCCGCTCACGCTGGTGTCGGACGAGGCCAGCCCAAACAGCAAGTCACCGAGGATGTGCTTCAGCTACGGCTCGGCCTGGGTGGTCTGGGATGAGTACGACGGCAGCGAGTATGGCATAGCGTATGCAGTCGGCTCGTACGACAACTGGACCTTGGGCTGGGTGACGTCCGGGCACGACGATGGGTCGCCTGACATTGTGCCCACGCCGGGCGATGTCCCGTATGCCGTCTGGATTGACGGACGGACTTCCCCAGCGCATGTGTGGGGCAGCACCTACACACCGGGCGATGGCGGTCAGGCACAACCGGGGGCGCTGTCGCAGTCGAGTATCGAGATGTTCCCGAATCCGGCCAAAGCCGGACGCGTGACAGTCCGGTACTCCCTGCCGCGCGAAGAGCCGTTGAGGGTTACACTGCTCGACGTATCGGGTCGGGCCGTGAGGACACAGGAAGTCGCGGCGACCGACAAGGGCCGGTCGTTCAGCATCGACGTCAGTGGCCTGAACGCAGGTGTCTACGTGGCCCGACTTGTGGCCGGGGACCTTAACGTCTCAAAGTCGCTCGTCGTCGAACGATAGGGCGACTGCAAGAGGTCTGACAGGGCGGGCGGTCGCATGACCGCCCGCTCCGATTCAAGGGACGCCACGAAAGCACTACTTCGGTGAAGCACGAATCCCGAAGTCCGCACTGTCCGACAGGGGTCGCGGAGACCAATACCGATTGAAGCTCGAATGGGAAATGACGAATTGGTGAATTCGGGTTTGAATCGTCATTCTGGTTTCGGACTTCGAGCTTGTACATCGCTCTCTTCGTGGCCACACATCTCGGAATCGGGGAGAATGGTCTTGCTTGCCCGACCCCGCGCGCTATGATAGTCCAATCTCTCGTATTAGTTGCAGCATGAACATAACTCCGAAGGACTTGTGGACCAAGCACTAAGGCTCAGACGGCTCGAAGCGCTGGCCGACCTGTGGGGCAAGATATACCTGTTCCACCCGGCCATAGTGGCGCCATCGCCGGCCTCAAGCCTCAAGCTTCAAGCTTCAAGCGGCGAGTTGGACTGGAGCCAGGCGCTGATTCGGGCCTTACCCAAGGTAGAGGCCGCGCAGACCCCTGACGACATCGCGAGGGTCCTCAACGAGGAGTTGCTGGAGCCGCTGGGCGACTTGCTGACGTTTGCGGAAGCGAGAAGAGAGAAAGAGACCGAGAGATCGAGAGCTCGAGCGGTGGATGGGGAGTTTGAGTCGAGACGGCTCAGCGAGACGGTAGGCTACGTTCGCGTCCCGCCTCCTCCGTTGCGCGGACACGGATTCCTCCTCGACTTCCAGGCAGCGGTCAACGACCTTGGCGCGGTCGACAAGCTGCTGGTAGACCTGCGCTGGCCGGCAGCGTTCGGCCTACGCGTGTGCGACCCCATACTCAGGTTCTTCGTGCGCGCCACGCTCACGACCGGCCCGGTGATGAACCGCGTCCACGCCGGCTGGAGTGAGGATAACGGCCTCGGCGCCTACCGGCAGAAGTGGGAAGTGAACGGCGGGTCCGCGTTACACCCGATACAGGAGGCAGATGCTCACCTGGCTGCGCTTGCTTCCGGCATCGACCTGGCCCGGCTCAAGACCATCACCAAGCCCGCGGTGTTCCTCGTCAACCGGCCGTCAGCAACGAGCTGCCACAAGGTGCTTGACGCGCTGCAGTCGCAGCCGGGGATTGCGGTTGTCCTGGAGAAGACCGGACCGCCGGATGGAGCCCTGCGGGCAGGGAATCGGGAATGGGGATTGGGGAGTGGCGAGGGCGTGGACGTGCAGCTCAACACCGAGCGTCTGGTTGGGCACGATGGTCGCGCCGGATTCTGTCCCGACCTGGTAGTTGAGCAGGCAATCGGTCCGACTCAACTGGCGGAGGTAGCAGAGCAGGCGCTGAAAGAAAAGGGATCAAGGGATCAAGGATTCGAGGGATCAAGTGGTCGAGGAGCAGAGCGAGCAGCGGGTCACGATTCCCAAGAGCTCCTGAATCTAAGGCTGCCGGCGCCGCTGCCCGAGCTCAGGCGACCTTTGACCCGCGAGGAACGGTTGCTGGGCCTGTTCAAGGTCTGGGGCGTGGTGCGCCACGTCTATCCGCACCTCGAGCTCTGCGATATGGACTGGCGTTCGTGCCTGCCGGAGTGGATTCCGAGAGTCGAGGAGGCAGACAGCCCGGTCGCCTATGTGCGCACGCTCCGGATGCTCACCGCGCACCTGCATGATAACAACATCTTCTACTTCTACCCTGACCTGCCTGAGCCCCAGGCGCTGCCGATAGTCTTTGGCTGGGTGGAAGGCAAGATCGTTGTCACGGATCTGATTCATCCACAGATTACACAGATTGGGGCCTCGGATTCAGGCCCAGACCCCTCGATCCCTCGATCTCTTGATCCCCCGATCTCTTCTCTACAAGTCGGTGATGAGCTGGTTGAGTTCGATGGGAAGGCCGTTCCCGAACTGATTGCCGAGCACCGGTTGCAGTTCTCGTATTCGACTGAGGGCGCGTTCTATCGCCACATGGCCGACATGCTCGGCTTCGGTCCGGCCGGCGCCGAGGTGAAACTCGCCTTCCGCCGCTCAGAAGGGGTTCAGGGGCTCAGGGGTTCCGGGGTTCCGGCACTCGAACCCACGAACCCTAGAATCCTAGAACCCGTCCAGACCAGTCTCCGAGATTACACCCTGACACTGAAGCGGACGGTGACGCGTGAGCAGTGGGTCGCTCACATCGCCAGCAAGCGTCAGTCAAGCGGCTACCGGCTGCTGGACAGCAATATCGGCTACATGGACCTCGGCCGGCTGTCGAGCCTGCAGGAGTTCGAGCGCGCCTTCGAGGCACTGCGCCGGGCAGATGGGTTGATAGTCGACATCCGCGGGTATCCGGGATTCATGGTGCAGTTGGCCTTGTCCGCTAGGCTGAGCGAGCGGCCGGTGAAGTCCGCGATATTCGAGATCCCGGTTGTGTCCGGCTACGAGCGACTCGAGCAGGGCTGGAACGCAGGCCAGTACGAAGTCCAGCCTGACCCGAGGAAGCATTATGGCGGACCGGTAGTAGTACTCACCAACGAGAAGACCATTGGCGGGTCCGAGGACGTCTGCATCTACCTCAAGAACGCCGGCCGGGTGACGTTCGTCGGCGGCACGACCGCCGGGTGCAACGGCAACCGGACGTGGGTCAGCCTGCCGGGCGGCGGCCGCCTCTGGTTCACCGGGATGAGGGTGAAGTTCGGAGACGGCAGCCGGTTCCAGAACGTCGGCATTGTGCCCGACGTGCCGGCCGCGCCGACCATCGATGGAGTCAAGGCCGGTCGGGATGAGGTGATGGAGAAGGGACTGGAGGTCCTTCGTCAACTCGTCCATAGTCCTTCGTCGTCCGAACCGCAGACAAGGGAGACCGAGCGCTGATGAACACACCCCTCACCTTTATCCTCTCCCCATCCAGGGGAGAGGAGATGCTCCCTCGCCCCGGTTGCGGGGAGAGGGTCGGGGTGAGGGGACTCGTAGGTCCGGCGACCAGCGACGAGGGACGAGGCGACAAGGGACGGCGCGAGTCATGAAGGAACGCGTCAAGCCGCTGCTGACGAGCGTCGGGTTCAGCGCGCTGGAAACCGACGTCTACTGGGCCCTGCTGCAGGAGCCCGGCTCGTCCGGCTATCGCCTTGCCCAGATGGTCGGCAAGCAGGCCGCCAATATCTACAAGGCGCTGGACTCGCTTCGGACCAAGGGCGCGGTGCTGGCGGATGAGAGCACGCGGCCGACGACTTATGTCGCGCTCCCGATTCGGGAGTACATGGATGCCAAGCGCCGCGACCTCGAAAACCTGCAGGAGCAGATTGAAAGCGAACTGGAGGACGTGGCTTCCCTGCCCGCGCACGGCGGCATCTTCGAACTGACTGCCGTCGCGCAGGTCTACGAGCGCTGCCGGGAGCTGCTTCGCAATGCGAAGACCGTGGTTCTGCTCAACGTCGACGCGCGGCCGCTGGAAGAACTCCGAGGCGAGCTGAACGCGGCTGCCGACCGCGGTGTGAGGGTCCTCATCAAGACCCGGGCGCCGACGGGAGCCCGGGACCTGACCGAAACCGGACCCGCGGTATCGGAGCGTTTCCCGGGCGGTGAGGAACTGGCCGTTGCGGTTGACTTCAAGGAGTACGTGCAGGCGTTCCTGAAGAGCGACGGCTCCGATGTGGAAGAGGCGATCTGGATCCGGCACCCGCGTCTCGCCAGCAAGATCGGCTGGTTGTTCCAGAGTGACTTCACCCTGACCCGGGTCAGGGTTATGGTGCAGGCCGGCAAAGAGGTCAAGGAAATAGGCAGGGAGATGCACCGGCTCACGCGGATGGTCGAAGTGCAGGCTCCGCCGGAGATGCTCCCGCACGAATGGGTGCTGACTGATGCACGGAAGGCGATTCCGAAACGGCGGCGGGCCCTGAAGGCCATAGAAGAACCCAAGCCGGTCGCGACGCCACCGAAGGTTACCAAGGTGACGCTGCGGCAGATAGAGCTGATAATGGTCGCCTCATCGCGCACGGTAGTCGCCGAGGTAGAGGGATTCCCGGACCTGCACCAGGCACCAACGGAAGGTGCCGGACTCCCCGCGATAGACCCGAATACCCTCATCGACCCGCTGCTTTGAACGTCTAGGGCGTTTTCCGGGGAGTGGGCGGCCCACCGGCCGCCTGGGGGGCAGCAACGGCGCCTAGAAGAAGCCAAAAGCCAAGAGGCAAAAGTCAAAGGCCAACGCGCGGAACTGCGACCGGATCAACGCCGCGAACAACGGCGGGAAGAACGACAGGTACGACGCCAGGGACAGGTTAAGGTTGAGGTTGAGGTAAAGGTCGAGGTTGAGGTCAAGGTTGAGGTCGAGATACGGCTCGCGACGCATCTGCCGATGCAAGAGAGTACACAAGTGAGGGCACGTCTCCCGGTACTTCCTGAAGAACTTCGACATGTACAATGAAGGACCGAATTGAAGGAGGAGGCAAAGGTAGAGGTAGAGGTTGAGGCTGGCTTCGCCCCTCTAGAAACAGCGCAGGCAGAGGTAGAGGCTAAGGCCGAGGTCGAGAGCGGGCGAAGTCGGATGTCAGACGTCTGCGGACGCGCCGCGAGGCAGAGCGGGCTAGTTGAGTTTGACGGCTTTGCGGGTGAGGACTTTGCCTTCGGCTTCGAGGCGCCAGAAGTAGATGCCCGGGGCGACGGTGCGGCCGGAGTTGTCGCGGCCATCCCACGCGAGGGAGTAGTGAGCAGGGAGGAGGGAGGAGTTGCAGAGCGTGCGCACCAAAGCCCCGGTGATGGAGCGGAGGGTGAGGGTTGCCCGGGTTTGGCGCGGGAGGCTGAAGCGGATTGTCGCCCATCCGCGCATCGGGTCCGGCGCCGGCCGCTCGAGCGCGAGTGCCCGGGGCAGAACCTGGAGCTCGACCACACCGGTGTAGGTCTGGACGAAGACCGAGTCTTGAGTCGCGTCGTTTGCCGGGTTCATGTCGGTAGCAAGCATCGTGGCGCACAGGGTCGGGAATGTTCCGGGTGAGAGTGCGGTCCAGGCCGCGAAGGTGAGCGTATCGGTTTCGCCGGCAGCCAGCGTGATTGACAGCGTGTCCGCATAGTCGGCGCCGACCGTGAACCGGACGTCGAACGTCTCCTGAGTTGTGCCGTGGTTCTCAACCACGGCCTGCGGCACGACCGTGGCGCCGGAGTCGACCGTATCCCGCGGGGCGAGGAGCTGGGTGCAGGCGACGTCGCGCACGCGCACGGTCACCGTGCCCGGCAGGGTGTCGTTCGCATGGTTGTTGTCGCCCGCAAGCGCAGTGGAGCAGCGGGTGGCGTTCAGGCCGCGAACTGTCGCGGTCCAGGTCGTGAAGTTCACCGCAATAGAATCGCCCGAGGCAAGGTTGGTCACGTTCTGGGTGTCCGCGTAGGCGCCGATGCGGAAGACGACCGGGAACGATGCCGCGGCGGTGCCGTAGTTCCTGACCCGGGCTTGCGGGCTCAAGCTCGCGCCGGAGTCAACGGTGCCGGTGGGCGCGGTAATCGCCGTCACGCCGACGTTGAGCACCTGCACCATCACCGTGCCGGAGAGCGTGTCGTTGGCATGGACCTGGTCGTTCGTTAAGTCGGTGGAGCAACGTACGGAGAGGAGGCCGCGCGGAGAGGCGGTCCAGTTCGTGAAGCTCACCTCGATTGAGTCGCCGGGCGCGAGGTTGGTGACGGTCTGGGTGTCGGTGTAGTCCGGGTCGAGGCGTATCGCCGAGGGAGACGAGCCGGTGCGGCGGGGCAGGCTGAATTGGCTTGAGGCCGGTGCGCGGGGGGTCGGGACGCGGCTCGAGGTTCCGGCTTGGGACACGATCCCAATTGAGGACAATTGGGTCATGTCCCCGCCGTTGACGGTCCCCAGCTTGGAGCCCGCACCGATGGACATGGTTACCGGGAACGTCGCGGCCGATGTGCCGTAGTTCTTCACCCGGGCTTTCGGGGTGACTGTCGCGCCCGAGTCGACTGTGCCGGCCGGGGCGACGATGGCGGTGACGCCGACATTGGTGACGCGAACCGCTACCGAGCCGGAGAGCGTGTCGTTGGTATGGTTCTCGTCCTGGGCGAGCGCGGTGGAGCAGCGCGTTACGTGGGTGCCGCGCTGAGTCGCAGTCCAGTTGGTGAACGAGACCAGAACCGAGTCGCCGGCCCCGAGGTTTGAGACGGTCTGCGAGTTGGAGTAGAAGGAGCCGATCTTGAAAAAGACCGGGAACGACGCGGCGCCGGTACCGTAGTTCTTGACCCGGGCCTGCGGCGTAACGGCCGCGCCGGAATCGAACGTGCCGACCGGCGCGATAATCGCAATCACGCCGACGTCCACTGCCGGCGGCGGGACGACTGTAACCGAGCCGGAGAGGGTGTCGTTCGCGTGATTCTGGTCATCCGTGTGCGCGGTGGAGCAGCGCGTGGCGTGGGTGCCGAGTTGCGTCGCGGTCCAGTTTGTGAATGAGACCAGGGCCGAGTCGCCTGCTGCAAGGCTAGTGACGGTCTGGGAGTCGGAGTAAAACGAGCCGATGCGGAAGAAGAGCGGGAACGTGGCGGCAGCAGTGCCGAAGTTCCTGACCCGGGCCTGCGGCGTAATGGTCGTGCCGGAATCGACCGTGTCGGTGGGCGCGATAATCGCGGTCACGCCGACATCGGTGACGCGCACCGTTACCAGGCCGGAGAGGGTGTCATTCGCGTGATTCTGGTCATTCGCCAGCGCGGTGGAGCAACGCGTTACGTGGGCGCCCCGCTGCGTCGCATTCCAGTTGGTGAACGAGACCAGGGCCGAGTCGCCCGCGCCAAGATTCGAGACGGTCTGGGAATCGGAGTAGAAGGAGCCGATGCGGAAAGTGGCCGGGAACGTCGCTGCGTCTGTGCCGTAGTTCCTGACCCGGGCCTGCGGCGTAATGACCGTGCCGGAATCGATGGTGCCGGTCGGCGCGACGATGGCGGTGACGCCGACGTTGAGCACGCGCACGGATACCGTGCCGGAGAGCGTGTCGTTGGCCGGATACTGGTCGTTCGCGAGCGCGGTGGAGCAGCGCGTTACGTGGGTGCCGCGCTGGGTCGCAGTCCAACTGGTGAATGAGACCAGGGCCGAGTCCCCGGCCGCGAGGTTGGTGACCGTCTGTGAGTTGGAATAGAAGGAACCGATCTTGAAGTAGACCGGGAATGTCGCTGCGCCGGTACCGTAGTTCCTGACCCGGGCCTGTGGCGTGACCGTCGTGCCCGAGTCGAGCGTTCCGGTCGGTGCGACGATAGCGGTTACCCCGACGTTAAGCACGCGCACGGTTACCGTGCCGGACAGGGTGTCGTTCGCGTGGTTCTGGTCGCCCGAGAGAGCAGTGGAGCAGCGCGTCACGTGGTTGCCCCGCTGCACCGCAGTCCAGTTCGTGAACGACACCAGGGCCGAGTCGCCGGCCGCGAGGTTTGAGACCGACTGGGAATCGGAGTAGAACGAGCCAATCTTGAAAAAGGCCGGGAAAGTGGCGGCGCCGGTGCCGTAGTTCTTGACGCGGGCTCGCGGCGTAATGACCGTGCCGGAATCGATGGTGCCGGTGGGTGCGACGATTGCGGTAACACCGACATTGGTGACTCGTACGGTGACCGAGCCCGACAGCGTATCGTTGCTGTGGATTTGGTCGCCGGTGAGGGCGGTAGAGCAGCGCGTGGCATGGGTGCCTCGTTGCGTTGCGGTCCACGCCGTGAACGAGACCAGTACCGAGTCACCGGCTGCGAGGTTGGAGACGGTCTGGGAATTGGAGTAGAAGGAACCGACCTTGAAGAAGACCGGGAATGTCGCTGCGCCGGTGCCGTAGTTCCTGACCCGGGCCTGTGGCGTGACCGTCGTGCCCGAGTCGAGCGTTCCGGTCGGTGCGACGATAGCGGTTACCCCGACGTTAAGCACGCGTACGGTTACCGTGCCGGACAGGGTGTCGTTCGTATGGACCTGGTCGCCGGAAAGAGCGGTCGAGCAGCGTGTGGCGTGGGTGCCCCGCTGCGTTGCGGTCCAATTGGTGAACGAGACCAGTACCGAGTCGCCGGCCGCAAGGTTCGTGACGGTCTGGGAGTCTGAGTAGAAGGAGCCGACCTTGAAGAAGGCCGGGAAAGAGACCGCCTCGGTGCCAAAGTTTTTCGCCCGGGCCTGCGGCGTCACAGTGGCGCCCGAGTCCACCGTTCCGGTAGGCGCAACGATTGCGGTTACGCCGACATTGGTCACCCGCACGGTTATGGAACCCGATAGCGTATCATTGCTGTGGACCTGGTCGCCGGAAAGAGCGGTGGAGCAGCGCGTCATATGGGTGCCGCGCTGGAGCGCAGTCCAGTTCGTGAATGAGACCAGGGCCGAGTCGCCCGCGCCAAGATTCGACACGGTTTGCGTGTCGGAGTAGAAGGAACCGATGCGGAACGTAGCCGGGAACGTTACCGTACCGGTGCCGTAGTTCTTCACCCGGGTTTGGGGCGTGACAGTCGTGCCCGAGTCGAGCGTTCCGGTCGGTGCCACAATCGTGGTCACTCCGACGTTCGTGACCCTCACGAATACAGAGCCGGACAACGTGTCGTTCGCGTGGTTTTGGTCGCCCGAGAGGTCGGTCGAGCAGCGCACGGACAAGAGGCCGCGGGGGGCCGCAGTCCAGTTGGTGAAACTGACCAGTATTGAGTCACCGGCCGCAAGGTTGGTCACGGTCTGGGTGTTGTTGTAGCCGGTGCCGATCTTCATCGTGACCGGGAAGGTGGCGGCGGACGTGCCATAGTTCTTGACTCGGGATTTCGGCGTGACTGTCGCACCCGAGTCGACCGTGTCGGTCGGCGCGACAATAGCGGTAACGCCGACATTTGTGACGCGCACTGTTACCGAGCCGGAGAGCGTGTCGTTCGCGGGATTCTGGTCGCCCGAGAGCGCGGTCGAGCAACGCGTAGCGTGAGTACCCCTTTGCGTCGCCGTCCAGTTGGTGAAGGAGATGAGTGCCGAGTCGCCGGCCGCAAGGTTGGCAACGGTCAGGGAATCGGAGTAGAACGAGCCGATCCTGAAGAAGGCCGGGAAGGTGGCGGCGCCGGTACCGTAGTTCCTGACCCGGGCCTGAGGCGTGACCGTGACGCCCGAGTCGACCGTGCCGGTGGGCGCGACGATTGTCGCCACACCGACGTTCGTGACCCGTACGAATACGGAGCCGGACAGGGTGTCATTCGAGTGGTCCTGGTCGCCGGTGAGATTGGTCGAGCAGCGCACGGCAAGCAGGCCGCGCGGGGACGCAGTCCAGTTGGTGAAACTCACGAGGAGCGAGTCGCCGGCTGCGAGGTTGGTGACGGTCTGGGTATTGTTGTAGCCGGTGCCGATCTTCATCGTGACCGGGAAGGTGGCTGCGGACGTGCCGTAGTTCCTGACCCGGGCCTGCGGGGTGATGCTCGCTCCGGAGTCTACCGTACCCGTCGGCGCGACTATCGCGGTTGCGCCGACATTGAGTACCCTCACCGTAACGGAACCGGACAGCGCGTCGTTGGCATAGTTCTGGTCATTCGTGAGGGCGGTCGTGCAGCGCGTGACGTGGGTGCCGCGCTGCGTCGCGGTCCAGTTGGTGAAGGACACCAGCACCGAGTCGCCGGCCGCGAGGTTGGAGACGTTCTGGGTGTTGGCGTAGAAAGAGCCGATTTTGAAGGTGACCGGGAAGGTGGCGCTCGACGAGCCGAAGTTCTTGACCCGGGCTCGCGGCGTGACAACCGTGCCCGAGTCCACCGTACCGGTGGGCGCAACGATGGCGGTTACGCCGACATCGATGACTCGCACCGTTACCGTACCGGAAAGCGTGTCGTTGGAGTGCACCTGGTCGCCCGAAAGCGCAGTTGAGCAGCGCGTGGCATGGGTGCCGCGCTGCGTTGCGGTCCAGTTGGTGAATGAGACCAGCACCGAGTCGCCGGCCGCGAGGTTGGTGACCGTCTGGGAATTGGAGTAGAAGGAACCGATCTTGAAGTAGACCGGGAATGTCGCTGCTGCCGTGCCGTAGTTCCTGACCCGGGCTTGGGGCGTTACGGTCGCACCGGAATCGATCGTGCCGGTCGGCGCGACAATAGCGGTCACCCCGACATTCGCTACTCGCACAAATACCGAGCCCGATAGCGTGTCGTCGGTATGGTACTGGTCGCCGGAGAGGTCGGTCGAGCAGCGCACGGCCAAGAGGCCGCGTGGCGCCGCAGTCCAGTTGGTGAAGCTCACCTGTACCGAGTCGCCGGCCGCGAGGTTGGTAACAGTCTGGGTGTTGTTGTAGCCGGTGCCGATCTTCATCGTGACCGGGAAAGTGGCTGCGGACGTGCCGTAGTTCCTGACCCGGGACTTGGGCGTGATGGTCGCGCCCGAGTCGACTGTGTCGGTGGGCGCCACGATAGCGGTCACGCCGACATTGGTTACCCGCACCGTCACCGTGCCCGACAGAGTGTCGTTGCCGTGGACTTGGTCTCCGGATAGGCCGGTGGAGCAGCGCGTTACATGGGTGCCACGCTGTACCACGGTCCAGTTGGTGAAGCTGACTTGGACCGAGTCACCGGCCGCAAGGCTCGTGACGGTCTGGGTGTCGAAGTAGAATGAGCCGATCCGGAAGGTCACCGGGAATGTAGCCGCTGCGGTGCCGTAGTTCTTGACCCGGGCTTTGGGCGCAACGACGGCGCCCGAGTCGATTGTACCGGTGGGCGCGACGATCGCGGTCGCGCCAACATCGGTTACCCGCACCATCACGGTGCCGGCCAGGGTGTCATTGGCGTGGTACTGGTCGCCGGTGAGGTTGGTCGAGCAGCGCACGGACAAGAGGCCGCGTGGCGCCGCAGTCCAGTTGGTGAAACTCACCAGGAGCGAGTCGCCGGCCGCGAGGTTGGTGACGGTCTGGGTGTTGTTGTAGCCGGCGCCGATTCGCATCGTCACCGGGAAGGTGGCCGCTGCAGTGCCATTGTTCTTCACGCGGGCCTTTGGCGTGATGGTTGTGCCCGAGTCGACCGTGCCGGTTGGCGCGACAATCGCGGTCACGCCGACATCGGCGACACGCACGGTCACCGAGCCAGAGAGCGTATCGTTGGCATGGTTCTGGTCAGATGTCAGTGCTGTGGAGCAGCGCGTGGCGTGGGTGCCCCGCTGCACCGCAGTCCAGTTCGTGAACGATACCAGGGCTGAGTCGCCGGCCGCAAGGTTAGTGACTGTCTGGGAGTTGGAGTAGAAGGAACCGACCTTGAAGAAGACCGGGAACGTGGCGGCTGCGGTGCCGTAGTTCCTGACCCGGGCCTGTGGCGTGACCGTCGTCCCGGAATCGATTGTGCCGGTTGGCGCAACAATCATCTTGACGCCGACATCGAGCACCTGGACCGTCACTGTGCCGGATAGCGTGTCGTTGGCGTGCACCTGGTCGCCCGAAAGCGCAGTCGAGCAGCGCGTCATATGGGTGCCGCGCTGGAGCGCAGTCCAGTTCGTGAATGAGACCAGGGCCGAGTCGCCGGCCGCGAGGTTGGTGACGGTCTGAGAATTGGAGTAGAAGGAACCGATCTTGAAGTAGACCGGGAATGTCGCTGCTGCTGTGCCGTAATTCTTGACCCGGGCTCTCGGCGTGACAACCGTGCCCGAGTCGATGGTGCCGGTCGGCGCAACGATTGCGGTCACCCCGACGTTGATCACCCGTACGCTTACCGTGCCCGACAGCGTATCGTTGCTCGGGATCTGGTCGCCGGTCAGCGCGGTGGAGCAGCGCGTGGCATGGGTGCCACGTTGCGTCGCAGTCCAATTCGTGAATGACACCAGCACCGAGTCACCGGCAGCGAGGTTGGTGACGGTCTGAGAGTTGGAGTAGAAGGAGCCAATCTTGAAAAAGACCGGGAAGGTGGCGGCGCCGGTGCCGTAATTCTTGACCCTGGCTCTCGGTGTGACAACCGTGCCTGAGTCGATTGTCCCGCTGGGCGCGACAATAGCGGTCACCCCGACGTTGGTCACCCTGACCGTCACGGAGCCGGAAAGCGCGTCGTTGCTGTGGTTCTGGTCATTCGTCAGGGCAGTCGTGCAGCGAGTGGCGTGCGTCCCGCGTTGCGTCGCGGTCCAGTTCGTGAAGGATACAAGCGCGGAGTCACCCGGCGCAAGGTTGGTGACATTCTGGGAGTTGTTGTAGAAGGAGCCGATGCGGAAGGTCACCGGGAATGTGGCGGTGACGTTGCCGTAGTTCTTGATCCGGGCCTGCGGCGAGATGGTCGCCCCGGAGTCTACCGTACCGGTCGGCGCGACAATCACGGTCACGCCCACGTCTGTCACGTCAGGAATGCGCACAGTCACCAGACCGGAGAGCGTATCGTTGGCCGGGACCTGGTCGCCCGAGAGCGCAGTGGAGCAGCGCTTCGCATGCGTGCCGCGCTGCAGCACATTCCAGGAGGCGAAGGAGACCAGTAACGAGTCGCCGGCCGCGAGGCTCGTGACCGTCTGGGTATTGTTGTAGAAGGAGCCGATGCGGAAGGTCACCGGGAATGTTGCTGCTGCCGTACCATAGTTCTTCACCCGGGCCTGCGGAGTGACGGTCGTGCCGGAGTCGACCGTGTCGGGCGGCGCGACAATCCTGGTGACGCCGACATTGAGAACGCGCACCGTTACCGTGCCGGACAGTGTGTCGTTGGAGTGCACCTGGTCGCCCGTAAGCGCGGTGGAACAGCGGGTGGCATGGGTGCCGCGCTGGGTGGCGGTCCAGTTGGTGAACGAGACCAGTGCCGAATCGCCGGCCGCGAGATTGGTGACCGTCTGGGAATTGGAGTAGAAGGAACCGACCTTGAAGAAAACCGGAAAGGTAGCGGCTGCAGTGCCGTAGTTCTTCACCCGAGCCTGCGGGGTGACGGTCGTACCGGAGTCTACTGTCCCGGTGGGCGCGACGATCGCGGCCACCCCGACGTTTGTCACCCGCACCGTCACCGTGCCGGACAGCGCGTTGTTGCCCGGGACCTGGTCGCCCGTAAGAGCGGTCGTGCAGCGCGTGACGTGGGTGCCGCGCTGCAACGCGCTCCAGTTTGTAAAAGAGACCAGGATCGAGTCTCCCGGCGCGAGGTTCGTGACCGTCTGCGTGTTTGTGTAGAAGGAACCGACCCGGAACGTGACCGGGAATGTGGCGGAGCCCGTGCCGTAGTTCTTCACCCGGGCTCGCGGCGTGACGACCGTGCCGGAATCGATGGTGCCCGTCGGCGCGACAATCGCGGTCACGCCGACGTTGGTAACGCGCACGGTTACGGAACCCGGCAGGGTGTCGTTGGCATGGTTCTGGTCGCCGGTCAGCGCGGTTGAGCAGCGCGTTACGTGCGTGCCACGTTGCGTCGCAGTCCAATTCGTGAATGACACCAGTACCGAGTCGCCGGCCGCGAGGTTGGAGACGTTCTGGGTGTTGGTGTAGAAGGAGCCGATCTTGAAAGTAACCGGGAATGAGGCACTGGACGAACCGAAGTTCTTGACCCGGGCCCGCGGCGTGACAACCGTGCCCGAGTCAACCGTGCCGGTCGGCGCGGTAATCTGGGTGACGCCGACATCCGCATGGATGATGCGGGCGCGGGCGTAGACTCCGACGTTGTAGTCCGGGATGGTTACCGGCGTGTCGCTCGATACGCCGGTCGCGTTCCATGCCAGGTGTGTGGCCGAGAAGTAGTTGATGGTGCCGGTCTTGGAGTCCGAGACGTCGTCAATTGCCCGGACAAAAACCGTGTCGGTCGTGTTGTTGGTGATGTACGGCTCGCCTTCAGTCATGTCGAAGACAATCTTGTGATTCGGGAAAGCCTGGTCGACTACCGGCGAGCGCCAGGTCCGGAAGTTCTTCTGCCAGTTCGGGGACGAGGGGCGGCCGACGCCGAGGCGGATGCCGATCTTGTCCCGGGCCGCGTGCGTGATTTTCACGCGGCCCAGCATGGTCGGCGAGTAGCCGGTGAGGTCGTCGAGGTAGTATCCGACCTGATGAGAGAGCGCGGCGTTGCGGGCCGCGACGTACGACATCCAGCAGTATCCGGCCTGGCCCCAATAGGTGCCCCAGGAGTTGATTATCCTGAACGCTCCGGGGCCGTCGTTCGTCGAGAGGGTATCGTTGTAGCCGACGATGGTGATGGCGTGGCCGCCGCGATCTCCGCCGTAGGTGTCGGCCACGCAATACTTGTAGCCGTAGTTGTGAATGTTGTCGAAATTGGAGTAGACCTCGATGCCGATGACCGTCGTGTACCCGCTGTCGACGCGCCGCTTGGCCTTGTTGATGCCGGTCGTGTCCTGCATCCAGAACCAGTAGGGACTGCCGCCGCGGAACGGGATGGCCCGGGCGTAGGCGGATTCGGACGGCCACGTTGTGTAGTCGTTCTGGTTGTAGGGGCAGTCGGCCAGGGTCGCGCAGCCCTGGTCGGTGATCAGGGCGAAGGCGGTGGACGTGCTGGAGCCCTGGTCGGCGCCGCCGTTGATCTGGTTGTAAATGAACGCCGGACTGAACTGATGATTGGTCGTGGAATCGTTCCACTGGTGCTCAATCCACTCATAGTGGGTCTTCTGGTAATACCCGACCGCCCACGCCGTGCACGAGCCCTGGTTGCCCTGGTTCCCGACCGGTGGCATCTGGTTGGAGAGGTCGGCCGCTACGGCCAAGTGGCGGGGAGCGGGCGGAATGGCTGTGTCCTGGACCATCCACGAAATCGTCCGCGGGTCCTCGCGGATGAGTCCGCAGGGATGCAGCGCGGGGAATTCCGAATTCCGAACGTCGAACTCCAGATGCTGGCGATCGGAAACAGGTTGGGCCTGAGCTACGGCCTGAGCCAGCAGCGCGACCGCGGCGAGAACGAGGAGACGAGCAACACCGTTGATTTTCATGCCGGCACGACCCCGAAGAGGGAAGGGAAGGTTGCAGGCACCGAAACGGATAGCATAGGCTTCAATGTGGCGGGGGTGTCAACAGGCCGACGGCGGCCCGAGCCTACGGACATCGTCACAGCAGCATTCTACACGACCGGGCCTGGGCATCAAGGTCAGGCAGACGTTGAGTCAAAAAACCCGATCGTATACGACGCAGGCGGACATGAAACCTGGCCTAGTCTACCTTGACCGCCTTGCGGGTGAGGGTCGTGGTCTCGCTCTCGAGTCGCCAGAAGTAGACCCCGGGAGCGACGCGGAGGCCGTGGTCGTCGCAGCCGTCCCATACCAGGGAGTAGTGAGCAGGGAGGAGGGAGGAGTTGCAGAGCGTGCGCACCAAAGCCCCGGTGACGGAGCGGAGGGTGAGGGTTGCCTGAGTTCGGTGCGGGATGCTGAAACGGATTGCAGCATGGCCACGCGTCGGGTCAGGCACGGGGCGTTCGAGCACCAGCAGCCGGGGCGGACCGGATAAGTCGGCAACGCCGGTGAAGATGCCGACCACAACCGAATCCGCGAGCACGTCGTTGGCCGGGTTCATGTCGGTGGCGAGCAGCGTGTTGCAGGCGGTCGGGAACGTGCCGAGCGCAAGCGCGGTCCAGTTCGCGAAGTCGAGTGTGTCGGTCTTCCCGGCCGTGAGGGTTACCGCCACGGTGTCCGCGTAGTCGGCGCCGATTACAAACCGTGCGTCAAACGTCTCAGAGGTCGTGCCCACGTTCTTGATCACGGCCCGCGGCGTGAACGTCGCGCCCGAGTCAACCGTGTCCGGGGGCGCGAGCAGCCGGATGCAGGCGACGTCGCGCACGCGTACGTTCACCATGCCCTGCTTGTAGTCGTTGCCATGGTAGGTGTCGTCAGTCAGGCAGGTGGAGCAGCGGGTGACGTTGATACCGCGCTGCGTCGCAGTCCAGGTCGCGAAGCTCACCGTGGTCGAATCGCCGGCGGCAAGGTTGGTAACGTTCTGCGTATCAGCGTAAGTGCCGGTGCGGAAGAACACCGGGAATGATGCCGGGTCTGTACCATAGTTCTTGACCCGGGCCTGGGGGGTAACCGACGTGCCCGAGTCGATGATGCCGGTCGGCGCTATGATCTGGGTTACGCCGACGTCGAGCGGCATCGGGATTCGGGCCCGGGCAAAGACCGCGGTGTTATAGTCCGGGATGTTGACCGGCGTGTCGCTCGAGACTCCGGTTACGTTCCAGGTCAGGTGCTGGCCGGCGAAGTAGTTGATGGTTCCGGTCTTGGAGTCGGAAACGTCGTCGATCGCCCGTACGAAAACCGAGTCGGCCTGGCCGTTCGTTATGTACGGCTCGCCCTCAGTCATGTCGAAGACCATGTTGTGAGCGGGGAATGCGCGGTCCATCTTCGGGGAGCGCCACGTGCGGAAGTTCTTGGACCAGCGCGGGGACGAAGTGCTGCCCACGCCGAGGCGGATGCCGATCTTGTCCCGGGCCGCGTGCGTGATCTTAACGCGGCCGAGCATGGTCGGCGAGTAGTCGATGCGGTCGTCCAGGTAGTACCCGACCTGATGCGAGAGCGCTGCGTTGCGGGCAGCGACGTAAGACATCCACCAGAACCCGGACTGGCCCCAACCCGTGCCCCACGAGTTGATCATCTTGAAGGCGCCGGTCCCGTCGTTCGTGGTCATGGTGTCGTTGTAGCCAATGATGGTAACGGCGTGGCTGCCGCGGTTGCCTCCGTAGGTGTCGGCCACGCAGTACTTGTAGCCGTAGTTATGGATGTAGTCGAAGTTGGAGTAGACGCTGATACCGATGACAGTCGTGTACCCGGAGTCCAGGCGCTGCCTGGCCCGGTTGATGCCGGTGGTGTCCTGCATCCAGAACCAGTGCGCCGCGCCGCCGCGGTAAGGGATGGCGCGGGCATAGGCAGACTCCGACGGCCAGTTTGTATAGTCGTTCTGGTTGTAGGGGCAGTCGGCCATGGTCGCGCACCCTTGGTCGGAAATCAGTGCAAGCGCGTCGGACGTACTGGAGCCCTGGTCGTCGCCGCCATTGATCTGATTGTAGATGAATTTCGGGCTGAACTGGTGGCTGGTCTGGCTCAAGTCCCAGTTGTGTTCGATCCACTCGTAGTGGGTCTTCTGGTAATACCCGACTGCCCACGCGGTGCAGGAGCCCTGCTGACCCTGGTCGCCGACCGGCGGCATCTGACTGGAGAGGTCGGCCGCGACGCCCAGGCGGTCGGGAGCGCTGGGCACGAACTTGTCCTGCACCATCCACGGAAGCGTCTGCGGGTCCTCGCGAATCAGACCGCACGGATGGAGCGGTTCGGCCAGAACCGCGGCCTGGACGAGCAGCACAACGGCGAGGAAGAGACAATGGCAGGGAACATTCGGTCTCACGTAGATACCTCCCGACAATTGAAGCTATGGCAGTCTATTGCGTAAGTGGAATACCCGGATTCACGGACAGCAAACACCGCGTGCAGCGGGTGGCGACCCGTGCCCATGGGTAACGTCACCATGACATTGTACACGACTGCGCCCGGACAGCAAGCGATTATGGCCGGTCCGTTCGAACTGCCGCGTACCGGCCGCACCGGAAGATTACCGGAAGCGGCCTTCGAGGTCAGGCCGGCGAACTCGAGGGCACAAGTGCAATTCACCGCCGAAGTCACCGTGCAGGTCTCTCTGAAAGGCTCCTCGCTATTTCATGTGGGT
>DDXO01000085.1 GCA_002347155.1 Caldifarciminota bacterium UBA2258
CCGAGGATGGTGTCGCCGGGCTTGGCCAGGGTCAGGTATGCGGCGATGTTGGCCGACGTGCCGGAGTGGGGCTGAACGTTCGCGTGGTCGCAGCCAAAGAGCTGCTTCGCGCGCGCGATGGCCAGGTTCTCGGCAACGTCAACCCACTTGCAGCCGCCGTAGTAGCGCTTGCCCGGGTAGCCTTCGGCATACTTGTTGGTAAGTACCGACCCGAGTGCGGCGAGCACGGCTTCGGAGCAGAAGTTCTCGGAGGCGATGAGCTCGAGATTGTTGTGCTCGCGGTTCGTTTCCTTGGTGATGGCCTCGAACACTTCCGGGTCGGTCTTAGCTAACAGGTCAGGTTTCATTAAGGGTCTCCTTGAATCCTATGCGGCCGGCAACCGGAAACGACGGCAGGAGTGAGAACCGATTGTGTGTTGGCGTCTCCGGCTTTCGGCCCGCTAACATCAGGCTAAAAGGTAGCGCAGCACGCGGAAAAGTCAAGGAGATAGGCGGGCCCCAAACCCGATATTGAACCACCAGGACACCAAGTACACCAAGCAGACAAGGCCGAGTTCAGTCCTCACCCTCTTTGTGTCTTTGTGCCTTTGTGGTGGGTTCTATGTCGGATTCAGGGGCGGGGGAGAGCCCGAAGTCCGAATGACGAACGGAGACCCGGCTTCGGATCCTCGATTCCTTGAATCTTTGAATCCTGTCCTATAGACTCGGGCGTGTTTGACGAACTGCTCAACGTAGTGCGGCTGCTGCGCCGGCGCTGCCCATGGGACCGCAAGCAGACACTGGCCTCGACCCGGCCGATGCTCCTCAACGAGACCTACGAACTGGACGAGGCTCTGCGCGGGCGCGACAAGGCAGCCATCAGCGAGGAACTGGGCGACTACATCTTCATGGGGTTGTTTCTCGCGGAAGTGGCGGAGAAGGAGCTGAGCGTGTCGCTGGCGGATTCACTGAATGGCGTTGTCGCCAAGCTCAAGCAGCGCCACCCGCACATCTACGGCACGGCCAGGGTGCGCGGCGCTGCCGACGTACTCGCCAACTGGGAAAAGATCAAGCGGAGACATCGGCGCAGCGGCGGCCTGCTTGAGAGCATACCGGTGGCGATGCCGGCGCTGCAGCAGGCACAGCTCGTTCAGGAAAGGTGCCGGCGCGTCGGGTTTGACTGGGAGAAACCCGAGCAAGTGCTCGACAAGGTCGAAGAGGAGATCGGCGAACTGCGTCGGGAGCTCGCGCGAAGGCGGAGGAGCCGCACGCGGGTCAAAGAGGAACTCGGTGACCTGCTCTTCGCGCTCGTGAACCTCGTGCGGCACCTTGACCTGGATGCCGAAGGCACGCTCAAAGATGCCAACGCCAAGTTCCGGGACCGCTTCCAGCGAATTGAGAGCCACTTCGCAGCGCAGGGCCGGGAACTGGGTACGGTCGGCCTGGATGAGATGGAAGCCGTCTGGCAACAGGCGAAGCGCCACAAACCACAAGTGCAAAGGCCAAAGGACAAATCAAGACGGGGAAAGGGGCGAAGTAGGAAAAAGAACCAGGAAGGGGCCTGAAGCGGCGACCTCGACCTCGTCTCGCCATGAACTGCTGACTTCGGTCTTTGTGCCTGGGACTGCCCGGCTGGGGCCTACTCGTCGTCGAGGTTGATCTTCAGGTCGTCCGAGTCATCCGAGTCTTCGCTTTCTTTCAGATGCTCCTCGTCAACCTCGGTGTCCTCGTCGTACGTACGGGTCGTATCGACGCTGCCGCACACCGGGCACTCGACTTCGAGCTCCTCGTCGTCAGAGTCGGTGTAGACCTCGAATGTGTGGCCACATTCGAGGCACATCAGTTCGCGATTGGCCATTTTCGATTTCTCCTACCATCTTTTTAGCGCCTAGATTCTGCTTGTCAAGCACTGCGTCGTGCCATGAGTCCGAAACAGATGGCCACGAAAACACGAAGCCAGAGTGAAACGGACCTGTCGTGCCCTGCACCAGTTCGTTTCGTGCCTTTCGTGCTCTCGTGGCTTCGATGTCGGGTCCGAGCGTGATGCGTCTGTTTGACTCCTGCCGTTTGGGCAATATCCTACAGGACGTGAACTCGCCAGCTTCTGCCGTCGCCCCAGAGGGCAGGATGACCCTCTTCCGGGTCATTGTCCTTATGCTCCTGTACTCGACCGTGGCGAGCTTCACTGTCTCCGAGTTCGTCCGTTACCCGGGTCTGGCCAGCGTGAAACCGGGAATGGGCGGTGAGGATTTCTTCGGGGACATGGTCTACGGCCGCGCGCCACAGCCGTTCGTGACTCGCACGCTCGTGCCCTGGCTGATACGGGCAGCAGTCGCGGTCACGCCGCCGGCTGCAAGGGCGCGGGTCGCGGAGGGCGTCCGGGCCACGCTTACGACCGACGGCAAGCCGGTCTGGCTCTACCAGTATCCCTTTGAGTTCACCGTTGCCAAGAACATTCTGCTGCTGTTCACCATCGGATTCGCGTTCGCCCTCTGGTGGCTCGCGCGGCTGACGCTCGACGTGCCTGCGCCGGCCCATGATGCGATTCCGGCGGTCGTGCTGTTTGCATTGCCCGGGTTGTATGGTTACGGGAGCATGCTCTACGACCTTCCGTCGCTGGCCGCGTTCACACTGGCGCTTGCGCTCATCGCCGCGCGGCGGTTCCGGCTCTACGCACTCGCATTCGCTGCCTGCGTGGTGAACAAAGAGACCGCGTTGCTGCTCACGCTGGTCTGGGCGATTTCGGAAGCGCGCAGGCTCAAGCTCAAGCAGTTGGCGCTCGGCGTCTACCTGCAGGTCGGCTTCTGGCTGGTCGTGCGCGGGCTCATCTTCTGGTACTTTCGGAACAACCCCGGCGAAGCGATTGCCGTCCACCTGTTCCGCAACGCCGAAGTACTCGCCGTGCCCGGCAACTGGTTCCTGTTCCGGCCGGTCGCCAACTGGCTGGTCCTGCCCATGGGCTTCAACGCGTTGTATGTGCTTGGCTTCATCCTGACTCTGTTCGCGCTCAAACGGGCGCCGCAGTTTCTGAAGGACGCCTACTGGGTAGTGGTTCCGGTTTTCCTGCTCACGTGGCTGTTCGGCAACGTGGACGAGATGAGAGTCTACTACGAGCTCCTGCCAATAGTCGCGCTGGTGTTGTTCGGCGGCCTGTACCGATTGATGGGCTACGCACCAGTCCCGAGACCCGCGGAGCCTGGCACGGTGTAGCTCGCGCCGCGGCGGGCGCCGGAGCTCTCCTCGTTGCTCTGCAAGAAGCTCGGCACATTGGCTGGGACGTTACCTGCAGAGGAACCTGGGAAGGAACTCGGACGGGAATGCGGACTGCAACCCGGCAAGGACATTGGGATGGAACCTGACCCGCTACCAGGCAAGGAACCGGACAAGGAGCTGTCGTTGTTGCTCGCGAGTTAGCGGACGAAGTAGCGGTGGATGTAGCCCGACAAGTAGCCCGCGTCGTTCTCTGGGAAGCCCCTTGGGTCGTGACTTCGGAAGCTATGGGGATAGCAACAGGGGAGGCATAGGAGGGACCAGATAGGCGACAGGGGCTAGGGGCTTGGGACTAGGGAAGTTAGGGCATGAACTGGCGGTCGGCGGAATGTGTGCTATGGCACACAAACATGTAGGACTGGCGATGCCTAGCGTGAGTGGTTCCGCGACATGCCGCCCGAAATGCAGGAGCGGAAGAAAGCGCGGGAGGACGCGCCTAGGAGCGTGCAGGATCAGGGCTTGCCCGCAAGTTCGCCGGCCTCGACCACTACCTCCGCCGCAAGTAGCCCGGCAGGTACGTCCATTGACAACGCCCGGCCAAGGCCGATAATCATCCATCTTGGAGGTGCCATGAAGTACGCGTCAGTGCTGCTGGCCGTGATCTGTTCCCTGTCAGCCGTGCATGCCCAGTGGCTGGAGACTGGTGTCCGTCCTGTCGCGTCTGCGCGGTCCTGCTCCAGCGCAAGGTATGTCAGCCTGGAATACCGCGTCAATTGCTCTCCTGAGAACATCCCTGCTCGCTCGACTTCTTGGTTTGACGTCGACGAGTTCGTGGTTGACACGGGCATATCTTCTACGCCTGCGCCGGGTAGCCAAGTGAGTCAGCGAGTCGCCTTTGACGGCACGAACTTCCTTGTGGTTTGGGGAGACAACCGCGGCGGCAGCGGGGACGTCTATGGCGCTAGAGTGACGTCACAGGGCACGGTGCTGGACCCGGCGGGCTTTGTGGTTTCGCAGGCGGTGGGAGACCAGGGCGGTCCCGCTGTGAGCTTTGACGGCGCTTGCTTTCTTGTGGTGTGGCAAGACAATCGCAACGACAGCGAGTGTATTTACGGTACGCGGGTGACGCCACAAGGCACTGTGCTTGACCCCGCAGGTCTTGTCATCTCGCAGGCACCAGGTGGTAGGGGTGGTCTCGCTGTGAGCTTTGACGGCGCGAACTACCTTGTGGTGTGGCACGACACTCGAGGCGGCAGCTTCGACATCTATGGCGCGCGGGTGACGTCACAGGGCGCGGTACTCGACCCGGAAGGTATCGTCATCTCGCAGGCGACAAACGATCAAGGGTATCCTCAGCTGGCCTTTGACGGCATGAACTCCCTGGTGGTGTGGGGAGATCTCCGCAACGGCAATTGGGACATCTACGGTGCGCGAATAACGACACAAGGCACGGTGCTTGATTCGGGTCTTGTCATCTCGCAGGCGGCAGGCGCCCAGAGGTTTCCTTCAGTGAGCTTTGACGGCGCGAACTACCTCGTGGCATGGCCAGCACACTCTGACATCTATGGTGCACGGGTGACGCCACAGGGCATGGTGCTTGACCCTGCGGGTATCGCTATTGCGCAGGCGCCAGACGACCAGGAGTATGCTGCCGTGGGCTTTGACGGCGCGAACTTTCTCGTAACGTGGGCCGACTATCGTAGCGGCTGGGCGCACATCTACGGCGCGCGGGTGACGCCTGCCGGAGTAGTCCTCGATCCGTCCGGGTTTGCCATATCCCAGGGAAGCAACTGCCAGATAGGTCCTGCTTTGGCCTTCGATGGTGCGAACTCGCTCGTGGTGTGGAACGACCAGCACATCTCCGGAGAACAGTGGGACCTCTACGGTGCGCGCGTGACGCCGGAAGGCACTGTGCTCGACTCTGCGGGCATTGCCATGTCGACCTCGGCGAACTGGCAGGAACTACCCGCGCTCGCGTATGACGGTGCGAACTTCCTGGTAGCATGGCAGGACCGCCGCAACAGAAGCGACTGGGACATCTACGGCGCTCGGGTGACGCCGCAAGGTACTACGCTCGATGCCGCCAGCGTCACCATATCGGCCGCTGCGAACCTACAGGAGTCACCGGCGCTTGCCTTTGGTGGTGCAGACTTCCTCGTGGTATGGCAAGACCTCCGCACAGACACCGGCGACATCTACGGCGCTCGGGTGACGCCACAATGCACGGTGCTCGACCCCGCGGGCATCATCATATCAGCCGCAACCAGCTTGCAGGAGGCGCCGGCGCTCGCTTCTGACGGCACGAACTTCTTGGTGGTATGGCGAGACTACCGCAACGACTCTCACGGTGACATCTACGGCGCACGGGTATCGCCGACTGGAGTCGTGCTCGATCCGGCAGGCATAGTCATCTCGCAGACGACATCCAGGAAGTACTTCCCGGCGGTCGCCTTTGATGGCACCAACTTTCTGGTGGCATGGCATGACTCGCGCGGCAAAAGCTGGGACATCTACGGCGCGCGTGTGACGCCTGCGGGGGAGGTGCTTGACCCATCGGGTCTTGCCATTTCGCGCTCGGAATACGAGCAGTACTATCCTGCTCTCGCCTTTGATGGCGCGAACTACCTTGTCATATGGGAAGACAACAGCATCAGTGGATACTGGGACGTCTGCGGTGCGCGCGTGACGCCGCAGGGAACGGTGCTTGACACTGCGGGTATGGTCATATCGCAGACGGCGAGTTTCTGGTGCTCTCCAGTCACCCTAGGCTTCGACGGCACGGACTTCCTTGTGGCGTGTGCCGTGTCGTGGAACCCCCGCGGAGACGACTTCGACATCCACGGCGCACGAGTAACGCCAGGAGGAACCGTCCTCGAAAGCGGCCCGATGGTCCTCCAGCAGGGAAATCAGTGGTACCCGAAGCTCTGCCGCGGCGACGGCAGCCACATGCTTCTTGCGTATCAGGGCTGGGCCGGAGCCGTCAACCGCAGAATCTACAACACCACCCGAATCTGGGGCAAGGTGAATCCCAATCCTGGGGTTGAGGAGGTCGTACAGCCTCGATCCGCAGGCCCTAGGCGATCGGCGACGATCGTGCGCAGCCTGCCCCAGGGTGCAGTCGCGTTCGACGCGATGGGGCGGAGGGTGAAGAACCCGAGGTCAGGAATCTACTTTGTGAGGGACGAGGGGCGAGGGGCTGGGGACGCGGGCCTGACGCGCAAGGTCGTCCTGCAACGCTAGCCGGTCCGGGTGAGGGCCGTGCTGGCAGCGAGGTAGAGGAAGTAGAGGCCGGCGAGAACTGCGGTCACGCGGCCGGCGAAGCGGACTGAGGAGAAGCGGCTCACCAGCCCTGCGAAGAAGAGCGGCAGCAGGTAGACGCTGGTCGCGAGGAAGAAGACCAGGAAGAACAATAGCCCGCGCAGAGCGCCGCCGATGTCCATGACCGTTGTCACCGCAAGCAGGAACGGCGGGCAGAGATTGATGCCGGCGAGGAAGCCTACGAGTGCGATGTACCAGCCGGACCGAACCGGTTGACCAAGCGCGTGGCAGAACCCGACGTGCGGGAATGACTGAACTACGGCGTAGACAATCATCAGCAGCCCCAGAATCGCGTAGAGCAGAGGTAGCAGGATTGCCTTGATGCCCCACATGCGGCTGAGGATGCCGCCCAGCGCACCGAAGACCAGCCCGAACAGCAGGTAGGCGACAAGCCGTCCGGCAAGGAAGAGCAGGACGCGGGAAGTCGAGCGTCTGATGCTCCGGTTCTCATCGGCGAGCAGCAGCGGCCCTACCAGCGGAACGCAGAACCCGGCGCAGAACAGCCCGGTGGAGAGGCCGAGGAGCAGAGCCTTACCGACCAGCGCCGGAATCATGCAAGGGTAACCACAGATTCACACAGATGAACACGGAATCCGTGTGTATCAGTGTTCATCCGTGGTTTCACTGATATCCAAACCGCCTGCGGTAGCGTTCCATTGCCTCGGGGCTGACTTTGCTCGGATCCCAGGGGATCGTCGGGTCCATTCGCACTTCGGCGCGGCGCACGCCCTGCACCTTCAGGACTTCCTCCACTGCCTGAACTCCCAGTTGCCGTGCGTACGGACATTCGGACGTGGTGAGGATGACTGTGGCGTTGACGTTTCCGGTAGAGTCGATGCGCAAGGCGCTCACCAGCCCGAGGTCAGCGATGCCGATTCCGACCTCCGGGTCGATTACCCGATTGATGGCGACCATGGCTGCTGCCGACTCAGGCGGGGGAGTTCCAGCCGGCACGAACGCAGAGTCGACGAAGGTGGTGGCGGACGTGAGCGACAAGGCCGGGACCTTCTGGCGTCTGACCAGGTAGGGGAGAAGCATGACGAAGATGCCGATGGCGATGAGGAGGACGGTGACGAGAATGCGGATGGGGAGCTGACGGGCAGTGGGCACAGAGGGATTGTAGCACAGAAGAAGCCAAAAGCCAAAGGCCAAAAGGCAAGAGCCAAGACCCACGGCCGACCGAAGCCAGATGCAGGAAGCTGGATGCTGGAAGCCAGAAGTGCGGATAGGAGTCTGCTAACTCCTGACCGCTAACTGCTAACCTAGTTGGTACACCGAGTCGAGGACGGTGCCGTCGATCCATTTGACGACGGCAACGACCTTATCCCCGTGCTTGGGGCGGGAGGGCTTTCCGCAGGTGCGCTCGACTTCGGCTTTGATGTCCTGGATAGACCGAACAGGAAGCCCTTTGCCTTTGACCGCGTCGAGCAGGTCCTGGCGCAGCGGGTTGATGGCTAGCCCGAGTTCGGTGACGATGACGTCAACCAGTTCGCCCGGCGCGCAGAGAGTCGTCACTTCGTCCACGACTACCGGCATCCGGTCGCGCATCGCCGGGATGGCGAGGATGGTGCAGCGGGCCTGCATGCAGTTCTGCCAGCCGCCGATGCCGTGGCGGAGACGGCCGTCCGAATGGGTGACGACGTTAGCGTTGAAGTTGGCGTCCACTTCAGTCGCGCCGAGCACGGCCGCGTCGAGCAGGTTGATGTAGTTGCCCTTGGCGTGGAAGTTGTAGCTCACCAGCGGACTCGTATCAATGTGCCCGCGGTTGACGCCGATTGAGCGGACGGCATCGAGGTCAAAGGCCTGGCCGTCGATGAGCACGGGTGCGATGCCGTCTTCGAGCATCTTCACAAGGTAGCGGGTCGAGCCGCCGTGGAGCCAGCTCGCCTTGACCCCGGCCTGTTTCATCATGTCAGCGAGGTAGAGCGCAAAGGCGAGTGATATGCCGCCGGCACCGGCCTGGAAGCTGAAGCCGTCGTGCATGATGCCCGAGTCGCGGATGAACCTGGCCGTGAGTTCGGCGATGTAGAGCCGGTCCGGGCTGCGGGTAATCTGGGTTGTGCCGGAGACGATCTTCTTCGGGTCGCCGATGCTGTCCTGGCCGACGACCATGTCCACGTGCGTGCCGGAAAGCTGTATCGGGATGGCGGGGAACGGGACAAGGTTGTCGGTGACGACGATCGTGCGGTCGGCGTAGGTGAGGTCGGCGTCGGCGTAGCCCAGAACGCCGCAGGCAGATTGGCCGTGGACCGCGTTGGCATTGCCGAACTGGTCGGCAGTAGGCGCGGCGATGACCGAGATGTCGATGTGGACTTCGCCGTCCTGGATCGCCTGGGCGCGGCCGCCGTGCGAGCGTAGCACGCCGAGGCCGCGCATCTTGCCATGCGTGCAGTAGTCTCCAAGCGGGCCGTTGAGGCTGCCCTCGATGTGATGGATGACGCCGGAGTCGAGGTGCTTCGCTATCGGGGCATGGCAGGGGAACGCGGCCGACGGATACCAAACGAGGTCTTTGAGTCCCATCTCGGCGCAGAGGTTGAAGAGCTGTAGGGGGAGCGTATCGCCGTCGCGGAAGTGGTGGTGGGTCGAAATGGTCATGCCGTTGCGGACGCCGGCCTTCTTGAGCGCGCTTCTGAGGTCGGGTACGACTTTGTTGCCGTCCTCAGGGTAGTCCAGGCAGGTCGGGATGGGCGGGCAGGCCTTGCGGCCTGTGGGCCGGAACTTCCCGACGCCTTGGAAAGGCACTGCCGGCTTGCCGTTGACTTCGGTCGGAGCCAAACGGCCTAGCGTGTTCTTGACGAGGGCCACTTATGCCCCAGCCCGCTTGTCATTCTGAGGCGACGCCGAAGAATCTTCGTTCTTGCCGCCAAGACCCTCCGCTGCGCTCAGGGTGACCGACGATTCGTTCCAGTCTACGGACAGTCGTCCGAGCGAGACTGCGATCGCGATAATGCGACGTGCGCGCTGTACTACGGGCGGGTCAATCATCCTGGAACCGACGCTGACGACGTTTCGACCTTGAGCCTGTGCTTCTCTGAATGCCAGTACAATCTCCTGTGCCTTCTCGATCTCTGCAGGGGATGGCGTGAACTCTTCGTTCACTACCTCGACCTGACGCGGATGGATGCAGCCTTTGCCTTCGTAACCGAGCTCTTTCGCGGCCCGGCAGCTTGCCCGGAGCGCGTCCATATCCTCGACATCGGCGAAGACAGTGTCGATGGCCTGGACTCCGGCGGCTTTGGCGGCGTTGACGACCTGGGAACGTGCCCACAAGCTTTCGAGGCCAGCCGGAGTCTTTACGCCGCCAAGGTCGAGGATGTAGTCTTCGAGTCCGTAGGTGAGCGCGACAATGCGCGGGGACGCACCGGCTATCTCCCGGGCCTTGAACATACCTTCGCAGGTTTCGACTATTGGCATAAGGAAAACGTCGAATGACGTATGACGATTGACGAATGAGGACAAGGCGGAGGAGATGCGGGCGTCCACTGCTCTGGCCTGTTCGGCGGACTCGCACTTCGGGATGAGAATCACGTTCACGCCGGCAGGGACCAGCGCGTCGATTTCGTCGAGCCCGGCAGGGAGCGGGTTGATGCGCACCATCCGCTCGCAGTCGCCGAAGTCGAGCGCGTAGAGCGCATTCCGCACGACCAGCAGTGCGGCGTCCTTGTCTTCATGTGGGACCGAGTCTTCCAGGTCGAGGATGACCGCGTCGGGCTTGTGGATTCTCGCGTTGAGCATGAACCTCGGTTCATTGCCCGGCAGGTAGAGACGGGAGCGACGAGAGCGGTCGCGGGCCGAGGGGCGAGCAAAGCTGGGGCCGGGCGGAGGGAGTAACGATGAACGATGAACGATGAACGATGAACGATGAACGGCGGCCTCGAGCCGGGCCGTGATGACGAAGGGCAGGGCACCGGTGTCCTCGATTGCGACGCGGGCGTGCTCAACGCCGAGCGTCTTGAGTGTATCCAACACCAGCTTGCGGTTGGCCTCGCCGTACATGAAGTCGACCTTGCTCTTGATGGCCAGTTCGACGCCGCCGGAAGAACGCAGTTCAAGCTCGACCCAGAGGTCAGAACGGACGTCAGGCCCGCGGCGTCCCGCGCTTGCGGTGCTCATTTCGTGCCTGCCCTGGCGCGGAGCCTGGCGCGCGTGTACTCAAGCAGCCCGCCAGCATCGCGGATGGCGAGAATCTCAGGCGGGAGCGTCGGAAACTTGTAGGTCTGGGTGCCGACTGTGATGGAGCTCTCTTTGAGATTCAGATGGACCGGCATGCCGGGCTGATATGCCGCGACTGCCTCGGGGCACTCGACAAGCAGCAGTCCCTGGTTAATGGCTGCGCGGTAGAATATGCGGGCGTAGCTTCGGGCCACGATTTCCTCGATCCCGACCGCCTTAAGTCCTACCACCGGCTGTTCGCGTGACGAGCCACAGCCGAAGTTCTTGCCCGCGAAGACGATGTCTCCCGGCTGTACCGCCTTGGCGAATTCGGGGTCGAGGTCTTCGAGCAGGTGCGGTTTGATCTCGTCGGGTTTGGCACACGTGTACGTGTACTTGCCCGGGAAGAGCATGTCAGTGTTGATGTCGTCGCCGTAGGCCCAGATCCTCATCTCACGCCACCTCTCTCGGGTCGGTTATCTTGCCGGTGAGTGCGGTTGCAGCCACGGTCGCCGGCGAGGCAAGATAGATCTCCGCGTCCTTGCAGCCCATCCGTCCTTTGAAGTTGCGGTTGGAAGTGGAGATACACTTCTCGCCCGGGGCAAGGCACCCTTGATGGGCGCCGAGGCAAGGGCCGCAGCCCGGCGGCAGGAGCACTGCGCCGGCGGTGATGAGCGCCTCGACGTCGCCGGCGTCGAGCGCTTCTTCCAGTTCTGCCCGGGAAGCGGGCAGGATCAGGAGTCGAGTGCTCGGCGACACCTTCTTGCCGCAGAGTATCTTCGCCGCGACTGCCAGGTCGCTCGCCCGGCCGTTGGTGCAGGTACCGATCAGGCACTGCTGGATTTCCATGCCGGCGAGTTCGGTGACCGGCTTGTACTTGTCCACCTTGTGGGGGACGGCAAGCGCAGGCACGACTTCGCCGAGGTTCCATGTCAGTTCCTGGCGGTAGGTCGCGCCATCGTCTGCCCACTCCGGATTCCATGTTATGCGATTGACGCCGATCTCCTGCAGATAGCCTTTGGTCACCTCGTCTACCGGGAACACGGCATTCTTCGCGCCCATCTCGACGCCCATGTTCGCAATCGTGAACCGGTCGTCAATCGTCAGGCCGGCGATGTCGCCCCAGAACTCGACCGAGCAGTAATCGGCGCCGTCGGCCCCGATCTTCCCGATGATGGTCAGGATGAGGTCCTTGGCTGAGACCATCTCCGGCAGCCGTCCATGGAGAGTGATGCGGATCGACTCCGGTACCTTGAACCAGGTCTCGCCGGTCAGGAGCAGGGAGGCGGCTTCGGTCCGGTCGATGCCGGTGGCAAAGGAATTGACCGCGCCGTAGGAGCAGGTGTGCGAGTCGGACCCGACTGCGAGCATGCCGGGCAGAATCAGGCCTTTCTCGACCATCACCTGGTGGCAGATGCCTGTACCGATGTCGAAGAAATGCTTGATGCCGTACTTCTTCACGAATTCGCGGATCTTCCTGTGACTGGTCGCGGTCTTCTCGTCCGAGGCGGGGATGACGTGGTCGAGAACGATGACCGGCTGTTCGGGGTCAGCGATTCCGAATTCCGCCATATCCTTGGCCACCTTGTCGGTAATGGCGGCAGCGTTGTCGTGCATCAGGAGCCGGTCGGGCTTGCAGGTGACGAGGTCACCGGCCCTCGCATTCATCTTTCCACCTTTGCGGGCAAGAACCTTTTCGGCAAAAGTCTTCGGTATCAGGCTGTCTCCTGTCCTTTGTCCATACTTCCTGGTCGGCAGTCAGATCTGCTACCCAAGCAGGCCGCCTTTGCGGTAGACCTCGAGTTGGACCGGCGGGAACGGTCGACCCTGAACCTTCACGCCGGTCTCCTGTATTTCGATCTCGCCGGTTGCGAGGTTGACCCGCAGGTGGTCGCCGTCTTCAAGCCCGGATTCCAGCAAGTCCGCAACCATTACCGGGAAGCCGGCGTTGACCGCGTTGCGGAAGTAAATGGCACCGAACGAGCGAGCAATCAGTAGCCCTGTCTTCAGGCTCCTGAAGCAGTCGACCGCCTGCTGGCGCGATGAGCCCGCACCGAAGTTCCTGCCGGTCACCAGGATATCGCCGGGCTGGGCGTTCTTGCTGAAGTGCTCCCAGCCGGGCAGGTTGTCGAAGGCGAACTGACCCATCTCCCGGACGTCCGTGATGGTCAGGTGCCGGTTGTGGAAGATCATGTCGGTGTCGATGTTGTCCCTGGGGATGAGCCAGATGCGGCCCTCGACCACTAGCGGTGCTGCCGGCGGCGTACGGTGTTCATGCGAGGCCTTGGCCAGTGGCTTGGGCTTGAACAGGGCAGGCCTGACCGGCATTGCTCCGGGGTTGACGATCGCCCCGGCTACTGCTGACGCGGCTGCTGTCTCCGGCGAGGCCAGGTAGACATCGCCTTTGCCCTGTTTGCCTGTGAAGTTCCGGTTGCCGGTCGATACCGTCACCTCGCCCGGGCCGTTCTGTCCAATCTGGCCAGCAGCGCAGCCGGCGCATCCGGCATTGCCGACCAGGGCACCGGCCTGCTTGAAGGTCTCTATGATGCCGGTCCGCATCGCCTCCTGCCAGATGGTGTCGGTCGACGGCACTATCTTCAGGACCACGCCCGGGGCCACTTTGCGGCCTTTGAGCATCTCGGCGGCCGCCCTCAGGTCGTCCATCCGACCATTGGTGCAGGAGCCGATGAAGGCTGAGTCGATCTTCCTGCCTGCCACGGAGGCGACCGTGACCACGTCTTCGGGATGGCCGGGCCGGGATACCAGTGGCTCCAGGCCGGTGATGTTGATTCGTTCGGTCCGCTGGTACGCTGCGTCCGGGTCCGCAACAGCCGGGGCGAACTCGCGTCCGGTCCGGGAACGGCAGTAGTCGAGAATCGTCTGGTTGGACGGGAAGAAGAAGATGATCGCGCCCATTTCGGTGCCAAGCGAGGCAATGGTGAGTCTGCCGTCAAGACCCAGCTTGTCCGCATACTCGCCGTAGACCTCGGCCGCAAGCCCGAGCAGACCGTTCGCGCCGAAGTGACCGAGCAGGGCCAGTCCTACGTCCTTGGCTGTTGTTCCGGGCTTGGGAAGTCCGGCCAGTTCGACCTTCACCGTGGCCGGTACTTCGAACCAGACCTTACCATATGCCCAGGCGTGGGCGATGTCCTGGTCGCCCATGCCCTGGCCGAACGTGCCGAGTGCACCGAGGATGTTGGCGTGCGAGTCGGTCGAGACGATGGTGTCGCCCGGGCCGACCAGGCCATTGTCAACCGCCAGGTGGGTGCCGATACCGGAATCGACGTCGTAGACCTTGATACCATGGTTGCGGGCGAAGACACGGCAGGCCTGCTGATTCCCGGCGTACTTCTGGTCTGAGCCGGTCGGATTGCAGTCGAAGGTGAAAAACGTCCGGGCCGGGTCGGCCACACCGAGGCCATTGTCCTCGAGGTTCTTGACTACGTTCGCTCCCCCAAAGTCACGCGCCACCCGCACGTCGATACCGAGTTCCACGATGTCGCCGGGTTTGACTGCCTTCACCGGAGAGTGGGCCGCGATTATCTTCTCAACGATAGTCGGCATGGCTAGATAATGAGCAGTCCCTTTTCCATCATGACGAGCGGGTCGAAGGTTGCGAAGTCGGCCTGATGGATGAGGACGGTTTCGAGCACCTTTGGCGCACCGTCGCCCTCCTTGGCATGGCAGGCGATGGTGTTGACGATGTCGTCGGACATACCGCAGCGGGCGGCGATGATCGCTCCGGAGATAGGGTGGCGGGCATACATGCCTTTCTGGCTCTTGCGGAATCCGCCCTTTTCGTCCTTCTCGGTCTCAACCAGCTTGCCGACGTCGTGCAGCAGCCCGCCGGCAGTCAGGCGATCCATGTCTACATTGTATGGCATGTGGGCATATGCGTTCGCCTGCGCCCGGGCAAGCGCCAGCGCTCCCTCGGTTACGGCGATCGTGTGGTCCACCAGCGAGATGCCGTGGGTCTTGGTCAACAGCGTGAACGGCATAGCCTTGAGTTCTTCGACCGATTGCCAGCCGCCCAGCCGCGCAGCCTCGACCCAGGTGGCCACGGTCTGGTCGCGGATAGTGCCGTCTGCGATGGCGGAAAGCTGCTTGTGGAACAGCCCTTCGATGTCATGCTTGGTGATCACGTGGGCCTCACAGCTCCGCGATTATGGCGTCGGTCATCTGCTGCGTTGTGGCGGCGCCGGACTTGAATACGTCCGGGCCTCCGGCAAGCCGGAGCATGTCGTAGGTGCGGATTCTGCTCTTGGCGACGACCTTCGCGACCGCAGCGGTGATGCGTTCCGACATCGCCTTCTCGCCGAGGTGGTCGAGCATCATTACCGCGGCCAGTATCATTGCCACCGGGTTCACGATGGACGGGGAGAGCTTCTCGTATTTCGGGGCTGAGCCGTGAGTAGGCTCGAAGACCGCGACCTCGCGTCCGATGTTGGCAGAGCAGGCGAACCCGAGCCCGCCAACCAGTCCGGCGAATCCGTCGGACACGATGTCGCCGAACATGTTGCCGGAGACGATGACGCCGTAGTCCTCCGGGTTCTTCGTGAGCCACATCATCTGGGCGTCGATGTTCGTGGACCAGAGCGCGATGCCGGGGTATTCCTGCGCGACCTTCCGGGCTTCTGCTTCCATCATTCCCGAGGTTTCGCGGATGACGTTGGGTTTTTCGCAGATGGTCACTGACTTGTAGCCGTGCTTCTTCGCGTGTTCGAACCCGGCCTGGACGATGCGCCGGCACGCAGGACGGGTGAAGATGCGGAGCGATAGCGCCATGTCCTCGGACGGGACGTTGGCAAAGGCCTTCATCTTCTTGTGGGTCTCAAGAGCCTTGCGGACATCGGCCGGCGGATTGGTCCATTCCACGCCGCAGTACAGGCCCTCGGTGTTCTGGCGGAAAATGACGGCATCGACTTTGGGTTCTTCGAAGCCGTCGCCCCTGCTGCGGATGAAGTTGAGGGGGTTGCCAGGGAAGGATTTGCAGGGCCGTACGCATACATCCAGGTCAAAGAGCTGGCGCATCGTCACGATCGGGCTGAAGTACTGAAACCCCCTGCCCCGCAGGGCCGGGTCGAGTTCGGCCTGGGCCTTGTCCTTGGGTTTGGACGTTATCGCCCCGAACAGGCCGACCTTGTGCTGTTCCAGCAGTTTGACGGTTCGGTCCGGGAGGGCATTACCTTCTCGGCACCAGAAGTCCCAGCCGATGTCGCCCGGGATGTAGTCTGCTTTGAAACCGACTGCTTCAAGAACCCGGATGGCTTCGGGCAGGACGGTCTTGCCGATGCCGTCGCCGGGCATAGTCACGATTGTTCTACCAGCCACAGCTTCCTCCGAATTGGACGGGTTTGCGGATTCAACGGACTGACTGCGAGGATTATAGCGCCAAGGCCGGCAGGTTCAAGATACTGGGCGACGATAAGATGCTTCGCCGGGTGCTGTCCCGGCACCTCGGCGCGTGCCTTGACACCGGACTCCCCTAGGTTAGAATGATTGCAGTGAGTGAGGGCTTTGCCGGCCTGACTGAGAGAGTGAGAATACATAAAAACCTGTCCGTAGAACGGACGCGCCCCCAGTAGATGATACCGAGCCGCAAGTCGAAGGCGGTTGGCCTCTTTTCGGGCGGGCTCGACAGCATCTTGGCGACCAAGTTGATTACCGAGCAGGGCGTCACTGTCGTGGCGCTTCACTTCCGCCTGCCCTTTTCGGTCCCGGGCAGGGAACCCACCGAGGAGAAGCTCTCGATGATGGCCGGGCTGGTCGGCGCCAGCCTGATGACGCTCGACGCTGACGAGACCTACCTGGAACTCGTTAAGTCCCCGCAATTCGGACACGTGAAGCAACTGGCCCCGTGCATCGATTGCGTCGTCCTGATGCTGGCAAAGGCCAAGGAACTCGCGAAGGAGATCAAGGCGGACTTCGTCTTCACCGGCGAGGTCGTGGGCCAAAGGGCAGTCTGCCAGAACAAGCGCGCGCTCAAACAGATACAAAAGGCGGTCGGGCTTGAGGGCAGGCTGCTCCGGCCGTTGTCGGCCAAGCTGCTGGAGCCGACCATACCGGAGCTGACCGGGCTCGTTCGCCGTGAACGGCTGCTGGACCTGAAGGGACGGAGTCGGCGCCGGCAGATAAGGCTGGCCCACGAATTTGGGATATTCGACTACCCGATTCCCGGTGCCGGGTGCATGCTCCTCGACAAGAACTTCGCGGCCCGTGTGCGTGATGCCGTACAGCAAGGCGACCTGTCGCTTCCTGATACCGAACTGCTGAAGCACGGCCGCCACTTCCGTCTGGATAGCGGGGCCAAGGTTGTCGTCGGCCGGAACGAGTCCGAGAACAAGCGGCTGGCGGAACTGGCGCGGCCCGACGACTGTCTGTGCGGACCGGCCGAAGTGATGGGACCGGTGGCGATACTGCGGTCCCCGAAGAAAACGACGAAGAAGGATACCGAGATTGCCGCGAGGATCACCGCACGCTATTCAGATGCGCCGGTCGGGAAGTCCGTGAAGATCAACTGCGCCGGGAAGGTTCTGTCGGTGAAGGCCTACAAGGACGAGGATTTCGCTGCCTGGCGCGTGCGGGCGCAGGATTCCAAGGCCGCCAAACCAGCACAGGCAGCAGCGGCAAAGACCCCGGAGAAGCAGCACGGAAAGGCGAGTTCCTGAGGCCATGTGTTCGCCGGGTGTTCCGCCTGACAGTGAGAAGTGAGAGGTTAGCGTGACGGACGAAATCAAGCAAAGGATCCGCGAGACTCTGGATAAGGAGATCAGGCCGACCCTGCAGGCCGACGGCGGTGACGTCGAACTCGTCGGCGTCGGCGACGACGGCGTCGTTCAGCTCAGGTTGACCGGAGCCTGCGCGGGATGTCCGTTTTCGGCCATGACGCTGGCGGTCGGCGTGGAACAACGGCTCAAAACAGCCGTTCCCGAGGTCGTCAAAGTCCAACCGGTGCCGTAGGGCTGTCGGGTGACGATCCCCGAACGCGGGACGTCAGTACAGTCGTCGAACTCCAACTGACAATCTGAAGCCGGCTAAGGCCAGGCCAGCCCTTCCAGGAAGCTCTGGCGGTAGGCGGCGCTGTAGGGCAGCAGGTAGGCTGCGGTCGTGAAGACTCCCACCCGACGCGGTCGCCGGATTATGCGGTCGGTGATTGTCTCCATTGAGTAGAATCGGTTCTTGAGCCATGCCGGCTCGGTCGCCGTAACCATCGGTCGGTAAACAACGCGTGCCAGCGTGCCGTCCGGGTTCAGGAAACGCGGTTCGATGAAGTCCAGGTCGATCTGTCTGAGTACCGACGTGATTTTCTCGTAGTCGGTGGGGATGCGCGGTGCAGCCGGGAGTACAAGGCGCGCGCCCACGAGCATCTTGCTGGCCTGCAGTGATTTTACCCGACGATAGAGCCGGCGTACCAGCCCGTGGCTGGCGGCGGCGCGATGGAGTCGGCCGAGCAGGAACGACTCGTTAAGATAGACGATCTTGGTGCCCGCCTTGGCCAGGAGGCGAATGAGCTGCGGGTGGTCAAACAGACGGCTCGAAGCATTGACGACCCACTGCCGATGGTAGTTCCGCAATCGACGGAAGAGTTCGTAGTAGTAGTCGGGCAGAGCGGCGACATCGTCGTCCAGTAGGTGAATACGCTTGCGCGGCAGGCTGATGACCTCGCCTATGATCTCTTCCGGCGTGCGCTGGAGCGTGTTGGCCCCGTAGTACAGGTACTCGGGACAGAGATGCCTGACCTGCTCTGGGCAGAAGCACCCGCGCACGAACTGCATGGTCTGGCGGGAGGAGTCCATCTCGATGCTGACCTTGATCCGCCGCGGGGTGACATAGCCGGGTCGGCCGGACGCGAGATAGAACGGTTGCAGGCGCCCGGACTCCGCGTCGCCTCGCAACTGCGGCCAGACGTCAGCGATATCACCGACCACGCGGGGCCTGCACCAGTCGGGCGCGGCCTCCCGCCACAGCGCAACCTGGGGGCCGAAGAACACCGGCGTGCATCCGCTGCCGGTCCAGTTGTGTGCCAGTTCCCGGGCGCGATCTCCCTGGTTCAGCCCGACGTGAACCAGGCAGAGAGATTGGCGACGGTCGGGCGTGTCGGAACCGATGATCGGTGCGACCCGCTCATCAAGGTACTGCAGGTCGTCGTCGGGCTCGAGCAGGGCGGCCACGCGCATGATCTCGATGTCGGGCTGCAGGAAGAGACGCGCTCCCTTGGGCGGGTAGCCCTTGACGAAGCGCTGGGACTCGTCGGCCAGCGCGACGGCCAGGACCTTCACTTGCGGATGAGCTTCAGAATGTCGTTGAAGATCGTGAACAGAACAAGCGCACCGACCATTGCCCAGCCGATGCCGGCAGCCCAGTTCAGCTCCTTCTCGGTCAGGTTGCGGCCGCGGATACCGGCGATGCAGTCGAGGACGATACGGCCGCCGTCCAGCACCGGTACCGGCAGCAGATTCACCACGAAGAGGTTGATGGAGAGTATTGCGAACAACAGCAGGAAGTAGTCCCAGCCCCAGCTCGCTCCCTCATAGGCAATGCGCGCCACCATGATCGGCCCGCCGAGGGCTTTGCGCGCGAAGTGCTTCACCGTGATTGCCTTGTAGAGGACGACATAGGTCTGGGCAGTCACGGTTCCGGTCTTGGCGGCGGCCTCGGCAATGGCACGCGGCAGACTCAGCCTGCGGCGCGGAACGCGGGCCGATATGCCGATGCCGCCACCGCGTTGTCCCAATAGACGTTCTTCTTCATTCGCCACGGTGACTACCTCGCGCATCGGCTGACCAGCGCGGTGCCAGACGATGGGAACGGTCTCGCCTCCACGCGCGTAGACTGCGTCGGCGAAGTCAGCCCATTCCCTAATTGGCATGCCCGCGAACTCGACGATGGAGTCACCGGGACGGAGTCCGATTCTGCTGGCCGGCCCGTTCTTGCGGACGTTGCCGACAACGGCCGCGATGTGCGGCGTTATGTACCAGTCGGTGCTGACCCGGATGCCGGCGAGATTGATCTTCGCTCCGGTCTCGATGTCGGTGGTGATGGAATCGCGCAGTGTGTCGGCGTACACGCCGCCGCCGCGGCGCCACGACAGCTCGTAGGGTCCCGAGGTCTGTCTTCGTACCAGTTCGGTGAAGTGCGGCCAGCTCGTGACCGGGATGCCCGCAACCGCGACTATCGTGTCGCCCCTGGTGATGGCGGCAGCCGACGCCGGCGCGCCGGGCAGGACCTCGCCGACGACTGCCGGGACCAGCGAGTCGATGTAGCCGACCGGTACCGGCATCGGAATGTCGAGCCGTTGGCCGCCCCGCCGCACCGAGATTGTGGCTTCTCTGCCCGCGTCCCGCTCGATTGTGGCGTCAAAGATGTCGAAGGACGGTATGGTTTCCCCATTGACGGCAACGACCGTGTCGCCGGGCCTGAGGCCGGCCGCGAACGCGGCCGACTGCTCACTGACGGATACGACCGGCGCCGAGTACTGCTGACCGAAACCCGCGAAGATGACCAGCAGTATCAGAAAGCCGAGGACGAGATTTGAAACCGGGCCGGCAGCGATAACCGCGACCTTGACGCCGAGCGGCTTGTCCATGTACCCGCCGGTCGGAGCCGGTGTCGGAGTGGCCGGCTTGGGCCCGGCCTTTTCCTCTTCGCCTACCATCTTGATGAATCCGCCCAAAGGGATGACCGACAATCGGTACTCGGTTTCACCGATCTTCTTCTTGAGGATGACCGGCCCGAACCCGACCGAAAAGACCTCGACCGGTATGTGCGACAGCTTGGCTGCGACCAGGTGGCCGAACTCATGGAAGATAATCAGGATCCCGATGAACAGAATCACCCAGAAGATTGACGATAACATGCTATTCCTTTCGACGCGGCCTCTGGTTCCCGTAAGCGGCTACCGCCCGGGCAGCCTGTTCCGCCGCCCGCGATTCGACGCGGAGCAGATGTCCGATGCCGGGTCGGGCCGGCGAGGCTGCGGCTTCGAGGTCGGCAAGGACGCGGTCGATGACCCGGGGAATGTCGCCGAACGCGAGTCCGCCGGCAGTGAATGCATCAACCGCGACCTGGTTGGCTGAATTGAGCGCACAGGTTGCGGCCGGGCCTGTTTGCAGGGCCTGGTAGGCGAGCCTGAGACAGGGGAAGCGGCTGACGTTGACTGTGTGGAAATCAAGCCTGCCCACGCCCGCAAGGTCGAGGGTCCGCGTCAAGGAAGGAGTCCGGTCAGGCCAGGTCAGCGCGTACTGAATCGGCAGTCGCATATCCGGCAAGGAGAGCTGCGCGATTACCGAACCGTCGCGGAACTCGACCAGGGAGTGGACGATTGACTGGGGATGGATGACCGGCACCACCTGCTCGGGCTTGAGCCCGAACAGGCGGCAGGTTTCGATGACTTCGAGGCCCTTGTTCATCAGGGTGGCGGAGTCGACGGTTATCTTGCGGCCCATGGACCAGGTCGGGTGCCTGAGCACGTCGGCCAGCCGAGCCTTGGGGGGCAGACCGGTTTTCCAGAACGGACCGCCTGACGCTGTTAGAATGACGCGCCGGACCTCGGACGTGTCCGGGGCCGCACTTTGGCCTTTGTCCTTAGTCCTTTGTCCTTTGCCGGACAGGCACTGGTGGACGGCGGACAGCTCTGAGTCAATCGGCAGGACAGCGCCGCCGGATCGGCGCGCGATGCGCATGACCGGCTCGCCATAGCCGACCAGTATCTCCTTGGTGGCAAGCGCCACTTTCTTTCCGAGCTCGAGCGCGGCCACAGTGGCAAGCAGGCCGGCAGTACCGGACATCGCCATGACCAGGAAGTCGGTCGAGCGGGCGGCGGCAGCGTCAATCAGGGCTGCCGGTCCCCACCGCACCTCGGTACCGGCCCCGAGCAAACGCCGCGCCTTCTGGTACGCGTCCAGGTCGCTTAGCACCACCTGTGCCGGCTTGAACTCACGCGCCTGCTCGCAGATTCGGCGGACCGAGCGGTTGGCGGCGAGCACGCTGACCTCGAACCGGTCCGGCAGGTGCCGGACGACGTCGAGGACCGAACGGCCGATGGAGCCGGTTGAGCCGAACAGGGCGATGCGCTGCCGCTTCATACCAGGGCCCGCATCACAATCAGGTCGTCCGGGGTGGTCAGCTTGATGTTCGTCCGGGGACCGGGTATCCAGACCGGCCGCACTCCCAGCCGTTCGACCAGTTCGCAGTCGTCGGTAGCATCGAAGCGGGCCTTCCGGGCCGCTTCGTGGGCGCGCCGGAGCAGCTCGATGCTGAAGAACTGCGGGGTCTGGACTGCTACCAGCGGGGAGCGGTCAACGGTTGCGACTATGTCCCTGCCCTCTGTCCGCTTCAAGGTGTCGGTCACCGGATGGCCATAGGTGGCCGCGCCCGCGCCGCGGCAGACGCGGAGTCCCTTTGAAAGCAAGCCCGAGTGGATGATCGGCCGCGCCGCGTCGTGCACTGCCACGAAACCACGGGCAGGAAGCAGGGCGAGTCCCGCCTCGACCGACTCGGCCCGGGTTTCGCCGCCGCGCACGATGCCGATCAACTTGCGGGTCCCATTGTCGCGGAGCAACCGTCGGACCAGGGCCATGCGCCGCGGCGGGCCGACGACGACGAGGCCGGATATCATGTGGCAGCGCTCGAAAGCCCGCACGCTGTGAACCAGAATCGGCTCGCCGGCAAGCGGGACGAACTGCTTATACCCGCCGTACCGGTTTCCCTGACCGGCAGCGACAATCAGTCCGTAATTCGTGGGCACCCAGGTCGACGTCGGACCACGCGGAAGAGACCTGTCGGTTCCCGAGGTCCCGACCCTGGCCTTGAACTGATTGATGACGGCCTTACTCAGGTTGCTACCTGGGATAATCTATCTTCATCGCCTCGCGCACCAGCGCCATGGTTGCGGCGGCCTCCTCGCAGGCGCGGGCAGTGCCTGTGCTGAGAATGTCCCAGACCAGGGCCGGGTCTTTCTCATAGACCGCCCGGCGTTCGCGGATGGGCGCGAGGAAACGGTTGAGAACGTCAACCAGCAACTTCTTACAGGGGACGCAGCCGATGGTCCCGGCTTTGCAGCGTTCCTCGATTTCGGACCGGCCCTCGGGATTAAATGCCGTGTGGTAGGCGTAGACCACGCAGATGTCCGGATGACCCTTGTCAGTCGGGTGAATCCGCGCCGGGTCGGTCACCGCAGTCGAGACCTTCCGCTTCACCTCCTCGGGCGGGTCGGAAAGAAAAATAGCGTTGCCCAGGCTCTTCGACATCTTGGTGTTGCCATCCAGGCCGACGAGCTTGGGCTGGAGCAGGCCTTCGGGCTCCACCAGGACCTCCGCGTACGTCGCGTTGAACTTGCGGACAATCTTCCGGGTCTGCTCGATGTGCGGGGCCTGGTCCTCGCCCACCGGCACGAGGTGGGCGCGGCAGAATGTGATGTCGGCTGCCTGGCTGACCGGGTAGGACAGGAACCCCAGCGGCATCGATTCCTCGAAATGGTACTGCAGCGCCTCGGTCTTGATGGTCGGATTGTGGGACAACTGCTGGACCGTGACGAGGTTCGAATAGATGACGGTCAGCTCCGCAATCTGCGGGACCATTGACTGGATGAACAGCGCGGCCTTGTCCGGGTCCACGCCGCAGGCGAGGTTGTCCATGGCCACGTTCAGCACGTCCTGGCGCAGCCGCTCCGGGTGGTCGAAATGGGTTGTCAGCATCTGGATATCGGCCAGTATGACGAATGTCTCGTACTCATCCTGCAGCTTCACCCGATTAGCGACCGAGCCGACGTAGTGCCCCAGATGCAGAGGCCCGGTCGGCCGGTCGCCGGTAAGAATGCGCTTCTTTGCCACGGGCGGATTATATCGGCCGCACACGGTGAATCAAGGAAGGTGGGACAGCACAAAGGGCGGCGGACTACCGGCTACGGCTCACGGCTGACAGCTTGTGGCTTGGGGCTGTGACGAGGTCGGGTGCGGGCTCTCTACCTCAACCTTAACCTTAGCCTTAACCTCAGCCTCAACCTCGGTCGATCTGCAATGCCTATGGGTGGCCGGAAGCCGTCAGCCGTGGGTTGCTTGTGCTTCGGCCGGCGGTGGGCTTGAAGCTTGTGGCTTGATGCTGCGGCGCAGCCGCCAACTGCCGCGCGGCGGATTGGAGACAGGCGAAGCGCCACGTCTTCCTGATGATTCGACATACAGGACGCCCTCCGAGGTAATGTGGTAGGAGTATCCTCTGCAACTTCCCCTCTTCAGGGCCAAGTGCCTGCGGGTCAGGAACCTGCACGCGTCGCGCGCGAGCGTGGGGGATAGCCGAAGGGCGCCCGAGATTTCGTGGAGCGCGACCGGGGCGTCCGGTCCACCGATCGGGCCAAGGCAAGAATCATAAAGGAACCTGAGGACCTGATGGGCGTGCAACTCGGTCGCGTTGTCGGCCAGTCGTCCCAGCGGCGACCAAGAGCGATGCCCCATCAGTCTGACGCCTCGGAAAGTGGGCAGGTTGCTTCGACCGGCAGCGTACGCCGGAGGCTTGCAGACACGGTGGTCAGCCCCGCAACCTCTCGGACGAAGCCCGGCTCGGTCATGGTTCGATTCTAAACCCGCGGGCACCGGTGTCAATGAGGAGAGAGATTGGGGAGAGATTGGGGAGAGGGCGGTAGGGCGCGGTTCACTTGAATGAACCGCGTGGGATAGCACTCTCACTCAGGCGACAGGGGCAGGGATCAGGGACTGGGGAACAGGGACTGGCGGTCAGCCGCTCGGCTTGCGCTGCGACGAAGTCCATTCCGCTTCTTTGCCTCTACCTCGACCTTGACCTCAACCTCTGCCTTATCCTTGACCTCAGCCTCAACCTCAACCTCGCGGACTACGTCCGCGCCCTGCCGCGCGGCGGATTGGGACAGGCGACGTTTCGGCAGGCCCCGGCGAGGAGGGATTTCAGGCATGACCCTACAG